>JAILGA010000061.1 GCA_024697225.1 Lachnospiraceae bacterium
AGACTGCCGTCCATCCAGAACCGGTTTAATCTGAGGTAATCCTTATCAAGCCATGAACTGATGATCGCATACTCGAAAAACGGAGCGGCCATCCCGTTGGTCTCCTCATGATCGTAAACATCTGTCATGAGTTTCCATGCCAGATCTATGTCTGTTAATATTTGAAATTGCTTTGTTTTAAGATCATTCATTATTATTCCCATCCTTATTCTCAAAAGCCCAATCTCTGACGGCTTTCGCGGCTTCTTTTGCATAGCCGTGTCTCCAGCTTCCATTCAATCCATTGTCCGATCCTTGCTTCATCAAACGGTGCCGGGTAATGTTGTCTTGCAAAGCCGTTTTTTATCCGCTGCATTGCTTTTTCTTTGTAACAGTTAACTGTATCTGACTCTTATTGCAGGGCGGACCGCCATGTGACTGTCAACATAGTTGCCGATCGTATCCGGTGATCTTAACCCGATATATTCCGCGTTATACTGATACTTTCCGGGTGTCCTCATCCACCAGTCGATGCCGCAATCCCTTGTATCGTCGCTGACGGCCATTGCCTCTGTATAAGAGAACAGATATACCTTGTCATCGGTGTCATTTCCGCAGTTCGTCTCATAATGAAAATCGTCTTCGGTAAATGTGTTATGTGTGGTCACTATCGCTGCTTTCTCTCCGTCACAGAATTTGATGTTATAGAAATCCTCATTGAGCCATCTGCGCACAGAACAGTTTTCCCATGTGATATCCGTTTTGGTGTCATGATACGGCATATCCGCAACCGGTCCCTGACAGAGCAGGGTGCAGATACCATCCGCTTTGTCTGTTACATACCAGGTATATCTGCCAAATGCCACCACATCATCAATCTGTGAATCGGATATCGCCTGAAGCTCAGCCTCCACTTCCCCGGGAGTTCTGTTCATCATCGTCGGGACAGTATGATCCGCAATGCGGAGATTCAGCGCAGGACGGACGGCACCGTAGTTATTGCCCGCAATATCTCCGGCGGGATCAATCACTCCATCCTTGCCTTTACCAACATAGGTCACATAGCTTGTATTCGCTCCCGGTGATCTAAGCCACCACCACTGGTAATCAAGTTCGTACCAGCTGCCGCATTTTCGCACACTGTGATCCAGAGCATTTGCCTCATTCACGCTTAGCAGATAGATATGATCATCTGTATCGCCTCCGCCGTCGGTGCCGTATTCCATGCTGTCGCAAGTGACATTGTGCGTCTTTGCGATCAACGCCTTTTCCTCTTCCGTGAAGGTGTTGTAAAACTTCTCATTTAGCCAGGACCGCACGGTGGATTCATCCCATGTACTGGTGAGAACACCATATCCTGATTTTCTGAATGCCTGTTTTATCACAGGTTTTTCGCTCAAAAGCGTATAGCCTGCCTCTGTTTTGGCTATCACATACCACCTGATGTCTCCGAATATCACAATATCTCCCACCGATGCATCCGACAATCGCACCGCATCCTTAGGAGTTTCGCGATGCAAGCCGCCGCAGCCGGATATAAAGAATGCAAGGCCAAGTATAGTAGCAGCCGAAACTGTAAACAACATTTTATTCATCTTCATTTTCCTTATTAATTGCGATTTGTCATCAACAAAACTGAAAAGTCAGAGTACTCCTGTTTTTTGTTTCAAATATGCTTTGATACTCATTTGCTCAGGTCCGCATTTTCTCTTTACCTGAGAAATATACAGCGTGGAAACGCAGAACCTCGCCTGTTCCCATACATAATCCTTTATCTGCTCCTATGTCGTTTATGTTGCGAAAAAAACTTACAATTTCGTAAGCTGTTCTACTCCTGACTCAGTCTGATCAACACCGGGATCCATGTTTGTCATCACAACAGAAATCTCTCCGGACACAAAATTCATTTTTAACATACTCTGTCCGTTTTCTCCCCAGCCCTGCGACACCAGCGTATCGTCGCCCCGCAGGAACAGGCCGAGGCCGACCCACGAAAAGTTCTCTGTCGGCCTTATCATTTCCTGCGCAGATTCCCTGCTCAAAAACATATCCGGCTGCAATTTCCTCAAAGCCGGAGGCCGTGACCTCCTGAATCATCAATTGCAGCACACAGTAACCCGCATCACTGTATTCAAACTCGGTTCCGGGTTGCTTTTCCGAGGATGCGCGTCGCTTATTGTATGGTGTCCTGCCCTCTAAAACATCCAATAAACCGACCTCGGGATCATTACGGCGAAGTCCGTAAAAAGAGTCCTCACCATCAATTATTCCGGAGGTATGATTAAGGATGGATCTTATTGTAGCGTCGCTTTCTTTTCCATCCGGTACAAGCAGCTTCCACTATTGAGATTCATATACTCTTTAAGTGCTATGTATTCCCGCTGATAGGCACCTCTTTTCTCTTCACTTATATCCGCGTATAATTCATGTTTTGAGAACAGCTCGATCGCATCCTGCAAAGGGATCCATTCCGGCTGTACCCCGCGCTGCTTTTCCTCGTCTGTCAGGTTCATCTGTCCTTTTTTCATCACTTCACAGACAAAGAAATACCCGGTATAGCGGTATTCCTCATAATATTCGTGAAGCGTCAGAAAATGCTTTGTCGGGCGAACGATCAGTCCTGTTTCTTCCAGAACCTCGCGGATCACGCAGTCTTCAGGAGTCTCTCCTTCTTCCATTCCGCCGCCCGGAAGCAGCCACCATCCGGACTTAAGTTCATGCGTAAGCAGGATCTTTCCGTCCTGTACGATGACCGCTCTGCTGCCGTCACGGGTCTTTGTATAATTATCAAACCGGTTTGCACCCAGTATTTCTACAGTCTTCAACATTGTCTCTGTATCCGACATTATTTCATAAAGCGCATCAGGATCATCCAACGTATACTCTCTTAGCAGGAGTCTTTCTGTTTCTGTCATCATATCATCCTCTCGCATTTTTCTTCCTGTAATATAATGCTATTTCACCCCCACCATATTATGATCGGCCATTCACGTACATTTCCATACGGACTTTTCTCATCCGCGACCACACATTATCTCCATAATTACTGAGCATGACGGTGATCATTCCGTTATTGGGATTGTATTCAGAGATTGCGCTCACTCCGTCATCGCAACCCTGCATATACACATAGTCCTGCCCGTCCGGATTGTCGATGATCCATACTCCAAAACCGTAATATCCTTCTTCCGGATCCTTCCCGTCACCGCTCTGTTTGGAAAACATCTCCGATACCATTTTCTCAGAGAGCAGCTTATGCCCGATCAGTCCTTTCCAGAATTTTACGATATCTTCTACCGTAACAAATGCTCCTCCGTCACCGGTGCCCTTGGCACCAACTGAATAAATATTTGTGCGATACTCTTTTGTGTCAGGGCAATAGATGTAACTGTTTGCGCATTTTGCAGGCAGTTTATCAAATTCAAAGTATCCGGCTGAATTCATCCCGCACGGATCAAAAACATTTCTTTTCAGATATATGTCAAAATCAGATCCCGTGACCTTTTCAATGATCAGAGCGAGCAGTACATATCCCGTATTATTGTATTGAAATCTCTCACCCTTTGGATACATCATGGGTTTATCTATAAACAGCGGAAGCATATCCTCGTTATGCCTTATCCTGTAATTAGGATAATCTGTCCAAAGCGCCTCATAATCATCCATGACTGACTCATCGAAATAAT
>JAILGA010000075.1 GCA_024697225.1 Lachnospiraceae bacterium
GGAGAGTACGAGGTAGATAGGCGCAGTGTGTAAGCATGGTAACATGTTCAGCTGATGCGTACTAATAGATCGAGGGCTTGTACTTGTCGTCATGAGGAGGGACCCATGCGAAGCATGGGAGGAGTCCTTATGACCATGATATGTCTTGCTATCATTCCGGGTGTTCATTATTCGGTGGTTAAGGAATCGACTATATTCCTCGATAGCTCAATGGTAGAGCACTCGGCTGTTAACCGAGGGGTTGTAGGTTCGAGCCCTACTCGGGGAGTTCGGGTTTCGATGGAAACATCGAAACCCGATATGTGTTTATAGACACATTGACCCTCTACGGGGCCCCCGCAAATCGGAGCGAAGCGAAATTTTCGAGAAGGCTGTTATGGGGCCCCCGAAAATTAAGCGAAGCGAAATTTTCGGGGAAAAGGAGTCATCGCGAAGCGGTAGTGAGAACCGAGTTTACGAGGTTCGAACAATAGCGAAGCGAATGACGACGTGGTGCGGTAGCCAAGTGGTAAGGCGTGGGACTGCAACTCCCTGATGCGTCGGTTCAAATCCGTCCCGCACCTGTATTCAGAGAATTCCGGAAGTGAAGGAATATCCACTTTTGGAATTTTTCTATATATGGAGACGTAGCGAAGTGGTCATAACGCGGCGCACTCGAAATGCGTTTGTCGGTTAATCCCGGCACAAGGGTTCGAATCCCTTCGTCTCCGTGGATTAGAGGAGCTTTTAAGCTCCTCTTTTTTTTTTCGATGCATTATCAAGCGCCGTAACCCGCCGAAGCAGGCTTATAAAGCGCCGTAACCCACAGGATCAGGAATAAAAAGCACCGGATCACCCAAATAATCCATGTGAAAAAAATTCATGAATCGTATATAATAATATCCGGTTTTAAAACTATCAGAAGAATGAGGAGAGAAGATCATGGCTAACGTGACACCATATAAACCGCTTGATAATGAACAGGCAAGGAAGGTTTGGAACAACCTGCCTGAAGAGGCGATAAAGGATTACTGCGAAAGGATCGCACGGATCCAGACGCGCTCGGGGATAACTATAAACCGCAGAAATTCACCCATAAACGATTTCTATATGTATCTGCTGGGGACTCAGGAGAACTTCACGGTCGATGATCTGATTCACCTGGAGGATAGGCATAAGGAAGATATACCCCGTCTCTTCGATCAGTTCATAAATGACTATGAAAAGCTCACTACGCTGCCTGTCGCCGATCCGCCTGCGAAATCTGCCGCGGAGTCCGCACAGTTTATCGGCGGTATCATGCGCAGGGGAATGGAAAAGATAAGCGACTACAGGCTGCCGGATTTTGATCTGAATAAGGTCTCTGCTCTGAAAGATACTGAGTTCGCAGGACCGCTCGATATAATCACCGGTATATGCATCGATAATTCGCAGGACCATGAAGTCTACACCAAGATAAACGGTGATCCTGTTCAGGCGTCGAGGTACTCCGCCTATATGGAAGGCTTCGGGGGAGTGGATACCTTTGAGCGGATGCAGGAGAGGATATCGTGCTACGGTCAGGGCTTTTCAACAATGGTAAGCAGTCTGGAAAAGCCTTTGAGTGACATGCAGCGCGCAAATACCTTCTATCTAATTAAATCGACATGGGAGAATGATTTTAGAGGCAAAGCGATAGGCGATATCACTGGCCCCGGCCTGATGGGCCTGATGGGCGCCGAGCAGGGGGTACGTGATGTAAACGTCGAGCATAGATCCGGCGAGGTAATGGGTGCCATAAACGGCAGCAGAAGAATATCACCTCAAAGTGTCGGTACGGGAAATGCACCATCCCGTGCCGAATCAAGCAAGGGGCTTCCGGGAGCTGAGGCCAGAGATTTCCTTCTGGGTGATTCGGAGACGCTTTCCTGGCAGAAGCAGTTGGATGATGCGCTGCTTGAACACAGGAGGAACCAGGGCGTTTCATCGGCCGATGTGCGGGCAGTTCATACAGAAGAGCTTTCGGTAAAGGCTTTTGAGGCCTATAACGCCGGAAATGTCGACATGAATAGGATTGCCGGCACGGATGACAAGTCGCAGCTTACAGCTGATCAGAAAAACGGTCTGGATATGATCTGGGGTACGACTTTCGGTGTCACGGCGCATGCAAACTATCTCGCTTATGCCATGACCGGCGGCACGTTTTTTGACGCGGTTTTTATAGACGGACAGAGCGCTTCGAGTCTGTTTGGTGAAAAGTATTCCGAACTCTCGGGACATGCACTTGAACAGGCATATCAGGCGGAGATACTGTCCGCCTGTTTCGATCCCAGGCGCAAGGTTGAACTCGCCGGGGTAAACTTAAGCGATGACATGACAAGTGCGTCGATCACAGATGAACGCACAAGGATTAGCTTCGCTCCGGCTGAATATAAACTCCTGTCTGGTTTTAACGATCGGGATAAGAACATCGATCTTACCGCCTTTGGCGAGCAGTTTATAGCCGATCCCGCCGCTGCGGCCAAACTGCCTGAATTTGCTTCTGTCAGAAGAGGCTGGAATGCAACAAGCAGTCTGCTGAAAAACGACAGGGATTTTCTTGCATCTAAGCACAAGGGTACTGATCTGTTTGACTGTTTCCGGATAAACGGTGAAACAGTTAATGCGTATTACGACCGGGTACTGAAGGATAAGTTTCCGGATGCAAATCCATACGATGTGATAAACATCAAGGCAGCCGCGCTCTATTCCGCACGCACCGTACCGGGATATCGGGTGAGCTATCAGTCGCCGAAGCGGTCGCTTAACAATACGCTCAGCTTTACTGACCCCGCGCCCGTGACATTTGATGCAGACTTCACCATGGTTAACAGAGAGACCAGGGATAAACTCCGCGAACTTGACGGTCTCATGGATAAGCATCCCTATGATATGACCGTCACTGAGCGAAGGCTTTTCAGGGAACGTTTTGATGAATTTACCGCCGGAAAAAACGAGGCTGAAACAGGAAAACTAAAGGATCGTCTGGAACTCCTCGATAACTTTGAACATCCGAAACCGCCAAAACAGAGCTTCGACGATCTGGCGGAGAAGCCCGAACTCAGCGCTGCGTTTCGGGAAAGACTCTCACAGATAAGAAAAGACGAAGATCTTATAATCGATGTCGCTGTCAAAATGTCCAAGGATGAGGGTGCAACACGTCCCGAGAATTATTTTGGCTGTGATCACAGGGATTTCTGCAGAATGATCGAGTTTCCGCAGGACATGACCGATGATGCCGATAAGAAGGCCTATACACAGGCGTGGCTCACCCGTTACATGGTCCTTCCCGAGGGGCGTAAGCAGTGTCTGGATGAGTATTTTGACCGCATAGACCGTCGGGATAACAAAGATTATGACCTCAGCTGCCTCACCATAAAAGGTGATAAGGGAAAGCCCGGACCGGATGGTCTCACACCCAGCGAACATGATCTGGAGGAGCTTCTCAGACTGTACGGGAGCACGCAGACCAGAAGCGTTAAAGGAGAGGTGGAAAACCCCGACTACTTTAAGGCACGCTATAAGAGCGAGAGGGCGCAGAATCTTTTTGACGCGGCAGCGGAGCGCGATATCAACGGGATAGGATCATACTTGATGTCCGCGATGGGTGCCAATGGTCTGTCCGCTTCTACCCTCAGTCCAAGTGGTGCACTTCCCTACAGACCGGATACAAAATATGAGGCAAAAGCCAATGCCGCACTCTACGAGCGTCGCAAAGCTGCTTTATTGGGAGAAAAGACTGACAGTGCCGTAGAAAAGAAGCTTGATACATCTACCCATATCGTGAGAGGACAGGAGGTGTACAACAGGTGGTTGAGGGCTATGGACATTGTCGTTGCGGGTGCATCCCCTGATAAGACTCTGGACCAAAATGAGATCAAACTGTTGAATGATGCCTACTACAACAGTGCCGGTGTTTTTGCCGGCTTGAGTGATCCCATGACGGAACACAGCGAAAAGAAATACGGCATAGATGAGCTCGATCGGCTGTTTGTGGACGGTAAGCCCTTAAAGGAGTATGTTGGAAAAAAGTACGGCGATATTGCTTCGGCTGACAGCGCAGCGCGCAACCGGATCGAAAATGCCATGAAGGCGGAATTCATGGCGGCTGCCATGAGCGGAAAGCACCGCACCGAGGTGGGCGAGATACATATCGGCCCCGATGATAAGCCTGTGATGGGAATCGTCGAGTACCGGCTTGACTCCCATGTTCTTGACGGAGCAGAAAAACGGAGAACCAGTTCCGGCATGAGACGGGCATTTGATTTCGGAGCGACAAAGATCGAGACCAGGGCGGATCTCCAGGATAAGCTGTGGAAGAACGATCCTGATAAAGAGAGGCGCCACGAGGATATAAAAGCGCGGCTGGCACATAAGATGATGGTAATGACCGCCGAAAGGGATGCCGCAGCAAAGCGTGAGGCGGAGGCAGCAAAGCTTGAGGCCGAGGCCGCAAAGAAAAAGACGGAAGCGCCCGCGCAGGAAACAGCTCCCGTAACCGATGAAAAAAAGACCGAAGCTGCGAAAAAAGGTACCCGCATATCCGCGGACGATCTTATGCTGAAGGCGGTCGAAGCAAATGAGATGCAGAAAAACGAGGTTAAGACCAGAAAACGCAGACATTCTATGGCAGTGACATCCGGGGAGCTTGCCGCAGCCGCTCAGTCAGAGCCGCTGAAGGTGCAGGGACCGTAGTGTTAACAGGATACTGAGAATCTGTTCAGAATCAGAAAGACCGGATCGCAGACTGAACACTTGTGGGAGTGCTCAGCTCTGTGACTCGACCTGCTTCATTTTGAGGATAGTCTGATAAGTCTCGATACGCCCGGAGTCCACGTCGGTCATACCGATGAACACCGCTCCGTAGGAGTAGCTGTTGCCTACCTGGATCCTGCGGACTATCGTAAGAAACACGTCGAGGACCTCATCCGTCCAGATCTTAAGCTTGGCCTCATAAGTGCTCCCGGTCTCAAGTACCTCGTCGCATTCAAACCCTATCCCGTTCTTTGAGACATCGTCGATCTCCACCAGCATCGGCGCGCCGTAGACGTTGCTCCCGATGGGCTTTATGGCGATCTCGGCGTTCAATTCGGTTCTCGGGTTCTTTCTCTGATCTGTCCGCATGCTGCATACCTCTTTCTGATGGACGGCTTATACAAATCAATATATATATCGTACAATAATCGGGGACAAAAAACAATATCAGCCGGTCCCCGTTATAAATTCGCAGCAAATCGAAAATTTTCAGAAATATACCGCACATTTTGAACTTCTCATCCGTTATACATTTTGAAGGGAGGAAAAAACCTGATCCATGGATTTAGAAGAAGCTTATGACAAAATATACCGGTATGTGTATTTCAGGATGAAGAATCAGGCCATTGCCGAGGATATCACACAGGAGACTTTCCTGCGTTTTATCGGCAAAAAGGGCAATATCCACGTCTATGATATGAGATATCTGTATACGATAGCCAGAAATCTCTGCATAGACGAGTACAGAAGACCTAAGGCCGAAGCGCTGCCGGAGGATTATGACAGCAGTATGCAGACCAGTGATCTGCCGGAAGAAAGAATGGCGGTCAGGGATGCGCTGGCGAAGCTTTCGCCCGAAGATCAGGAGATCCTGCTTCTGCGTCATGTGAACAACGAACCGGTGGGCACTGTCTGTAAGGCGCTGGGCATTTCAAGATTTGCACTGTACAGGCGGCTTAAGAGCGCGGAAGATAGCTTCCGCAGTTCTCTGGAGGTGGAAACGGATGAAAAATGAATGGAAGGATATGCTGAATGATGCATTCTATGCTCCGGAAGCTGTGAAAAAGAAAGAATTCTTAAGGAGCATCAGACAAAGAGAGATGAGTTCTTTCGAAATGATATGGCAGCAGGCTGCATATATAAGGATCCATGTATGGATCTTTGCGGTCATGATCATAGCCTTTGCGGTCTTCGGAGCCGCCACCGGACTGGGATCGACACAGCATATCATCGCCATGATAATGCCGTTTACCGCCTCCTTCTCTGTGATTGAGGCGCAAAGATCAAAGTGGTGCGGTATGACAGAACTTGAGATGGCGACACGCTTTTCACTAAGGAGCGTCGTCCTGGCGCGGATGACCATTCTGGGGGCGGTGACCTTTGTCGTCCTGTGCGTTATCTCACCGGTGATCTCTGTCGCATTTGATCAGGGAGCGGTTCTGACGGCGGTGCGCATCCTTATACCCTATCTCGTCACTATGATCATAAGTCTCGAGGCGGAGAGGAGCGTCATCGGAAGAAAGACAGGCTATTGCCCGCTTATGATCGCCGCGGTGGTTTCGGTTTTCATCTACTGGATGGCAGGTTTTGAAACACGGATGCTCCTGCGGTATCTGGATATTCTCGAGAGCTGGGGGATACTCATAGCGCTGGGACTTTTGGCTCTGACTTTTGCGGAGCAGTGGAAAACAATTAACAATGTGGAGGCATTTGCATGAATTTAACAGTTGACAGGATCACCAAACAATACAAAAACAAGCTCGCGGTCGACCGCATAAGCTTCAGGCTGTCCGAAGGCGTCACGGGTCTTCTGGGAGCAAACGGCGCGGGCAAGACGACACTGATGCGCATGATGTCAGGGATACTTGAACCGACAAGCGGTGAGATAGCAGTGGATGGCATACCGGTACAGTCCGAGGAATACAGGGCGCTTTTGGGCTATCTTCCGCAGGATTTCGGATACTATCCCGAATTCAGCGCAAGGGAATTTGTGCTTTACATAGCTGCCTTAAAGGGGATCGAAAAGAAAAAGGCCCGGAAAAAGACAGAGGAGCTTCTTGAAGTAGTGGGACTTTCCGAAGTTGCAGGCAAAAAGATCCGCACCTTCTCCGGCGGCATGAAGCAGAGGGTCGGTATAGCCCAGGCGCTGGTGAACGATCCGAAGATCCTTATACTGGATGAGCCCACGGCGGGGCTGGATCCCAAGGAGCGCGTGAGGTTCAGGAATCTGATAGCCGAGATCGGAAAGGACACGATCGTACTTTTTTCTACACATATAGTTTCGGATATAGAGCATATCGCGAACAATGTGCTGATGATGAAGGAAGGGCAGCTGATACACGAAGGGGCCTGGAGTGAGGACAAGGGCGATCTTGAGAAATTCTACATGGAGGAGTTTGAGTGATATGAAAAACATCGGAACGCTTTATACTTTTGAGATAAAAAAGATACTGAAGAACAGGCTGACGATAGCAATGCTCATAGTGACACTGGCGTTTACCCTGATAGAAGCCTTTACTCCAAGGCTTTATATGTCAAAGGAAATGACGGATGCGCTTAAGGAGGCGGACGGAAGGGTGATAGATGATGCGCTTCTTAATGAGATGTATCCGGTTCTCATAGATAACGGGACAGTGTGGACCGCTGAGAACAACATGTATATGAATATAGCAGATATGGAAAAAGGCATTCTGCCCGATGATGCGGTGCTTTCGGACTATTCTGCGGAGGAAATGTATAAGGCGCGGAAGGAGAAGACTTATTCGGTCATGAAGGATGATAAGCTGACCGAGAGTGAGATAGCCTGGTGGGAGAAGAGGATGTCTGAGATAGAGACGCCGTTTACTTACCGGTCATTTGTGGGACCTTTAAATCTTGCGCAGGGTCTGTCTCTTACGCTTATGTGCATCATGCTTATTTCCGCGCTGTGCCTGTCTACCGTATTTACCGTGGAGCACCGTCAGAAGACGGATCAGCTTGTCATCAGCTGTCGGAACGGGCGCAGGGAGACCTACTTCGTAAAGACGGCAGCGGGACTGTCGGTAGTTACCGGATGCTGCCTTATATCCGCGGCTCTTCTGACTCTTCTGATCGTGCTCCTGTACGGACTTGACGGTCTGGACGCCGCGGTGCAGCTGGAACTGCCCTGGTCGGCCTATCCCTTTACCTTCGGACAGTTTATAGCAGTGCAGATGGTGGTCATGATAGCCGCATCGATCCTTTTTGCCTCATTTGCCATGGCTATGTCCGAGGTTTTAAAGAACTCCCTGGCGGTCACGGGTGTCATGGTGGGACTCTTTATCTTCGGTCAGCTGGAGATAATCCCGCCTCGCTACAGGCTTATCGGCCAGATAAACAGCATGCTGCCATCCAACCAGATAAGTACCTGGTCGCTCTTGGAACACAGGCTTGTGGGCTTTGACGGCCACTTCCTTACGACCTATGCGGCTGCACCACTGATCTATCTCGCCCTCGCCATTCTTTTTACACTTATCGGCAGGATCGCCTACGACAGATTCCAGGTCACGGGAAGATAGGTAAGGAAGCAGCATAGCAGAACAGGCGGCTTGTGGAAGCCGCCTGCTTTAGTATAATGAAGATACCCGCAGGAGGGGAAGAGCATTGGAATATACATATGCTTTTACCCATTTTATTGCTTCTTAATCACTCCAAGATTGATTTTGCCATAATTTCGGCTGTTTCTGCTCATTTTACAGGCGTGAGATTCACAGCCCTATAGCAAGCCCTATAAGTCTCACGATAAACGCTGCGGCCCAGGCTACTGCGATCTGCCACAGAGCCACACCCACGGCCCATTTCGTCCCCAGTTCTCTCCTTATCGCAGCTATCGCCGCGACACACGGCGTGTAGAGCAGCGTAAATACCAGCATGGATGCGGCTGTCAGAGGCGTGAGAGCCTGTGCAATCCCGTCTCCGAACATCACTTCCATGGTCGCAACCACGCTCTCCTTGGCCATAAAGCCGCAGATTATCGAGGTCACAAGTCTCCAGTCTCCCATCCCCACAGGGACAAACAGAGGGACGAGAATGCCCGAAAGCATCGCCATTATGCTCTTTGAAGCGTCTTCCACGATATCAAAATGAAGATCAAAGCTCTGCAGAAACCATACCACTATCGCAGCTATCATTATGACAGAGAAGGCCTTCTGAACGAAATCCTTTGTCTTTTCCCATATGAGCCTCAGGACATTTTTGACTCCGGGCATCCTGTAATTCGGGAGTTCCATCACGAAGGGAACCGCCTCACCTTTAAACAAAGTATTTTTGTATAAAAATGCAATGATGATGGCAGAGATAACCCCCAGCAGATACAGACCGATCATAACCGCCGCGCCGTATTTCGGGAAGAATGCGGCGACAAAGAACGCATACACAGGAAGCTTTGCCGTGCAGCTCATAAAGGGCGTAAGCAGTATGGTCATCCTCCTGTCTCTTTTACTCGGAAGTGTACGTGTGGACATGACAGCCGGAACAGTACATCCGAAGCCTATGATCATGGGCACGATGCTCCTTCCGGATAGTCCCATTCTCCTCAGGAACTTGTCCATGAAGAACGCGACTCTGGCTATATATCCGCTGTCCTCCATCAATGACAGGAAAAAGAACATGGTCACCACTATGGGCACAAAGCTCAGGACGCTTCCGACACCTCCGAAGATCCCCTTTATGATCAGGGAATGAATGGCTTCGTTGACACCCGCCGTCAAAAGCGCATTATCCGCAGCCACTGTCAGCGCGTTGATCCCCGCTTCTATAAGCCCCTGAAGAAATGCTCCTATCACGTTGAAGGTCAGCCAGAACACCAGACCCATTATGGCAATAAAGCAGGGTATTGCGGTCCATCTGCCGGTGAGTATGCCGTCTATCCTGTCAGAGCGCTTTCTCTCACGGCTGGTCTCGGGCTTGACCACGTTGTTCTCGCAGACCCGCTCTATATAGTCAAACCTCATATCGGCAATTGCGGCGCTTCTGTCCATGCCGCCCTCAGTCTCCATCTGTTTTGCGATGTGATCGATCATCTCTGTCTCATGCGTATCAAGATCAAGCGCCTTACTGATGAGCGCATCGCCCTCAAGCAGCTTGGTGGCACAGAACCTCAGGGGAAGCTTCGCCCTTTCCGCGTGATCCTCGATCACGGACTCCACAGCATGTATCGCGCGGTGGATCGCTCCGCCGTGATCATCTTTGCTGCAGAAGTCCTGTTTCAGGGGACGCTCCTGGTATTTCGCGATATGTATGGCGTGGTCGATAAGCTCATGAACGCCCTGATTTTTGGCCGCAGAGATCGGGACAACCGGAACACCGAGCATATTCTCCATGCCGTTTATATCGATGATGCCGTTGTTGCCGGTGACTTCGTCCATCATGTTGAGAGCTATGACCATAGGCACGTTCATGGCAAGAAGCTGCATCGTGAGATACAGATTGCGCTCGATATTGGTCGCATCGACTATGTTTATTATGGCAGTGGGTCTTTCCTCCAGCACGAAATTTCTGGAAACTATCTCCTCACTGCTGTAGGGTGACATGGAATAGATACCCGGGAGATCAGTCACGAGTGTGTCGGGATGGCCTTTTATCGGACCGTCCTTCCTGTCAACGGTAACACCCGGGAAGTTGCCGACATGGCGGTTGGAGCCTGTGAGCTGATTGTAGAGAGTGGTCTTTCCGCTGTTCTGGTTCCCGACCAGGGCAAAGGTGAGAACAGTTCCGTCCGGAAGAGGATCCCCGTCACCCTTGGCATGAAATATCCCGTCCTCACCGAGTCCGGGATGCTTTGATTTCTTTATGCTGTCTATCCTCTTATGCTTGTTCGTGCGCTCGCTTATAGGTTCGATCTCTATCTGCGCCGCATCAGCAAGTCTTAGGGTCAGCATGTAGCCGTGTATCTGCAGCTCTACGGGATCGCCCATAGGTGCATATTTGACCATTGTCGCTTCCGCACCGGGGATAACGCCCATGTCAAGGAAGTGCTGTCTGAGGCTTCCCTCGCCCCCGACTGCTTTTATTTGCGCACTTTTTCCGGGTTCAAGCTCATTTAGCTTCATCACAGGATAAGTCCTCTGTCCTCTTCGAAGCCAAGCATTATGTTCATGGACTGTATCGCTGCGCCGGAAGCGCCTTTGCCCAGGTTGTCAAACTGCGAGGACAGGACGATGCGATCGTCGTTTCCGGAAATATAGATATTCAATCCGTCCCATCCGGAGCACTTGTTGCACGGCAGGAATTTCAATTCCTCATCGCGGAAGACTCTGATAAATTTCTCACCGGCATAATAGCCGGCAAAAAACTCATAAAGCCCATTGACACCGGACACGCCCTTCAGGGCTTCACCGTAGATCGGAACATTCACCACCATTCCGGAATAGTAATCCGCGATGACGGGCATGAAGATCGGTTTTCTCGAAAGACCAGCGATGACCTGCATCTCAGGAAGATGCTTGTGCTCCTGGCCAAGAGCATAAAACCTCGGTGAATCATACTCGGGATCCCTGTTTTCATCCCTGTAGAGCTCTATGGTCTTTTTTCCCGCTCCGCTGTAGCCGGAAACAGAGGTGACCGCCAGGGGGTAGTCCGCATCGATGATCTTTTTTGCGACCAGCGGATATGCAAGAACCATAAAACCGGTGGCATGGCATCCCGGAACGCTTATGCGCTTTCCGCTCCTTATGCCATCCCTGAATTTTGGCGCAAGCTCCGGCAGTCCGTAATTCCAGCCATCTGCCGTTCTGTGCGCCGTTGAGGCATCGATGATCCTCACATTGTCATTTTCGATGAGGGATACAGATTCGCGCGATGCGGCATCGGGCAGGCACAGGAAGGTGATATCCGAGGAGTTGATCATTTTCTTCCTCTCGGAGACGTCCTTTCTCTTTTCCGGGTCGATACGTATGAGTTCTATATCATCTCTGCCCGAGAATCGTTCGTTTATCCTGAGTCCTGTCGTTCCTTCGCTTCCGTCTATAAATATCTTTGCCTTTCCCATGGTTTCCTCCGCTTGTGCCGGTCTTTTGCAATACGAGAGTAACTATAAGACCTTTGCGCTTTTATGTCAAATATCCGGGGCAGCCCTCCGGTTCCTCGAGGCTAAGCGCTCATCCGCTACAATACACCCTGACATGCGATGCTCTCTGGTGTTTTTGACATACCCTGATACAAGAATCTCACACACCTATAAAATGAGCAGAAACAGCCGAAATTATGGCAAAATCAGCCTGACACAAGAATTACACGATCACAGCTCAAGATACTCTGATACGTCCATGGAGAATGCTTCATTAAGTGCGCCGCTCTCAGTGATCTCAGAGGGTGTACCTGCCATGATGACCCTGCCGTCCTTCAGGAGTACGACCAGGTGCGCCATCTTAAGAGCAGCTCTTATGTCGTGATATACGGCGATGACCGATCTTTGCGATCCCTGAAGCCTTTTTTCGAGCCGGGCGCGGTACTTGAGATCCAGATGATTTGTGGGCTCATCGAGAAAGATGAAGTCGGAGTCCTGGGCAAACATCGACGCCAGATAGACCCGCTGCAGCTGCCCGCCTGAGAGCTCGCCGATGCGGGAATCCCTGATTGAATAAATATCCGCTTCCTTCAGACACTCTTCAACTCTTCTCCTGTCATCCCCGGTCGTGCCTGAAAAAATGCCAGTATGGAAGCGGTAGCGTCCCATCCGCACGGTCTCTTCCACGGTATAGGAAAAATATGCGCTGTTCATCTGCGAGAGCATTGCGATATTTGCGGCCCGCTCTTTTGAGGAAAGAGATGAGAGCTCCCTGCCCTTTACAGTAATGCTCCCCCTGTAGGGGATAAGTCCGGCCATTGCCTTCAGGAGAGTCGTCTTCCCGGAGCCGTTCTCTCCGAGGATCACGGTTATCTCACCTGACGGAAATGAAAGGTTTATATCTTTGACGATATCTGCGCCGCGGTATCCGGCATATACGTTTTTCAGGGTGATCCCGGAACTGTCATTTGGCATCGGTCACTTCCTCCGTCCAAAATACAGCCGGACAAAGAACGGCGCACCTATGAGAGCAGTCACCGCTCCGACCGGTATCTCCAGGGGGGCGAGCACTGTCCTTGCTGCCAGATCCGCGGCGGTCATGAGCGTTCCCCCAAGCAGAAACGATACCGGCAGCATCCGTTTGTGGGAGGCTCCTACCAGCTTTCTGCTCACATGCGGAGCGATCAGGTCCACGAAGCCTATCGTGCCGGTGAAGCACACCGAAACCCCGGTCATCAGTGAGGCGTAAATGAGCTGTCTCCTTTTTACAGGTGTGACATCAACGCCCAGAGAAGCGGCATGCTCGTCACCGAAGGACAGAGCGTCGAGCTCGCGGTGTCTGGCAAGTGTCAGGATGAGAGCCATGATGTCAGCGGCCAGAAGTATCCACACATGGTACCATCTCTTGCCATTGAAGGATCCCATGGTCCAGCTTATTATGTGATGCTCGTGTTTTACGAAGATGACCGAAAGAAGCGTCAGGATGGCATTGGTGAACATGGATGCCACCATGCCTATGAGTACGACGGTGTGGCTTGTGACTCCGTGGTCGATGCGCTGTGACGCTGCCATGACAAGTGTCACAACGATGAGTCCGCCCGCAAAGCCGCCCGCCGGCAGCAGAAAAACACCCAGTATAGGGATACTCACCTCGCATACCGTCATAATGGCGGCTCCAAGGGCTGCGCCTGAAGATACGCCCAGTGTATAGGAAGAGGCGAGGGGATTCTGAAGGATCGACTGGGTGACCACGCCTGCTATGGCGAGGCCGCCTCCCACGAGGAAGGCAAGGAAAGCCCGGGGCATCCTTATAGTAGTGAGGATCGTTGCGGCAGTGTCATCATATGTGCCGCCATGGATCGAAAAGATGCGGTCTGCCAGTATGGCGAGCTGATCCTTAAGGGGGATGGGAACGCTTCCCATCCCCACAGCAAGGCATAGTACGAGTGCGGCAAGTAATACGATGATGATATATCTTCCTGTGTTACGTGCCTTCATATCCGTACGTTTTACTTAAAGGGTTTTTCTACACCGGAATATGCATCCGGATATATATAGGATGCTATCTCGTATGCGGAATTCATGACATACTGGTTCGGCTGGTTGAAAGCGTCGCCGTCGATGGAATACACGGCGCCGTCTTTGACAGCGGTGATATCCTTCCAGGCATCGATCGATAAGATGGCATTTACCGCATCGGGCGTATATGTATCGCCCACGATGATGACATCGGGGTTCTTGGCGAGGATGTCCTCCTCGGAGAGAGCGGGCCACTGATAGTCGATGTCCCCGGCTATGTTCTGTGCGCCTATAAGTGAGAACACCTCATCCATATAGGTGCCCTTGCCGCAGGTATATACATCGGGATAATCGGGTGTCGGTACCGACATGACATACATGACGGACTTTTTGTCGGATATGCCGCCTGCCACCTTTTTGACATCTGCGATAAAGGTATCCATTTTGGCGGTGATATCGCGGACCTTGTCACCGGCGCCCACGGCATCGGCGATAAAGGTCATGTCGGCTTTGATGTCGTCTATGCTCGCGGATGAAGGTATGTCCGCCACGCAGATGCCTGCGCTTTTGACGGCCGAATAGACATCCTCGCCCTCGGCATAGCTCATGCCTGTCGTGAATACGATATCGGGCGAAAGTGCGACGATGGCTTCATTGTCGGGAGCCATCATATCAAACTGCGGGATGTCTGGGGTAAGTGATGCCGCAAAGGGCGAAAAGCCGGAATATGTGTCGCAGGCCACGATCCTGTCCGCATATCCGAGATCCACAAGGATCTCTGTGACAGACGGGGCCATTGATACGATCTTCTCGACCTTGTCGGGGATCGTGATCGCATTTCCGCTGCGATCCTGGGTGGGTTTTGCGGCGTTTGCTCCGGCCTTACTTCCTGCGGAACCGCAGCCCGCAAAAAGCAAAGCCGACAGACAAACTGCCAGCGTTGCGCTGATGATCTTTCTGTTCATTTTTGTCTCCTCTCCGGTGTGCATCGCACCAAAAAAAGTATGTGTCATAGCTGCAGGCAGGTGTCTGACTTCGGGTTGCCCGGGGAAGATGCGGATCCGACCGTTTGCTCCGGTATCCGTATCCTTTTAATGTGTCCCTCTGAGCACCATTCACAGTAGCGGCACTGTCGACGATTTTCACGTCGTTCCCTTTTGACGGAGCCGGCAAACGACCGGCTCCCACCTGTAACCTATGGAATTTTAGCATTTACGGCAAAAGACGTCAATAAGGCCCATGTAAGCCGCGGCCGCAGGC
>JAILGA010000097.1 GCA_024697225.1 Lachnospiraceae bacterium
AGCGCTGAACGATCACTATGACAGGAAGGAACAGGGCGTTGTCGCCGATTACTTCGTCGTCATGGGTTATGACGAGCACTATAAGGGAAGCGAAGAAGCCGGCAGCGTGGCTTCGATAAACTATGTGGATAATGGCATCAGGAGAACAGTCGCCGAGGTTCCCCCGGAGAAGGTGATAGGCGGCATGCCTTTCTATACCAGGGTCTGGGCGACAAAGGACGGAAACGTCGATTCCGATGCTCTCAGCATGAAGAGCGCGAGCGAGTGGGTACAGGAGAGAGGTGTGGAGCTGACCTGGGATGAAGAGACCTGTCAGAATTACGGCGAGATCACGGACAGCGACGGTACCCTTCGCCAGATTTGGATGGAGGATGCGCAGTCCATAAGCACCAAGATCGCGGTCATGAGAGGCTATGGTATAGCCGGTGTTGCGGCCTGGCAGCTGGGGTTCGAAACACCCGAGATATGGGATGTGATCAGTACCTCATTGACAAATTGATGATATGAAGACTGAAGTTGTAAAGATACGGGAGGATGATGTTCAGACTCCGGAGGGGAGGAGGCTTCTCGAGAGAGCGGGAGAGGTGATAAAGGCCGGCGGCCTTGTGGCATTTCCCACTGAGACCGTATACGGACTTGGGGGTAATGCATTTGATCCTGCCGCATCCGCCAGGATATACGCTGCAAAGGGCAGACCCTCCGATAATCCCCTCATTGTCCACATAGCAGACCTCGATGATCTGACCGGTGTGGCTTCCGAAGTGCCGGATGAGGCCTATGCACTTGCAGAACGTTTCTGGCCGGGGCCTTTGACCATCATTATGAAGAAGAAGCCGGAGCTGCCGGCTGAGACCACCGGTGGACTTGATACGGTGGCTGTGCGCTTCCCGTCGCACAGGACGGCTCAGGGACTTATAAAAGCAGGAGGCGGTTTTATAGCAGCGCCAAGTGCCAATCTTTCGGGCAGACCTTCGCCCACTGCTGCGGAGCACTGTGTGGAGGATCTGGACGGCAGAGTGGACATGATAATCGACGGCGGCAGAGTGGGCATCGGCGTTGAATCCAGTATCATAGACATATCCGGCGGGACGCCGGACCTTTTGCGCCCGGGCTATGTGACAGCATCAATGCTTGCTCGGGTCCTCGGGAAAAAGGTGGAGAAATGCTTCGGTGTCGAAAAAGCGGATGACAGACCCCGCGCACCGGGAATGAAGTACCGTCACTATGCGCCAAGGGGTGAAATGGTGATGGTAAGGGGCGACAGCGCGGACGTGATCGGATATATAAACGCTGAAGCCTCAGGAGCTTCGGGAAAAGGCATCCGCACGGCGGTCATCGCATCCGGGAAGACTGCCGGTTTCTATACCTGCGCCGACAGGGTGTATGCCGCGGGAGACAGCCCGGAGGAGATAGCAGGGAATCTCTTCGGAATACTGAGACAGCTGGATGCGGATTCGATGGAACGTATATTCACCGAGGCTTTTGACGGCGGAGGCGAGCTCTCCGAGGCGGTGATGAACAGGCTTATAAAGGCGTGCGGCAACAATATTGTGGAGGTGTGAAATGAAAATAGCAATTGCAAGCGATCACGGCGGATATGATCTCAAGGAGGCCATCAAGGCTCACCTTAAGGCGAGGGGAGATGAGGTGGAGGATTTCGGCACGGACGATAAGAAGTCCTGCGACTATCCTGATTTCGGTGCTGCGGCGGCGCGGGCTGTCGCTGACGGAAAATGCGAAAGAGGCATACTGGTGTGTACGACCGGCATCGGGATATCCATTGTGGCGAACAAGATAAAGGGAGTGCGGTGTGCGCTCCTTTCGGAGACCACATCGGCGAGGCTCACAAGAGAGCACAATGATGCCAATGTGATGGCTCTGGGCGGCGGCTTTACCGGACCGCTCCTTGCATGTGAGATAGTGGATGTCTTCCTCGATACGCCATTCTCCGGGGAAGAGAAGCACGTAAGACGCGTTAACAAGATAAAGGAGATCGAGTCATAATGAAGAGGGAAGGTTATATCACCTGGGATGAGTATTTCATGGGCGTTGCTGTCCTCTCGGGCTACAGATCCAAGGATCCCAACACACAGGTCGGCTGCTGCATCGTGAGCAATGACAACAAGATCCTGTCCATGGGCTATAACGGACTTCCGGTGGGCTGCGGTGATGACGACTTTCCATGGGACAGGGAAGGCGAGATGCTTGATACCAAATATCCTTATGTGGTGCACAGCGAGCTCAATGCTATCCTCAATTACCGCGGCGGCAGTCTCGAGGGAGCAAAGCTGTATGTGTCCCTTTTTCCGTGCAATGAGTGCGCCAAGGCTATCATACAGGCAGGAATAAAGACGGTGGTCTATGACAGCGATAAATATGCCGCGACGCCGGCGACCCGTGCGTCGAAAAGGATGTTTGACGCGGCAGGCGTCAGGTACTATCAGTATGAGAGATCGGGAAGGGAAGTGCTGATCACACTGTGAGAACAGAGCGCCTTTTCCTTATAAGCAAGAGGTCTGCGATCTGTACGGCCGCAGGCTTTCTTGCATTTATCCTGCTTTTCGGACAGTGCGTGCAGTATGCTGCCGCCACCGAAAAGACCAGGAAGGAGCTTGAGGAGGCGAAGCAGCAGCATGAACAAAGTGTATATGAGCTGTCTGAACAGGAGGACAGCATAAATCAGCTGAACGCGGAGAAAGATTCGCTCTTAGGGCAGCTGTCGGATCTGAACACCCAGCTCACGGAGGTCAGTGAATCACTCGAGGAGATCGAGGCGCAGATACATGACAAGGAAGGAGCGATATCGGTTGCGGCCGCACAGCTTTCAGAGGCGGAAAAGGTGCGGGATGAACAGTATGCCGCGATGAAAAAGAGGGTTCAGTTCATATATGAGAAACAAAATTTCCTCATGACCGATATGCTTTTCGGAAGCAGCAGCTTTGCGGATTTCCTGAATCAGAGCCACTACGTGGCACGTCTTTCCGCATATGATCGAAGGATGCTTGAGATCTTTGCGGCAAACGGCGAAAAGATAACAGAGAAAAAGGAACAGCTTGAGCACGACAGAGCGCTGCTTGACGAATACCAGAATAAACAGGAGGCGGAGCAGAGCCGGGTATCCGGTCTGCTCGACAGTACCGCCGGCAGGATCGCTTCATATGAAGGGCAGATAGATATGGCCGAATCAGTGGCCGATCAGATAGCGGAGAGATTAAAAAGGCAGGAGGATGACATCAAACTGCTCGAGGCGAGGCTCGAGGAGGAAAAAAGACTCTCGGCGCTGGCAAAGAAGAGCACATGGAGAGATATTTCAGGGATATCCTTTGCCGAAGGCGACAGGTATCTGCTGGCCAGCATAATATACTGCGAGGCCGGGGCAGAGCCCTATGACGGCAAGGTGGCGGTCGGAGCCGTCGTGATCAACCGCGTGCGATCTGGCGTGTTTCCCGATACGGTGGTTGGCGTCATCTATCAGGCGCATCAGTTTACGCCCGTATCTACAGGACGGCTGGCATTGGCGCTCGCCGGCTCAAAGGCCACGGAGGATTGCTATAGAGCTGCCGATGAGGCGATGAAGGGATATACAAACGTCGGAAACTGCGTATATTTCAGAACTCCGGTAAAGGGACTTTCCGGGATCAGTATAGGAGGCCATATCTTCTATTGACGCGGATCTCCCGCTATGGAAGAGAGGATGCGGCTTCTTCTATCGGACGGGTGAGTTCGTCCAGTCCGCCGTCGTAAATGGTGGTGAGAAGGCTGCTCAGATTCCTTAAGGCGATGGTCATGGTGGCGCTGTCGATCAGCTTTCCTTCAAAAGCATCCGCCAGCTCGTCGAGATCTACCACGCGTATCGAACTGTCGGGATAGATCACAACATCGGCAAGAAGATCGGTGACCACAAGCTTGCCGTCCCTGATCCCTTCGCCGTAATCGACGATATCACAGTACCAGAAACGCGGGGTTTTGTCGTCACGGAGAAACTTGCTGACCTTGTAGCCCCGATCCAGATAGTAGCATGAAAAACCGCTTGAGAGCGAGGGCTTAGGGTGGATGGCCTGCCAGCCTGTCACGATAATGGAACTGTCCATGTACAGTATCCGGTCGTTTTTCAGCAGCAGACATTCGTCGGGGATGATGCGCTTACGGTAAAGGATCAGATCAGCCAATGGGCCCTCCCTTCGAATTAAAGTGTGTTAACATTATATCACAGAATATGAAAAAACTTGTACTTAAAACAATATATATTGCGATAGTGTTCGTTGTTGCACTCGTTTTGTTCGGCAGGATCGTGGGCTCTGATGAGAGCACGGATTCCGACGTGATGGACAGCCCGCGCCTTCCGCTGATAAGACTGATGCTCCGGGACGGCAGCGAGGCGATGACCCTGCGCGGCTATAAAGGGAATATGGACATCCGCTCGATGCGCGGAGGTCTTTTTCCTGTGAGCCCGGACCGGGGTGTGATGCTTCGGCTCGAGACCTACGGCGAGAATGTGGGTGAATTGTATTATGAGATCCGCGACATCGCAGGAGGCGATCTGATCGAAAAGACGGACATGGAGCTGTCATGGAACGATTCGCGCGACATGGCCGGGGCAAGGATCACGCTTAAGGATCTCGTGGACGCGGAGACCGAGTATATGCTGGTGATCGTGGCGAACGTGGGAGGCGTGCCCGTAAACTACTATTCGCGTGTGATCGTAACCTCGTCGGGGACAGTGGATTTCGCTTCAGAGGCGGTGGAGTTTGCGCGGGTTTTCAGTGAGAAGACCTTTGACGGCGGCGACCGGGACTTTATAGTTCCCTACCTCGAATCCGACAGGAGCGGAGATAATACCACTTTTGCCCGCGTCAATATTCATTCCTCCTTTTCACAGGTTGCGTGGGGCGAATTACCCATTGTGGCGCATGATAAGCCCAGGGCCTCCCTCGGTGATATAAGGGGCGATATTGTCACCGTGAATGTTGAAAACAAGGTGATGATGAAGTCGGATGCGGATCCGGACAGACATCTTGAATATGATGTCAGGGAAACCTTCCGGCTGAGACAGGGCAGGGACAGGATATACCTGCTGGGATACGACAGATACTGCAATTACAGATTCCCCGGCAGCGCCGAGGATTTCGGTTCCGATATGATAGAGCTGGGCATCGGCGATGAGAATGTTCCGTTCCTTGAAAATGAAGACGGAAGTGTGTTCGCCTTTGCAAGCGGCGACAAGGTATTCTGTTTCAAAAAGGACACAGGGGAACTGATAGTGCTCTTTGGATTTGAAGACGGGGAGAACACCGATGAGAGGAGTGTATACAACGGACATAAGTATCATATTCTCAATGTCGACGACAAGGGCAATGTCAGTTTTATAGTTTACGGTTATATGAACAGAGGTATTCATGAGGGACTTGTGGGAGTTGCCCTGTTTGACTATGACGCATCCATTAAAGAAGTCAGTGAAAAGAATTTTCTCCCTGTCGATGTGTCACCCGAGATACTTATGGCACAGGTTGACAGGATGTCATATGCGGGCGGGGACGGCAAGCTCTATCTGATGCTGGGGGATGATGTGGTATGCATGGACCCGGAGGAGGGACAGCTTAGGGGACTCGTTGAGGATGCCGCAAAAGCTGTGAGCTTCCGTTCTGTCTCGGGGGAACTCTTTGCCTGGTCGACGGATGACGGGATAAATCTGCTGAAGCTGGATTCGGGTGACGCAAGCAGGATAGATCCTGATCCCGGAACCATGCTTATTCCTCTCGGGTTCATGCAGGAAGATCTGGTCTATGGTGTCGTGGCGAGAGAGGATATAAAAAAGGATCAGGCGGGAAATGAGGTCTATGCGATGTCATCCGTGAAGATACGTGATGTGGCGGGTAATATTCTGGAAAACTACACCTCTGAAGGGCGTTTTGTGGTTTCGGCCGAGATCGATGATATGATCATAAGACTCGACAGAGTGACATATAATGAGACAACGGGGTTTTACGAGGAAAGCGAAAAGGACCAGATAGTCAATACTCTTGAGAGCAGGGAAAGAGTCAACAGAGTGCTGACTGCGACATCGGATATATGGGAAAGGATAGTCGAGATAAACTACGGGAAAGATTATGATCATTCGGCCATAAGAGTGGTAAGACCCACGCTCTTTCTGCCGGATCCGGAAAACGGCGGGGAGACGGCGGGCATGGATGAAGGGATATGCCGGATCAGCGGATTCTATGTCTATTCCAATTCAGGCTCGGTTGAGCAAATATGCGCCGATGAGGCTGATGCCGTGACCTTTGCCGATGATCTGGGATCAGTGGTAACAGATGCGTCCGGCAGGACGGTATGGGAGAGAAGGAGCATGCTTGCCAGGAATCAGATCATGTCCGTCACTTCTTCCGCACAGAATGCGGAGTTTGATACCGATTCGTCAGCTGCGCGCTGTATGAGCCTTGTGCTTGAGCAGAGGGGCATCAACCGTGATGTTACGGAGCTTATGAATGACGGCTTTTCACTGTCAGAGATCCTTGAGATGTCCCTTTCGGGCTGCAGGGCCCTGACGCTGACGGGCTGTGATGCGGCTGCCATGCTTTACTATGTGAACATGGACATACCTGTACTGGTGTCAATGAAGGACGGTTCCGCAATGCTGTTTATCGGCTTCAATGATTCTGAGTTCGTTGTGGTTGACCCGATGCGCGAAAAAAATGAGCGCGTATACAAGATAACGCGCTCACAGGGTACCAGGATGTTTGCGGAGAACGGAAACCGCTTTCTCGCGTATTACAGCGGTTCACCGGCGGTATAGCGCTCAACAAAGCTGTTTATCCTCTCCACGGGGTTCAGCAGGTCGCTTATGGAGGCGTCATGGTTGAGCGTATCGATCAGATAGGCTATATACTTGCTCATGTCACAGCTTATATACCACTCTCTTGAAAGGAGCTCCGGCGACTGATAGGTGAGATTGGTGGTCAGGAGTCTCTCTATCAGTCCTTTGTTATAGGCTTCGTCAAAGGGAGCAAGGCCCGCGGTGAACAGACCGAAGGTTGAGAATACGAAAATCCGCCCGGCCTTCCTGGCTT
The DNA here is from genome assembly GCA_024697225.1 of Lachnospiraceae bacterium. Lineage (GTDB taxonomy): Bacteria > Bacillota > Clostridia > Lachnospirales > Lachnospiraceae > Butyrivibrio. The sequence continues at coordinate 7,068 of JAILGA010000097.1, forward strand.
TAAGGGCTCCGGCTACTTCGATGATGCTCTCTCCCGATGATATCATGTCATCGATTATGATCACATCCTTCCCGTCGAGCGGCGCGCCGAGGAATTCGTGCGCCAGTATGGGATTCCGGCCGTCAACAACCCTTGTATAATCCCTGCGCTTATAGAACATGCCCACATCGAGGCCGAGCACGCTTCCCAGATAGACTGCCCGGTTCATGCCGCCTTCATCCGGACTTATGACCATCATGTGATCCGAATCTATCTTCAGTCCCTTTACGTTGAGAAGAAGGCCTTTTATGAACTGGTAGGAGGTCCTTACAGTCTCAAAGCCGTGCAGAGGGATCGCGTTCTGCACTCTGGCGTCATGCGCTTCAAATGTGATAATATTATCGACTCCCATGCGCACCAGTTCCTGAAGGGCAAGGGCGCAGTCGAGTGATTCCCTTGAGGTGCGTTTGTGCTGCCTTGATTCATACAAAAACGGCATTATCACCGTGATCCTTCTGGCTTTTCCGCCGACAGCGGCGATTATACGTTTGAGGTCCTGGTAGTGATCGTCGGGCGACATGTGGTTTTCCATTCCGAAAAGTCTGTAAGTGAGACTGTAGTTGGTGACATCGACCAGAATATAGAGGTCGTCGCCGCGCACGGACTGATTGATCACGCCTTTGGCTTCACCTGTGCCGAAGCGCGGTGCATCCGCGCTGAGCAGATAAGTAGCTCTCTCATAGCCGGTGAAAGCAAGACTGCCCTTGTGTTCGTTTTCGCGTTCCGAGCGCCATCTGACCAGATATTTGTCAACAAGTTCGCCAAGCTGTCTGCATCCGCTCATGGCGATAAGCCCGAGACTGCCGACGGGGATGGTCTCCAGATTTCTCTTTTCCTCTCTGTTCTTAGGCATCTTTGCTCTCCTCTGTCAGTTACTGTTTATATGTGATATGTATTCAGCCTGTACCTTATTCCGCTCTATCTGTTACGCGCTTCAAACGGTATCAGGTTCCTTCCGGTTCATAACAAGTTTAAACCTGATATCGCTTCCTGTCAGTTTTAATATGACAAATTCGCTGATTATCCGTGAAAATATCCGGTCTCCGTATACACGCTGAAGATCCTTGGTGTCCTGATTGGTGGAGATGACCATGCGCCTGTCACGCAGGGATCTTTCGTTGATTATGGAAAACAGCTGCTCCTCCACGAAGGAGTTTAGAAGCTCAGTTCCGAGATCATCGATCACCAGCAGATCGCAGTTGTATATATCCGAAAGGACACGGTCCCTTTCGCTTCTTTTCTCGTTATCAAAACTCACGCGTCCCAAAAGTTCAAACAGGGATACGGAGCTGAAATAAATGACGGAAAAGCCGCGTTCTATCAGCTTTTTTGCGATACACACCGAGAGCGTGGTCTTTCCGGTGCCTACGCTCCCCATGAAGAGAAGGTTCTTCTGTGTGTCCGGAAAGGTTGAGGCAAAATTTAAGGCGGCATCCCTGGCGCCTCTGAAGCGCTTCAGACTGTCGCCCGAATTATCATCCGTGTACAGATCCTCCCTGAGCATATCAAAGTCCGTCTTACCTGACAAGGCACGTATATGTGAATTGAGGTAAAGCGTCTCAGAGAGAAGCCCGGACTCCCTCTCAAGATAACACCGGCATTTCTTTCCATCGACGAAGCCGGTGTCGTCGCACAGCGGACATTCATAGACCGATTCCAGATAATCGGGAGGGAATCCGCCCGAAACAAGAAGGGATTTTCTCTTTTCGGCGATATCGCGGAATTTACGTACGGCATCTCCGGTGCCGGCGCCGTTCAGATCATTCTCAAATCCCTTCGCGTATCCAAGAGCCACGTCGCTCATCATTGCATCGAGTTCGGAGAACGCGGGAACAGCGGCCTCGACTTCCGCCCTTCTTTCTTCGCGCAGCTGCCTGGCCTTTCTCCTTTTTTCCTCGTATTCCCTGAGGATACCGTTATACTGTTCTTCAGATAATATCAACGGTGCTTCTCCTAATTCCTGACCAGCGCTTTTTCAATAAGAGCGATGTCATAATCGTCGCGCTGGGGGAAATTCCTGATACGCGCGCCTCCCCGCTGTGACATGGAGGCTTGCTGGGGAACCCGGATGTTCTTCCTGCCGGATTCGAAGGCGTCGTCAAGCTGTTTGATGTCGCTTTTCTTCAGCACACCGGCATCATGCCAGCTTGTGAGGATCTTGTCGGCATATTCCAGTCTGTGCTTCTGCGTGGCGAGCACGGTGCGTGAGCATGCCTCGCGGATGACATCTACTGCCAGGTGATATTCCGATATCCAGCGCTCGACAAAAGCGGCCTCTGTCTCTGTGGGCAGATTGTTGAGGCCAAGCAGGTTCATTACCTCATAAACGCGCTTGTCATATTTGAAAGCGCCGCGTTTTGCCTGCTCGGGTGTCTCGTAGCCGGATTGCTTCCAGCGTATGGCAACGCGCTCCATGTAACGGAAATCCTTCTTGCCGCGCTCAACGCAGTACTGCATCAGATAATCCAGCAGCGCATCCGAAAATGCGAGAGATTCGTGAATATAGAGCAGTGAACGAAGATCCTGCGGACTTAAAGGCCTGCCCAGATACTGCTCTGCGATGAAGACCAGCTGCGAGCAGTCGTCACTGTCGTTTAGCCTGTTAAGCTTAGCGGCATCATACGTCGCCTTGACAGCCTCGGCATCAGGAATTGCAGCTGCGGGTACGGCTTCCTCGGCAGGCACTGCGGACACCGGCTCCTTATTGTCAGCGGCCGGGGTTTCCGGCAGATCTTCTATATGAATGCCCATAAGTGTCTTGTCGTTCCCGTATTCCATCGAAATAAGACCGCGCTTTTCCCAGAATTTCAGGGCTCTGGTCACGTCCTTCTCGGTGAGATTGAAACGATCGGCAAGATCGCTCAGGCTGGTCGGAAGACCGGCTCTCATCATCCGCAGAAGATAGAGATAAATCTTCAGCTGAGCATCATTGGCTTCAGTCATATACATATCAATGAACACGTTAGACACGACTGTAGAGCCGGTCTGCGTGTTCGGATCGTGGTTTATCGTAACCCGTCCCATCATCGTATGATTCTCCCCAGAAATACATCAAAAACAGCTGCGGAAAAAAGCGATATTTTCTTCCGCTCCGTACGGTCGATTATAGCACATGAGTTTTCGGAATGGTAGTCCAAAATGTCCGAAACTCCAGTAACGACGCGGGATGCAGAGGATGGTGGACAATGTGGATATCGTGGGTAATGTCACGCCGTCGGCTTTTTTTCGGACAAAGATATCCCCAATCAGGGTCGGGAAAAAACAGGGGGAAATTTGGGGATAAAGTGGAAATTTTCAGTCACCAAGCATGGAATAACCGATTTTGTCGACTTCTCCCGCTCCCATGAATATCAACAGATCTCCTTCACTGACTTTTTTTTCGAGATAGCTTCTGATCTCTGAAAATGACGGGAAATAGTCACATTCGTGTCCGCTTTTTCGTATTTCGTTCATGAGATCGGCGGAAGATATTCCGAGTGTGTCAGTCTCGCGCGCGGCATATATATCCGCGAGAACGATCCTGTCCGCGCCCGAAAGCGCCTGCACAAAGCCGTCAAAAAGCGCTTTGGTGCGCGAATAGGTATGCGGCTGGAAGACGCACCAGATCCGCCGGTAGCCCATACTCCGCGCGGCGCTTAAGGTCGCTGTGATCTCGGTGGGATGATGCGCGTAATCATCAACGATCGTGACGCCGTGCCATTCGCCGAGCTTCTCGAACCTGCGCGACGCACCCTTGAAGTGCGCGAGTGAGGATGCGATCACATTTGCGCTCACCCCTGTAAACCGTGCTGCCGCTGCCGCTGCAAGGGAATCCATGATATTGTGTTCGCCCGGTACCGCGAGATTTACCCTGACAGGCTCCGCGCCGTCTGAAAAACTCATTAGGAAGGAAGAGCCCGCGCCGGAGAAGGATATTTCGGAGGCTCTGACATCTGCGCCCTCACTCAGTCCAAAGGTGACAACCTTTTTGCATGGCGCACCGGCGGTGATCTCTTCGGGACGTTCCACGGTATCCCCGATCACGATGGCGCCGTCCTCCGGAACCAACGCCGCAAACCGCGCAAAGGAATTCCGGATGTCCGCAAGATCCTTGAAGAAATCAAGATGATCGGCCTCTATGTCGAGTATGACCGCATAACGCGGAGAAAGGCTGAGAAAGCTGTTGGTGTACTCACAGGCCTCCGCCACAAAGGCGCTGCCGTTGCCTATGCGCAGATTGCCGCCGATCTCCGGGACTACGGCGCCCACACTCACTGTGGGATCTGCGCCCGCATCAAGCAGTATTCTCGATATCATTGCAGTGGTCGTGGTCTTTCCGTGCGTTCCCGCCACAGCTATGGAGTCACTGTAGTGACTCATTATCTGTCCCAGGAGTTCGGCCCGCGTCATCATGGGGATTCCTTTTTCAACTGCGCGCGCATACTCCGGATTGTCGGGGTGGATCGCCGCAGTGTAGACAACGAGTCCTATGGGATCGGACGCGGAGAATCTGTCGATATTTTCTGCGCTCTGCGGGCAGGCCACGCGTATTCCCAGTTCTTCAAGTTCTCTGGTCAGTTCGGACTCGTCTCTGTCGGAACCGGTGACCCTGAAGCCTTCTTTGACGAGTATTCTTGCAAGTCCGCTCATGGATATGCCGCCTATGCCAATGAAGTGCACCGGTACGGGGTTTTTCGGATCTAGTGTGAACATGTGTATACCTCCGAATGTGTGTTGCGGTCAGTTGGGCCGCGGATGAAATTGTTGGGTGGCGGGATGCGTATCCTCCGCCCGCTCGCAGGTGCGCCGATCACTCGGAAGAGCCTCCTGCGGAGTCTCATCCTCGTGGCGCACAATGACTCGCGGCTCGGAGGACACGCATCCCGCCTGCCGCAAGATCATTTCCGCGGACCTACTTCCAGCCTGCCATAAGATCATGCTATAGGATGCGTATCCTCCGCCCGCTCGCAAGATCATCTCCGCTCACATATATAATACACCTATTTAATATGTTAGGCTAATATGATAAAATCGATGTCGGATATGTATGCGAACCGGCGTAGGATAGAAAGACAGCAGGGAGGAGTGCGAAGTGACTAAGAAGGAAATGATCGCCATGCTTCTTGCGGGGGGACAGGGGAGCCGCCTCGGTGTGCTTACGGCGCGTATGGCAAAACCCGCGGTCGCCTTCGGCGGAAAGTACAGGATCATAGATTTTGCGCTGTCAAACTGCATCAATTCAGGTATAGACACAGTCGGAGTACTGACTCAGTACGAACCTCTAAGACTCAATACACATATAGGGATAGGCATACCATGGGATCTCGACCGCAATTTCGGCGGCGTTACCGTGCTGCCGCCGTACGAGAAGATGGCCAACACCGAGTGGTACACAGGCACGGCCAATGCCATATATCAGAACATGGAGTATATGGAGAACTATAATCCCGAATATGTTCTGATTCTCTCCGGTGACCATATCTATAAGATGGATTATGAGAATATGCTCTCATATCACAAGGCGAGCGGTGCCGATGTTACCATTGCCGTGATGCCTGTGCCCATCGAGGAAGCCAGGCGGTTCGGTATCATGATCACGGATGAGAACGGCAGAGTTGTGGATTTCGAGGAAAAGCCGGAGCAGCCGAGAAGCAATCTGGCATCCATGGGCATATATATATTCAATTTTGATGTTCTGAGGGAGGCGCTGCGCGCGGGCGCGTCCCAGCCGGGACTTGATTTCGGGAAGCACATCATACCCTGGTGCAGGGATAAGGGCTGTTCACTTTTTGCCTGGAGATTTGACGGATACTGGAAGGATGTGGGAACCCTGACCTCGTACTGGCAGGCCAATATGGAGCTCATAAACATAGTTCCGGAGTTCAATCTCTACGAGGAATACTGGAAGATATATACCAAGAATATGCCGCTGCCCCCGCAGTATATAGGCAAAAGCGCGCTGGTGGAAAGATCCATTATCGGAGAGGGCGCCGAGATATTCGGCACGGTCAGGAACTCGGTGATAGGCTGCGGCGTAGTGGTGGGCGAGGGCACAGAGATCCGCGATTCCATAATAATGAATGACTGCAATATAGGCAGAAACTGCTCTATAGACAGACTCATAGCCGCGGAGGAAGTGACCGTGGGGGACGGTGTGAGAACAGGTGTCGGAGAAGAGGTGCCCAATGAGACGGATCCGCATATTTACAAGGGCGGACTCTGTACCATAGGGGAACAGAGCGTCATTCCCGACGGGGTGAGTATAGGCAAAAATACCATGATATTCGGAGTCACAAAGGCGTCGGATTACCAGAACGGCGGCCTTGAATCCGGAAGAACACTGATGAGGGCGTGATGAGAGCGATAGGCATAATCCTCGCCGGCGGCGGCAGCAACAGGATGCGCGAGCTGGCAATGAAGAGAGCGGTATGCGCGATGCCGATAGCGGGTTTTTACCGCTCGGTGGATTTTGCGCTCAGCAGTATGTCCAATTCACATATCTCCACTGTCGCGGTGTTCACGCAATATCACGCCGGCAGTCTGAATGAACATCTCTCCAGTTCGAAATGGTGGGATTTCGGCAGGAAGCAGGGAGGCCTGTTCACGTTTACACCCGCGATAACAGCCGAAAACGGCTTCTGGTACAGGGGGACAGCCGATGCCATAGCGCAGAACCTGAAATTCCTCAAGGATTGTCACGAGCCATACGTGGTGATAACCTCAGGCGATCTCGTCTATAAGATGGACTTTAACAGGGTACTCGCCTATCATGAGTCCAAGGGGGCGGATATCACGGTCGTCTGCAAAGATGTCCCCGAAACCGTTGATGCAGGACGCTTTGGCAGCATCAGGATGAATGAGGACATGAGGATAGAGGAGTTTGAAGAAAAGCCTCTGGTCGCCAGATCCAATACGATCTCATGCGGGATATATGTGATCCGCAGGCGTCTTCTCATAGAGCTGATCGAGATGTCCGAGGCCGAGGGCAGATATGATTTTGTGAGGGATATACTAATAAGATACCGCGGGACCAAGCGTATATACGGCTATAAGACTGAGGATTACTGGAGCAACATCGCGTCTGTCGACGATTATTTTGCTACAAATATGGATTTCCTTAAACCTGAGATAAGGAAATATTTTTTCGGTACGCATCCCTATATTTATACCAAGGTTGAAGACCAGCCTCCGGCCAAGTATAATTCCATGGCCAGAGTGGCCAATTCCCTGATATCCAGCGGCTGTATCGTGAACGGTACGGTGGAGGATTCGGTGATCTTTACGGGAACATTTATCGGAAATAATTGTTATATTAAAAATTCCATATTGCTAAATGACATATATGTGGGTGATAATACATACATTGAAAATTGTATCGTGGAAAGCCACAGCACTTTACAGACCAATTCCTACTACAAGGGTGATGACGGTGTGAGGATAGTTGTGGAAAACACGGAACGGTTCGTCTTATAATCCTGGGAGTCCTGGGGGAAGGAGGGGAGATGAACATTACCGATGTGAGGGTGCGCAAGGTCACTCTCGACGGAAAGATGCGGGCAGTCGTCTCGGTAACGCTGGATGACGAGTTCGTAGTACACGACATCAAGGTGATAGAGGGAGACAATGGCCTCTTTATCGCGATGCCGAGTAAGAAATCCGCTGACGGCACATACCGCGATGTAGCGCATCCGATCAACCGCGAGACGCGCGAAGTGCTTCAGAAGTGCATCCTGGACAGTTATAAAAAAGCGCTGGCCGAGATGCCGGAAAACGCCGCGGCAGAAGAAAACTAATACAGGCCGGCTGCGGACAGACAGATGACAAGGGGCGGTTCCACAGGAACCGCTCCAAGTTAGCGTGCATGGGAAAGGGAGCATATGATCCTTATCGCTGGACTGGGAAATCCTGAAAACAGATATTCGGCAACAAGACACAACACGGGCTTTCTTGCGGTTGACAGGATAGCTGAGAGGTGCAGGGCGAGCTTTTCAAAAAAGGAAAAGAATGCTCTTACGGTCAGAGTGATGATAGGCGGAAAGAGCGTCCTTCTGTGTAAGCCGCAGACCTACATGAATCTCAGCGGGGAGAGCATAATGCCGCTTGTCTCGTGGTACAGAGTCGACGCGTCAAAGGATCTGCTCGTCATAGCGGACGACATTCACCTTGAGCCGGGCAGGTTGAGACTTCGAAAGGGCGGAAGCGACGGGGGACACAACGGTCTTAAGAACATAATCGAGATGCTGGGGACGAACTCGTTCCCGAGACTCAGGGTAGGTGTGGGTGAGGCAGGCGCCGTGGGAGGACTGATCCCGCATGTGCTCGGCAACTGGAGCAGGGAAGAGTGGACGATAATGGACAAGGCACTGGATAATGCGGCATCTGCGGCTGAGATGTTTGTAACAGACGGCATAGACGCGGCAATGAACCGCTTTAATTCGCGCATAGTCATCCCGGAGGAGGAAGCTTGAGAGCGGTAGAAACTGCACTGGCGGGGACGGCCGCTTTTTCGGAGGCCCGGGCATCCCTGGCGCGCGGCGATTCGCCCGTGTGGATAAGCGGTATCGCGGATCCCGCAAAAAGCGCGTTCATTGATGCGCTCGCGGGCAGCTCAAGATACAGGCTCATCATAACCTACAGTGAGACGCGCATACGCGACTTATGCGCGGAAATGGGCTTTTATGACCGGAACGTCATGGCGTGGCCCACAAAGGATATGATCTTTTTTCAGGCTGACATACACAGCAGCGCCATTGAAGCAGGGAGAATGGCCTGCATCAGGCGTCTGGCCGATGGGAGACCTGTCACTATAGTCGCATCAGCGGCGTCGCTTCTGACGCCCTGCGTACCCATGTCGGTGATCAGGGATTCCAGACTTGAGATAGACAAAAGGAAGCCCGCTGCGGAGGAGGAAATGATCCCCGCTCTCGTGAATATGGGATATGTGCGTGTGCCGACAGTCGAGGCTCCGGGGCAGTTCGCTGTAAGAGGCGACATCCTCGATGTTTTCGATCTGACGCAGGACGTTCCGTACCGCATAGAGTTCTGGGGCGACGAGGTCACATCGATACGCAGCTTTGATATCCTTTCGCAGCGCTCCGTGGAAAAACTTGAGACCATAAGGATCATGCCCGCCACGGAACTGGTGATGGACGATGCCAGGAAGAAAGCGGGTCTGGAACGCATAAAAAGCGAGCTTGCGATAACGGAAAGGAAACTCAGGGACGGTTTTCACACGAGCGAGGCGCACAGGCTGAAAACCGATACGGAGGCCTTCATTGAGGCATTTGCCGAGGCGTGCGGAACCGTCAACGCCGAACCGTATATCAGATATTTCTTTGAAGAGACGGAGAGTCTCGCCGACTATTTTCCCGCGGATAAGAGTGCTTTTTTCGTGGATGAACCGGTCAAGGTGTGCGAGCAACTGCGTATGTTAAGGGATGAATTTGCCGCAGGCATGGGCGGAAGGGTTCAGGCGGGACTGTGCCTTCCGGGCGCGTGTGATCTGCCCGAGGATCCGGATACGGCACTGTACCGGATCGCGAAAAGATCGTGCACCGAACTTTCATCGCTGGATTCAAGGACCGGAATTATGGAAGCGCTGATTCCGGAAAGTGATCTTGCGGTGAGCACTTCCTCCATCGCGTCATATAACAATGCCTTTCCGAGACTTGCGGAGGAAGTAAAGGCCAAATCGAGAAAAAAAGAAAGGACAGTCATCATCTCCGGTGTCAGGAGCAGGGCGAAGCGCCTTGTGGAAGAGCTAAGGGAATTCGACGTTACGGCGTTCTACAACGAGGATCCAATGAGGGTGCCGGAGCCGGGAGAGGTGATGCTGTACTACGGCCAGCTCCCAAGGGGCTTTTATCTGCCCGAAGCGGGCTTTTCCCTCATTTCCGAGAGCGATATTTTTACCCGCAAAGAGCGGGGGAAGAAAAAGCGAAGATCCGATTTCAGGGGCGAGAAGATCGGGAGCTTCCAGGACCTCAAGCCCGGCGATTACGTGGTACATGAGGACCACGGTCTGGGTATATACCGCGGCATAGAAAAGATAGAGACGGATCACGCGGTCAGGGATTACGTAAAGGTTGAATACGGGGACGGCGGCTGCCTGTATGTACTGGCTACAGGGGTTGACGTGCTGCAGAAATATGCGGCGGGCTCCGATGATGACGGAAAACCCAGAAATGTAAGGCTGAACCGCCTCGGAGGCAGCGAGTGGCAGCGTACCAAGAGCAGAGTCAGGTCGTCTGTCGATGAGATCGCCTCGGATCTGGTGGAGCTTTATGCTAAAAGAAGTGACGAGAAGGGCTTTCATTTCGGCGGGGATACCGTGTGGCAGCAGGAGTTTGAGGACGCATTTCCCTTTGAGGAAACGGCAGATCAGCTGGATGCAATTGCCGCGGTCAAAAATGATATGGAGTCTGACAGGATAATGGACCGTCTGATCTGCGGCGATGTGGGCTTCGGAAAGACGGAGATCGCGATCCGCGCGGCGTTCAAGGCGGTCCAGGACGGCAAACAGGTGGCGGTACTGGTGCCCACTACGATACTTGCCCAGCAGCACTATAACACCTTTGTCAGGAGAATGAAGGATTATCCGGTAAAGATAGAGCTTCTCTCCAGGTTCAGGACCAGGGCAGAGATTAAGCGAACCATAGAGGATGTGAAAAAGGGTGTTACTGATATAGTGATAGGTACTCACAGGCTTCTGTCGGACGATGTGGCATATAAGGATCTGGGACTCCTTGTGGTCGACGAGGAGCAGCGCTTCGGCGTGACGCACAAGGAAAAGATAAAGAAACTCAGGGAGAGCGTGGATGTGCTGACACTCTCCGCGACCCCGATACCCAGAACACTTCATATGAGTCTGGTGGGGATAAGGGACATGAGCCTTCTGGAGGAGGCGCCGAACGACAGGCTGCCGATCCAGACCTATGTCACGGAGTATCACGATGAACTTGTCAGAGAGGCGATCTCCCGCGAACTGGCGAGAAACGGCCAGGTGTATTATGTATATAACAGGATAAACCGGATAGGCGAAGTGGCATTCAGGCTGCAGGAGCTGGTGCCGGGCGCAAGGGTCGCCTTTGCCCACGGGCGGATGCCCGAGCATGAGCTGGAAAAGATCATGTATGATTTCATCGACGGTGAGATAGATGTTCTGGTGTCCACCACGATCATCGAGACGGGCCTGGACATACCCAATGTCAACACAATGATCATACATGACGCCGACAAGATGGGACTTGCGCAGCTCTATCAGCTGAGAGGCCGTGTGGGCCGATCCAACAGGACGGCATACGCATTCCTTCTGTATCAGAGGGATAAGCTTTTGAAGGAAGTGGCGGAGAAGAGGCTGCTCGCGATACGCGAGTTCACTGATCTCGGCAGCGGCTACAGGATCGCAATGAGGGATCTGGAGATAAGAGGCGCCGGAAATCTTCTCGGCAAAAGTCAGAGCGGACACATCCAGGAGATAGGATACGATTTGTACTGCAAGCTCCTCTCCCAGGCGGTCAGGGAGAAGAAGGCGGCGGATAAGGACGGGAATGCGCCGATGAGCGCGGATTTCTCAACGACCGTGGATATAACAGCGGATGCCTTTATACCGGCGGATTATATCATCAATGAGGAACAAAAGCTTGAGGTATATAAGAGGATAGCTGCCGTGTGTTCCGACGATGAGAGGCAGGATATGAGGGATGAGCTTATCGACAGATTCGGGCCTCCGCCGGTGTGCGTGGAAAACCTTATAAGGATAAGCGTTATACGCGCAAGGGCGCACAGGCTGTGCGTGACAAGGCTCACGGGTGAAAAGGGCAGGATAAAGGTTCTTACCCTGAAGCTTGCAAGTCTTCTGCCGCAGGGTGTGCAGGGACTTTTAGAGAGCTATTCGGGGGTTATGAAATGGTATGGAACAGGAACGCCGGAATTTGTGTTAGAATATAAAAGTACGGGCGGCAAGGCGGAATCGGAAGAGGAGCTTCTTAGAACTGCCGAGGAGATGCTTGACCGCATGGAACGGTATCTTTTGCCCGGGGAGGAGAGATCATGATAAATGAAAAGTATGAAAAGATGCTGGGAGCAAAGAATATCATAAGAGTGCTCTCGGAGTTTGCGACAGCCAGGGGAAAGGAGATCGGATACGACAATGTCTTTGACTACAGTCTGGGCAATCCGTCGGTCCCGCCGCCGCAGGAATTCACCGACACGATGGAAAGACTCCTGAAGGACAGGAATCCGGTGGAACTCCACGGATATTCGCCGACACTCGGAAATCCCCTTTTCAAGGAAAAGATCGCGCAGTCCCTGAATGAAAGATTCGGCATGTCCTACACGGCAGGTCACATTTTTCCGACCACCGGCGCTGCAGGGGCGATCGCGCACGCTGTGCGAGCAGTTACGAAACCCGGTGATGAGATAATCACGTTCGCGCCGTTTTTCCCTGAATACGTTCCTTACATTGAGGGCGCAGGCTGCACGCTCACGGTTGTGCCCGCGGACAGGGAGAGCTTCCAGATCAATTTTGACGCCTTTGAGAGCATGATGAACGAACGCGTCGCGGCCGTACTCATAAACACACCGAACAATCCGTCGGGCCAGATGTATTCGGCGGAAACGCTGACGAAGCTCGCGGGTATGCTGAAAGACGCGTCCGTAAAATACGGAAAGACAGTATTTCTGATATCGGATGAGCCGTACAGGGAGATCGTTTTTGACGGCGTGAAAGCCCCGTACGTATCCCTGTTCTATCCCAACACGCTCTCCTGCTATTCCTTCTCCAAATCACTTTCACTGCCCGGAGAGAGGATAGGTTATGTGGCTGTGAATCCGGAGTGCGAGAAAGCGGATGTGATAGTCCCAATGTGCGGCCAGATATCAAGAGGACTCGGGCACAACTGCCCGCCTTCCGTCATACAGATAGCGGTCGCCGAGACTTGCATGCTGACAAGCGATCTGTCGGTGTATGAGAAGAATATGAACCTTATATACGATAAACTGACGGAACTCGGATATTCCGTAATAAGGCCGGGCGGAACCTTTTACATCATGCCCAAAGCGATGGAGGAGGATTCAGTCGCATTCTGCGAGAAGGCAAAGAAGTACGATCTTATCCTGGTGCCCGCCGACGGCTTCGGAGCGAGCGGCTACTTCAGGATGGCCTATTGCATTGATACTGAAAAGGTGATCAGATCTCTTGATGCTTTCGAGAGATTTACGAGAGAGGAATACGGAACATGCTGAATGTATTGAAAGCGGTCATATTCGGTATAGTCGAGGGGATCACGGAGTGGCTGCCCATAAGCTCCACAGGGCACATGATACTGTTGAACGAGATATTTCCGATGGAGGTGTCGCCGGAGTTCTGGGATGTGTTTCTTGTGCTGATACAGCTCGGTGCGGTGCTTGCCGTGGTGGTCATGTATTTTGACAAGCTCTGGCCTTTTACCTACAGCAGCAAGCACAAGAGGGGGAAAAGCGGCATTGCGGTCAAACCCGAGATAGTGGTGCTGTGGCTTTTGATCATAGTCGCGTGTCTGCCGGCGGCGATTGTGGGGATACTGTTTGAAGACGTGTTTGACAGACTTTTCTACAATCCGCTGTGCGTGGCGCTTGCGCTCATTATTTTCGGTATCGCTTTTATCGTCATCGAGATAAGGAACACAGGCAGACGCGTCCGCATCACGTCCATAGACAATATGGATTTCAAAACAGCCATACTGATCGGACTGTTTCAGGTGCTGGCAGCAATATTCCCCGGCACTTCCAGATCGGGCGCCACCATACTGGGCGGGCTTCTCATCGGCGTAAAGAGGAGCGTCGCCGCGGAGTTCACATTTCTGCTGGCAGTTCCCGTAATGGCCGGGGCCAGTATTCTGAAGGTGGTAAAGGCCGTTGTAAAAGGCGCAGGCTTCACGGGAGCCGAGGTGAGCATACTCGCGGTGGGCATGATAGTGGCGTTTGCGGTGTCGTTACTGGTGATCAGGTTCCTCATGAATTACATCAGGAAACATGATTTCAAGGTATTCGGCTGGTACAGGATAGCGCTGGGCATCATAGTCCTGGTGGTGTTCGGTATACGGAGAGCCCTTATTTGACACGGCAGAAAAAGTGTATTATCCTTAAAAATATCCAGCGGAAGGCGGCTTTAGGCACAGCCGAAGGCGTATTGACATCAATCGGAGGGAGTAAGATGCAGGCTAAAAAAACGACCGGAAACGTTAAGACCAAGACGGTGAAGAAGGAGGCGGCGCCCGTTAAGAAGACGGCTGCAAAGAAGACGGCAGCAGTGAAAACTGCGGCTGCAAAGAAGACAGAGGCGAAAAAGACCGGCAGAAAGAGATCCGTTGCATCTACCATAAGTCTCTCCAAAAAGATCAATTATGTTCTCCAGTGCAAGGCCAATCCCGAGGGGATCTCGTACAGCCAGCTGGTTGCGACCACAAAGGACATCTGGCGCACCAGGCTCGGGAAAAAAGCCGGAGATATCAAAGAGATAGAACTGTATATCAAGCCCGAGGAGGGTAAGGTCTACTTCGTTATCAATAAGGACACGAGAGGCGATTTCGACCTCTGATCGACTTCATATTTATTTAATACTTTTTACGCCGCATCTTTGTTGACATCTAAGATGCGGCGTGTTATTTTATCTTCTGATGATGTTAGCACTCGAATGAGGTGAGTGCTAACACACGGAGAAAAGAGTATGCTGCTTGATGACAGGAAAAAGAAGATATTGCACGCAATCGTAAGGAATTATCTGGAGACGGGTGAGCCTGTCGGTTCGCGCACGATATCCAAGGACAGCGAGCTGGGCTTAAGTTCCGCGACCATCAGAAACGAAATGGCGGACCTCGAGGAGATGGGGCTGATCATACAGCCTCACACTTCCGCCGGCAGGATACCGTCAGATAAGGGCTACAGGCTCTACGTGGACGAGATGCTGGCAGACAGGGAGAGAGAGGTCGAGGAGATGAAGGAACTCCTGCTTTCCAGGGAGGAAAAGCTGGAGAATCTTCTCAAACAGGTCGCAAAGCTTCTGGCGGTGAATACGAATTACGCCACAATGATCTCCGCGCCGGCGCTCAAGGGCAACAGACTGAAGTTCATACAGATCTCGAGGGTGGACGTAAACCACGTACTCGCCACGGTCGTCATGGAGGGCAATGTGATAAAGAACAGAATGGTCCTTGTGGACGAGAATCCCGATGACGAGACGATGCTTGCGCTGAATATGCTGCTGAACACCAGGCTCGCAGGGCTTTCGGCTGACGAGATCAATCTGGGAATGATAGCAGCTCTCAAAAAGGAAGCGGGCATTCACGGCGAGATCATTGAGAAAGTGGTGGATGCGGCAGCAGAGACCATCCGCGATGATGACAACCTCGAGATATATACGAGCGGTGCAAATAACATATTCCGCTACCCCGAGCTCGCCGATAAAGGGCGCGCGAGCAAACTGATAACAACATTTGAGGAGAAGACCGAGCTTGAAAACATCGCGATTCAGTCTCTCTCGAAGGCTGATCAGGAGGACGGCATTCAGGTCTACATAGGAAGTGAGGCGCCTGCGGAGGCTATGCAGGATTGCAGCGTGGTGACGGCGACCTATGAACTCGGCGAAGGCATGAGGGGAACGATAGGCGTCATAGGACCCAAGCGTATGGATTACGACAGGGTCGTCAGGATAATGAAGAATGTTATGAAACAGCTGGATGATATGTATCACTGAGGATTCAGAAAGGATGTGACCCACAGATGTCAGAGAAAAAGACAGATATTGATGATGAGAAGAAGATGACTGATGTAGAAAAGGAAGTAAAGGAAGCGGAGAAAGAGACGGGAGCGGCTGACACCCCTCCGAAGGCTGAGGGGAAAGCGGCGGATACGACACCGGATGGCAGGGAAGAAGCCGGTAAGACCCCCGATAAAAAGGACGGGAAGAGCGAGCAGACACCTGATGCTAAGAAGCCGCTGTTTGGCAAGAAGAAGCCCGATCCGCTCAAGGAAAAGATCGATGAGCTCCAGGACAGATGCATGAGACAGATGGCCGAGTTCGAGAATTTCAGGAAGAGGACCGACAGGGAGAAGGCGCAGATGTTCGATACGGGCGTCGTGAATGTGGTAGAAAAGCTTCTTCCGGTAGTGGACAACTTTGAGCGCGGACTGGCTGCCGCACCTGCATCGGACGAGAATAAGGCCTTCGCTGACGGTATGAACATGATCTACAAGCAGCTTGTCAAGATGCTGGATGATCTGGGAGTCAAGCCGATCGAGGCGCTGGGACAGGACTTTGATCCGAATTTCCACAATGCGGTGATGCAGGTGGAAGCCACCGAGGAGTACGCCTCGGGCAAGGTGGCGCAGGAGATGCAGAAGGGTTATATCTACCACGATACGGTCGTGAGACACAGTATGGTGGCGGTTGCGGAGTAATTCCATAAGTCAAAAATTCTTTCACTATAAAGAAGGAGGAAAATAAAATGAGCAAGATTATAGGTATCGATCTGGGAACGACTAACAGCTGTGTGGCAGTCATGGAGGGCGGAAAGCCTACAGTTATAGCGAACGCCGAGGGCGCACGCACCACACCGTCAATAGTTGCATTTACAAAGACCGGCGAGAGGCTTGTGGGTGAGCCCGCAAAGCGTCAGGCGGTCACCAATGCGGACAGGACCATCGCATCCATCAAGCGTGATATGGGTACCGACCGCGGCAGGACCATCGACGAGAAGAAGTATTCTCCCCAGATGATCTCCGCAATGATCCTTCAGAAGCTCAAGGCGGATGCCGAGCAGTATCTGGGCGAAAAGGTCAGCGAAGCGGTAATCACAGTGCCCGCATATTTCAATGACGCACAGAGACAGGCTACCAAGGATGCCGGCAAGATTGCAGGCCTTGAGGTCAAGCGTATCATCAACGAGCCCACTGCTGCGGCTCTGGCCTATGGACTTGACAACGAGAAAGAGCAGAAGATCATGGTCTACGATCTGGGCGGCGGCACCTTTGATGTCTCCATCATAGAGATCGGCGACGGTGTCATAGAGGTTCTCGCAACCAACGGCGACACTCATCTTGGCGGCGATGACTTTGACCAGAGGATAATGAACTGGATGGTTGAGGAGTTCAAGAAGAAGGAGGGAGTGGATCTCTCCGGCGACAAGATGGCCATGCAGCGTCTCAAGGAAGCGGCAGAGAAGGCCAAGAAGGAGCTTTCATCCACCACTACGACGAACATCAATCTGCCTTTCATAACCGCGACGGCAGAGGGACCCAAGCATTTCGACATGGATCTTACAAAGGCCAAGTTCGAAGAGCTGATCAGTGACCTCGTTGAGAAGACGGCAATACCTGTCCAGAACGCCATGAAGGATGCGGGACTCAACAATTCCGATCTGGGACAGGTCCTTCTGGTCGGCGGATCCACCAGAGTGCCCTGTGTTGTGGACAAGGTCAGACAGCTCACGGGCAAGGAGCCTTCCAAGACACTCAATCCCGACGAGTGTGTTGCCATAGGTGCGTCCGTCCAGGGCGGAAAGCTCGCGGGAGATGCGGGTGCCGGCGACATCCTGCTGCTTGATGTCACCCCGCTTTCACTCTCTATAGAGACGATGGGCGGTGTCGCAACGAAACTCATCGAGCGCAATACGACGATCCCCACCAAGAAGAGCCAGGTATTCTCAACGGCCGCCGATAACCAGACCGCTGTTGATATCAACGTTCTTCAGGGCGAGAGGCAGTTCGCAAGGGACAATAAGTCACTGGGACAGTTCAGACTTGACGGCATACCGCCCGCAATGCGCGGAGTACCGCAGATCGAGGTCACCTTTGATATCGATGCCAACGGTATAGTGAACGTGTCCGCCAAGGATCTGGGAACAGGCAAGGAGCAGCATATCACCATTACCGCTGGCTCCAACATGAGCGATGCTGATATCGAGAAGGCTGTCAAGGAAGCCGCCGAATTCGAGGCTCAGGACAGGAAGCGCAAGGAAGGTATAGACGCCCGCAATGAGGCCGACAGCTTCGTGTTCCAGACCGAGAAGGCCATAAAGGATGTCGGTGACAAGATCGATCCTTCACAGAGAGCCACGGTAGAGGACGACCTCAAGGGTCTCAAGGACATACTGGAGGCCACCAAGGACAGAGAACTCACCGACGGCGAGATCGAAGATATCAAGACAAAGAAAGAAAAGCTCATGAACGATGCCCAGGCGCTTTTTGCCAAGGTATACGAGAACGCACAGGGCGCAGCCGGCGCCGGTGCGGGCCCCGATATGTCGGGTATGGGACCTGACATGGGCGCGGCAGGTGCTTCCGGCACGTCGAACACTTCCGGCGGAGATGATGTAGTAGACGGTGATTACCGCGAGGTTTGATGAGGGTCGCGGCAGCCTGCCGCGGGTGAACAGATATGGCATCAGAACAGAAGAGAGATTATTATGAAGTCCTCGGAGTCGCAAAAGGCGCCTCCGAGGACGATATAAAGAAGGCCTACCGCGTGCTGGCCAAGAAGTATCATCCGGATATGAATCCGGGTGATGCATCGGCGGCTGAAAAGTTCAAGGAGGCATCCGAGGCGTATGCCGTGCTCTCGGATCCGGATAAGCGCAGACAGTACGATCAGTACGGACATGCAGCCTTCGACGGAGCGCAGGGCTTCGGAGGAGGCGGCTTTGATTTCACGGGAGCCGATTTCGGGGACATCTTCGGAGATATCTTCGGGGATTTCTTCGGTGGAGCGAGAAGGTCCGGCGCGTCGAGAAACGCGCCCTCGAAGGGAGCAAACATCCGGACGAGCGTGCGCATCACCTTTATGGAGGCCGTGTTCGGCGTGGACAAGGAGCTTGAGCTCACGCTCAAGGATCCCTGCCCGAAGTGCAACGGAACGGGTGCGAAGCCCGGTACAAATCCGGAAACCTGCACAAAGTGCGGCGGTAAGGGTCAGGTGGTCTTTACCCAGCAGTCCTTCTTCGGCACTGTGCGGAACGTCCAGACCTGCCCGGAGTGCGGCGGAAGCGGAAAAGTCATAAAGGAGAAGTGTCCGGATTGCCGCGGCACCGGATATATTGCCAACAGAAAGAAGATCCAGGTCAGCATACCTGCCGGTATAGATAACGGTCAGAGCGTGAGGATCAGGGAGAAGGGCGAGCCCGGGATCAACGGAGGCCCAAGGGGAGATCTTCTGGTTGAGGTCATCATCTCGGAGCATCCGGTGTTTCAGCGCGACGGATACAACATATACTCCGCGGTGCCCATGTCCTATGCGGTCGCAGCTCTCGGAGGCACTGTCGCAGTGGATACCGTGGACGGAAAGGTGCTCTATGATGTAAAGCCCGGAACACCGACCGATACGCGCGTGAGACTTAAGGGGAAGGGAGTCCCCAGTCTCAGGGACAAGGAAGTCAGAGGCGATCACTATATTACGCTCATAGTGCAGGTTCCCGAGAAACTCTCGAAGGAGGCAAAGGATCTGCTGAAGAGATTCGACGAGATAACAGGTGACTCACTGTCGGCAGCGGAGAGGGCGACCTCCGGCGGAAACGGCGGCCCCGATCCTCAGCCCTCCGGTGGCAAAAAGAAGAAAAAAGGATTGTTCGGATAGTGAAATGGATGAGATTCAGGGTGCGGACAAATACCGCATCCGAAGATATAGTGATAAGCAGCATGGAGGACATAGGCCTCTATGGTGCGGAGATTCAGGACAAGGTGCCGCTGTCGGGAAGGGAGCTTGAGGAGCTCTTTATCGACGAGGCACCTGTTCCCGACATTGCGGATGACAACGGGGAGGCCGATCTCGCCTGCCTGAATTTCTATGTCGAGATAGCGGATGAAAGCGGCGATGGTCTGAAACTCAGGGATGGTGAAGGGATACTTGTCACGCCTGAGGAAATACAGTCGCGGATGCGGGGAGTCCTTGATGAACTGAGGCAGTTCTCTGATATCGGCGACGGCACGGTCACAGTTTCTGTCACCGAGGATATTGACTGGAGGGACAACTGGAAGCAGTATTTCCACAGATTCTTTATCGACGATGTGCTGGTGATCCCGTCCTGGGAGGAAATGAGCGAAGAGGATAGGAAAAAGGCCCGGCATATCCTGAAGATCGACCCCGGAGCCGCCTTCGGAACGGGACTTCATGAGACCACGAGGCTTGCGGTTAAGGCTCTGGAAAAGGAAATCGTATCCGGGTCGGCCGGTTCGGTTCTTGATATAGGCACAGGGAGTGGTGTGCTCTCCATACTTTCGCTGATGTTCGGGGCAGGCTATGCGGTGGGCATAGATCTCGATCCCCTTGCAGTCTCTGCCGCCGCGGAGAACCGCGACAGGAACGGTTTCGGCGAGGACAGGATGACGGCCTTCAGGGGCGATATCATAGGGGATGCCGATTTCAGATCAGAGATACTTGATATCAGCAGGGCACACGGCGGCGAAGGATATGATATCGTTGTCGCAAACATTCTGCCGAACGTACTGGTACCCCTGGCGCCTGTTGTTCCGGGACTTTTGAAAAAGGACGGCACGCTCATCTATTCGGGCATCCTTCAGACCAAGGCTGAGGAAGTGGAGGAGGCGCTTGCCGCAGCGGGATTTAAGGTAACAGAGAAGACGGATCTCGGAGAGTGGTGCTCACTTCGAGCTGAGCGCACGTGACGAAGACCGGGTTCCCGCTGTTATCCTTGAGGAAATAAGATGGTACAGGTTTTCTGCGGAAGCGAAGAAAAAAGAGAAGACGGCGGCCTTGTATTAACAGGGGAGAACTTCCATCATGCGGTGCAGGTCCTGAGGCTCAGAGAGGGCGATGAGATATCGGTATATTTCGAAGGCGACACGGCCGAGTACAGGTATGGGATAGAGAAGATCTCACCTGACGCGGCAGAGTGCCGCCTTTATTTTGTTAAGGAAGCAGAGGTTGAACTTCCCTGCAAAATAACAGTATTGCAGGGACTGCCGAAAGCGGATAAGATGGAGACTGTCATCCAGAAATCGACGGAGCTCGGCGCCTGTGCCGTTATACCAGTTTCATGCGCAAGGAGCGTGGTGAAACTGGATGAGAAAAAAAGCGCGACTAAACAGTCGAGATGGGCGAAAATAGCTGAATCCGCGGCCGCCCAGTCGCACCGGGCAGTTATACCCGTGGTTGAAAGGCCGGTATCTTTTGATCGGGCGCTGGATATGATGAAGGACGCCGACGTAAAGCTGATCCCATATGAACTTGCCGCGGAACACGGCGCTGCCATGGAGAGGACCAGGGAACTGATACGATCCGTGAGACCGGGACAGAAAGTTGCGGTACTCATTGGTCCGGAGGGCGGCTTTACGGAGGAAGAGGCAGGAAAAGCAACGGAGGCGGGCTTTGAGATGATCACGCTTGGACGCAGGATACTGCGGACCGAGACCGCGGCAATGACGGTGCTGTCCTGGCTGGTGCTGGAGCTTGAGAAATGATGAATGATATTTATCTGGACAATGCGGCGACGACCAGATGCTGCCCTGAGGCGATGAAGGCGATGGAACAGGCGCTGGCCGCGGACTACGGAAACCCGTCAAGCATGCACCGCAAGGGATTTGAGGCGGAAAAGATATGGAAGGACGCCATGAAGACGCTGGCGGGGACGCTGGCGGTCACGCCTGAGGAGATAGTGTTTACCTCAGGCGGCACGGAATCCGATAATATGGCGATCCTGGGAGCGGCAAGGGCTGCTGGCAGACGCGGGAAGCATGTGATCATTTCCGCCGTTGAGCACGCCGCAGTCGCAAATACGGCGGCTTCTCTGGAAAAGGACGGTTATGAGATAACCGTGCTTCCTGTCGATGGACTGGGCCTTGTTGATCCGGATGAAGTCAAGCGGGCCATGAGGGAGGATACGATACTTGTATCTGTAATGGCAGTAAACAACGAGGTAGGTTCAGTACAGAGGCTTGATGAGATAGGGAAAGCGGTTAAAAGTGCGGGCGGGTCTGCATACTTCCACACCGACGCAGTACAGGGCTACGGCAAGATCGATATCGATGTGAAAAAGTGCGGCATAGACCTGCTCTCTGTGAGCGGACATAAGCTTCACGGCCCCAAGGGAACCGGCTTTCTTTATGTGAAGAAGGGCGTCAGGCTGGAACCCATCATGTACGGCGGTGGGCAGCAGAGGGGGCTGAGGTCCGGTACGATGAACGTTCCGGGAGCGGTCGGTCTTGCGGCTGCGGCCGCAAGAGCTTTTGCAGGGCAGGCGGATAAAGGGAAACATGGTGCCGCTGAGTCCGCAGCCGGAAATGAGAGGGAGTATACAGGCAGACTGAGGACTCTTTTGGCCGATAGACTTAAAAGCGGTGTGGAGAAGATCGTGATCAACGGACCTGCCGGTGCATCGGGCATGGAAGCATACGCAGCTCCGCATATACTCAGCGTATCTGTGCCGGGTGTCCGGGCTGAAGTGCTGCTTCACGCACTTGAGGATGAGGGGATATATGTGTCCGCAGGCAGCGCCTGCTCCTCACATCAGATGAAAAAAACTCACGGGACCGCTACCTTAAGAGCAATGGGTCTTGATGAGGCGTTGCTCGATTCGACCATCAGATTTAGCCTTTCACGGGAGAATACTGCACAGGAGATGGAGAGGACAGCAGAAGTTATGGCTTCTCTCGTGCCTGCGCTCAGGAGGTTTTCATGAAATACGGTGCATATATAATCAAGTATGCCGAGATAGGCGTCAAGGGAAAGAACAGGGGCTTTTTTGAGGCTGCCCTCGCCGAGGGCGTAAGCCGGGCACTGTCGGGGTGCGGCGACGGCTTTAAGGTGACCTGCATAGCGGGCAGACTGTATGTCGAGGCTCTGGGGGATCACGATTTTGAGGATGTGAAGGAAAGACTCGGAAAGGTCTTCGGCGTTCTCGGGATCTGTCCTGCGGTGACGATAGCCAGAGTCGACCGTAAGCTTCCGGATATCGACGCTCTGTGTGATGCCGCAGTAAAGTGCTTTCATCAGGTTAGCGGGATTGAAGAAGGCGATAAGCGCACCTTTAAGGTCAAGTGCAGGAGGGTTGACAAGACCTATCCGCTCGATTCCATGGAGGTTGCGGCAAAGATAGGAGAGAAGCTTCTAGATGCCTTCCCTTCGCTCTCTGTCGACGTGCACGAGCCTGATATACTTTTCCATGTGGAGCTGCGGGAGCAGGTGAACTTCTTTTCATTGGAGATACCGGGACCGGGGGGACTTCCCACCGGAACTGCCGGCAAAGCAATGCTCCTGCTCTCGGGCGGGATAGATTCTCCCGTGGCAGGCTATATGATAGCAAGGAGAGGGGCAAGTCTTGAGGCCGTATACTTCCATGCGCCGCCGTATACCAGCGACAGGGCCAAGGCCAAGGTCGTGGAGCTTGCGGAAAAGGTAGCGGGATACTGCGGAAAGATCAGGCTTCACGTTATAAACTTCACCGCAGTTCAGCTTGCGATCTATGAAAAATGTCCGAAGGATGAGCTCACAATCATTATGAGACGCCAGATGATGCGCATCGCGGAGAAGATTGCTTCGAATAACGGCTGTATCGGGCTTATAACCGGCGAGAGCATAGGCCAGGTCGCATCCCAGACCATGCAGAGCCTTCTGGTGACGGACGCCGCTGTTATGAATATGCCTGTATACAGGCCTCTCATAGCCATGGACAAGCAGTATATCATCGATATGTCGCAGCAGATAGGCACCTATGAGACGTCCATCCTGCCCTATGAGGACTGCTGCACCATATTTGTGGCGAAGCATCCCGTTACCAGACCGAGGCTTGATGTGATCGTAAAGCATGAGAGCGAGATCTCCGGGGAACTCGACCGCCTCGTGGAGGAGGCGATCGCCGGAGAAGAAATAATAGAGGCATAACAAAAAATCCCCGGTTCATAACCGGGGATCAAAAACACTTTTTTGAAAAGAGGATCTCCGCAGAGATCCGGATCCATCAGATCAGACAATATAAGGGGCAAGAGCCTTCATGATATCGTCAACATCATCTGCGTGGATGTTCAGGTCGATCGGCTTGGACAGATCCAGCGAAAAGATGCCCATGATGGACTTCGCATCGATCACATAACGTCCGGACACGAGATCAAAGTCGCTGTCGAACTTAGTGATGTCATTGACAAAACTCTTTACCTTGTCGATCGAGTTCAGAGAAATCTTTACCGTTTTCATACCTGTTTCCCTCCTTTCCTCAACATATGATATAGTATGTCTATGAAAAAGTCAATGAAAAAACGAGTGGCATTTCACAATCTGGGATGCAGGGTAAATACCTATGAGACGGAGCAGATGCTCCAGAGTTTCCGCGATCACGGATATGAGATAGTGGATTTTAACGAGAAGGCGGAGGTTTATGTTGTCAATACCTGCACCGTGACGCGCACAGCGGATAAGAAGAGCAGGCAGATGATAAGGCGCGCCGCGGGGATCAGCCCGGGCGCAGTCGTTGTGGCTGTAGGCTGTGCTGTTGAGACCGGCGGACTGGGAAAGAACGAGGCTATAGCAGATCTCTTCCTCGGAAACCTGCAGAAGGGCGATATCGCGGATATCGTCGACGAATATATCGCGACGGGAAGGAAGCCTGACACCGAGATGATGCCGGGACACGCGGAGGATTGCCCTTCTTGGATAGGACGAGACGCCTCGCTTCATCTTAAAACCTCGACTACCAGGGCATTTGTAAAGATCCAGGACGGCTGCGACCAGTTCTGCACCTATTGTATAATACCTTACGCCAGAGGGCGCTCAAGGAGCAGGGATGAGGACGAGACCGCAAAGGAGATAGGTGACCTGGTAAAGACTGGTGTGAAGGAGGTTGTGCTCACAGGCATACACCTCAGCTCCTACGGACAGAGTGAGAGAATGTCAGGAACGGATCCCTTTGATCCTGAGCCATTGCTTTCACTGCTTGCGCGTATTGACCGGATAGAAGGCCTCTCGCGCATAAGATTCGGATCCATGGAGCCCAGATTCATAAATAAAAGTACCGCAGAGAGACTTGCAGCGGTAAAAAAACTGTGCCCGCATTTTCATCTGTCCCTGCAGAGCGGCTGTGACGCAACGCTTAGGCGCATGAACAGACATTACGGGGCGGAGGATTTCAGAGAGAGCGTGCTCTGCCTAAGAGATGCCTTTGACAGACCCGCCGTATCCGCCGATGTGATAACGGGGTTTCCGGGGGAGACCGGAGAGGACTGGGAGACTACGATGGAGTTTCTCAGGGAACTGGGACTCTACGAGCTTCATGTGTTTCCGTATTCCGAAAGACCGGGGACTGCCGCGGCATCCATGCCGGGTAAGCTTCCCCTGGCCGTGAGAGAGGAGCGCTGCAGAGAGCTGATAGCGATGAATGCCGGGCAGTCCCGACTGTTCAGGGAGAGCTTCATCGGTGATGGGGAGAGCGTTCTGTGGGAGGACGCTGAAATGATAGACGGCAAGCCCTGCCTGACGGGCTTTACAGAGAGGTATATCCGGGCTGCGATGCCCCTTGATGAGGCGAAAAAGTGTGGCATCACGGGCGGGATCATAACACCCGGCGCGGTTACAGGGCTTATGAATGACGATGTGCTCGCGTTTGAGCCGGATGCCGGGAACCCTGATGACGCGGCCTGATTGACGGGATACGCGCGAAATAATTATGATATCTGTAGCCGTTAGCAGAGGAGGATCGATGAAAAAAGTGCTCATGTTCACACACCATCTGTCCGGGGGCGGCGCCGAAAAGGCCATGTGCATCATAGCGGCCTGGTTTGCAAGGCACCCGGAAAAGGATATCGAGGCCTCGGTCATGGTGGTATATGACGACGTGGGGAAGCGGATGGAACTTGAAAAACAGGGCGTCAGGGTCTATGTCACGAAGGCGCGCTCAAAAAACGACGATCCGGTTGTCGTGAAGGGCATCAATGTTCTCAGAAAAATAAGGGAACTTAAGAAAAAGAAAAAAGAACTTGCCGTGGATACCTGCTTGAGCTTTTTGCCGGGTTCGGATATAATTAATGTTCTGTCGGACATCGGTGAGAGAAGAGTTGTGTCCGTGCGGAGCCGCGAGTCGGAATTTGTTCATTCCGTCTGGAAAAAGCTGTATGTGAAAACCGCATACAAAAGATCGGATCTCATAACCGCCGTGTCAGACGCTGTAAACAGGGACGTTGTGGGGTTTTTCGGTGAGGATCCCGGGCGGGTGGTGACGATACCGAACATAATCTATCCGCCGGCACCAGAGGATCATGAGTGTGGTGACAGTGGATTCCTGAGCTTTGCGCAGGGGAAGAGACTCGTTATCTGTGTGGGAAGGCTCTCTCCCGAGAAGGGGCACAGAACGCTTCTGGGCGCTTTTGCAAAAGTGCTCGGGGATATAAAGGATGCCGGTCTCGTGCTCGTGGGAGACGGCCCGGTGAGAAAGGATATCGAGGGATACGTCCGGACGCTTGGGATCGCGGACAGAGTTTATTTTGCGGGATACAGCACAAGACCCGCGCAGTATCTCCTAAGATCGGAGATTTTTGTGCTGCCATCCGATGTGGAGGGCATGCCCAACGCCCTTCTGGAAGCCATAGCCTGCGGCCTGCCGAGCGTGTCCACGGACTGCGGTGTGAGGGAGATAATATTCCCTTCCATGGCTGAAGAAAAGGTAACTGGCGTGGTGGAGGGAACCTACGGCCTCCTGACACCCGTGGGGGACGAAGAGGCTCTGGCCTGCGGCATAAAGAGACTTCTTGAAGATGCGCCTCTTCGCGACAGATACAGGGCTCTGGGAGAAAAGTGCCTTGCCCCGTATTCGGAGGAGGCGGTGATGGATAAGTGGACAAGCGTGCTGTGATCTGTATGCACGGATGATTTTTACGGAGGACCTCAGATGAAAATAGCTGCAATAGTGATGTTCATAGCAATGTATGTGCTTCTGATAGCGCTGCCCAAAAAGAGGGCGATCGTGGCGCTTATCACGGCCGCCATATTTGTCATAACGGGGATACTGCCATTTACCAAGCTGCCCACAGCGATAGACTGGAATGTACTTCTGATGATACTTGGGACGCTTCTTCTGGTGGATTACTTTATAGAGTCCAAGATGCCCAATTTCGTGGCGGACAAGCTTCTTGAGATCTCGCCTAACGTAATGTGGGTGACGATACTCATGTCGCTCTTTTCGGGTATCATTTCCGCTTTCATAGACAATGTGGCAACGCTTCTTATGGTGGCGCCTGTGGGGCTCGCGGTCTGCAAGAAGCTGAAGATCAATCCGGTGCCCATGATCATATCGATAGCCGTATCCTCGAATCTGCAGGGTGCTGCCACCCTTGTGGGCGATACCACTTCGATCATGCTGGCGTCATACGCACGCATGGATTTCAATGACTTCTTCTGGATGAACGGACGCCCCGGTATCTTCTTTGCTGTGGAGCTGGGAGCACTGGTCACCATACCCATCATGATGATACTTTTCCGAAAGGACAAGGAACCCGTAAACAGCACGGAGACCACTAAGGTCGAAGATTATGTGCCGACCATAATGATGATCGCACATGTGGTTTTCCTCGTGATCGCATCCTTCATCCCCGAGAAGCCTGAGATCACAAACGGCGTTATCTGCATGGCCTGCGGCGTCATAGGCATGGCGTGGGAGTATTTCAAGGATCACGATAAGGAGCGCGCGGTGAACGTGATAAAGAATCTCGATTACGACACGCTGCTTCTTCTGACGGGCCTCTTTACCGTAATCGCGGGTATTACGGAGATCGGAGTCATTGATGATCTGGCGGGCTTTATAGCAGCCGCGGGCGGCGACAATCTGTTCGTGATGTTCACCATAGTTGTGTGGCTGTCAGTGCTGATCTCCGCATTTATAGACAACATACCCTACGTTGCCACCATGCTGCCTGTTTTGCAGGGCGTGACGCTGGCAATGGGGACCGAGCCGTTTCTCTTATACTTCGGCCTGCTGTGCGGTGCGACACTCGGCGGAAACATTACTCCCGTGGGTGCAAGCTGTAATATAGCGGGCGTGGGAATGCTGCGCAAGGAGGGCTATGAGGTCAGCTTCAGGGACTTCGCCCGCATAGGCATCCCCTTTACGCTCGCTGCTGTTATAAGCGCCTATATCTTCCTGTGGGTGTTCTGGAGATAGAGATATCCTCTCTTATATCTGACGCATAAACAAAAGACGTGCATTGACGCACGTCTTTTGCTTTGTCGATTCGTGAAACTGCAGACAGGACCTGTGTTCAGGCCAGCTTAAATATGATGAATGACTGAGGCCCCATGGTTATGGTGCTCTCGTTGCCTTCACAGGATACGGAGGTCTCGCCAAGGGAGAGGAGCTCGTCATCCACTGCGGCGTTCACCCGTGCTGAGACCTCATTTAATGACGGATTGAGCGCCACCAGCACGCCGTCGTCGCCGCTTCTTCTTGCGTAAACAAAGGGAAGCTTTTCTTTTTCGGCGTATAGTACTTCCAATCCGCCGTCCGCCTGCAATGCTTTGTGCTCATGTCTTATGGTCAGAAGGGCCTTTATCACGTGATATACCGAGGCGGGATCGGCCATGGCCTTCTCTGCCGTGGGAGCGTCATTTGAGGGATCCTGCGGCAGGTAGAGTTTGTCCGCGGGGGCTAAGGAGAAGCCGAAGTTGGCGCTGCCATCCCACTGCATCGGCGTCCTGCTGCCGGTCCTGTCATATCCGCCTTCTTTGGTGGGAAGATCCAGATATCTCATCGCTATCTCGTCCCCGTAGTAGACAAAGGGGACGCCGGGCATCGTATAGATAAAGGCATAGGCCACCTTGATCTCGCGCTCTGAGAGAGAATAAGCAGGCCTTCTGGTGTCGTGATTGCAGGATATAAGGCTTATAAAGCCGTTATCCTTTGTCGCCTCATATCTGGGCAGATAGTCATCAAGGAAACGCATCACATCGCCGTGACCGCCGGCTTTGAAAAAACTGTTGTCGCCGTCGTCATCCCAGTAATCCCTGAGAAGTGTATGATAACCGTTGCTCGCGTGGTCGAGACAGAAGTCCATGTGAAAATGTGCGGAATTAATGGCCAATTCGGGATTGGACCACTCGGAGATGATGGCGGCCTCCGGATAATCGTCATCGAGCATCTGCCTCACCTCGCGCCACAGCGCGCAGGTACCGGATTTCTTCTCGTCATCATCCTTTACAAGGCTGTCTGCCATGTCCACGCGGAAGCCGTCGCAGCCGGCGTCCAGCCAGAAGCGCATGACATCCTTCATGGCTTCAAGTGTCGCTCTCGCCTCAGGGGAATCCGTGGAGGACTGCCAGGGCTTTTCGGGATGTAAAAAACCGTAATTCAGGGCCGGCTGGCATTTGAAGAAGTTGAGCATATAGCAGGCCGGTCTTTCGCATTCTCCCGCGATCCAGGGATGACCTGGTACGCCCTCGAGCCAGTGTCCGGTCCAGATATAGCGGCCGGAAAACTCGTTCTTTTCGGCTTTTGAACTCTCCTTAAACCAGGCGTGTTCCTCGGAGGTGTGGCCGGGGACCAGGTCCAGAAGAACGTGGATGCCCTTCTCATGTGCCTTTGAAAAGAGCTCCTTCAGATCGTCGTTTGTGCCGTACCTTTCGGCCACCTTTTTGTAGTCGCGGACGTCGTAGCCGGCATCCTTAAAGGGCGAATCGTAACAGGGATTGATCCAGAGCGCGTTGCATCCAAGCTCCTTCACATAGTCAAGCTTTCCGATGATCCCCTGCAGATCACCGATCCCGTCGCCGTTTGAATCGGCAAAGGACTGGGGGTAGATCTCGTAAAATACTGCATCGTTCAACCATCCGGGCATTGTCAGCCTCCTTTCGCGGTGCGGGGAACCTCCCCGGCCATTATATCTCCCTCATCGGGCAGCTTTCCCTCAGGATCCTCCTCTGCTCGAAGGGTCAGAGTGATAAGCTGTTTCGGATGAGGTGCGCTCAAAACTTCATTGCCGTCCTGATCCTCCATCTTTAATATGACGGCATCCATATCTGCCTGACCCGGGATCCCGGGTTCGATGAACCTGACGCGATCGCCGGTGAAGAAGCGGTTTTTCTGTTCAACCTCCACCTGAATTGTACCATCTTGGGCCATGTCAGCCTTTTTTCGCACCGGGCCGTAAAATACGCGCCTTACATCGCTTTTTGCGGCCTCCGGAAGATTCGTGACATTGCCCTCGGAGAAGTAGAAGCCCGTCGAAGAGGGCCTGTCGGATATCTTTGCGAGTTCGGCGGCAAGATCATCTCTCTCGGCACTGTATCTTTCCGGGGCGCTCATTGCCAGATCGAGCGCCCGTCTGTAGACTCTGGCCACCGAAGCAACGTAGAGGGCGTTCTTCATGCGCCCCTCTATCTTGAAACTGTCAACACCGGCATCAAGAAGCCCGTCCATGTGACCTGCCATGCACAGATCCTCGCTCGCAAGCACTGTTGTGCCTCTGTCATCCTCCTCGATGGGGTAGTATTCGCCGGGGCGCATCTCCTCGACGAGGGAGTATTTGTAGCGGCAGGGGTGGGCACATTCGCCGTGGTTTGCATCCCTTCCTGTCATCGCTCTCGAGAGCAGGCATCTTCCTGAGTATGAGACGCACATGGCGCCGTGGACAAAGCATTCCAGCTCCATGTCATCCGGGATCCGCTCCCGCAGTGCCTTTATCCGAGAAAGAGAAAGCTCCCTTGCGAGAACGACTCTCCGTACTCCCTTCTGATACCAGAAGTTTACGGCGGCAGAGTTCAGGGTGTTGGCCTGGGTGGATATGTGTACCGGTATGTCCGGGCAGTGAATACGTGCGGTCTCAAAGATACCGGGATCGGAAATGATGAAGGCGTCCGGCCTGAGCGCCGCCCAGGTGTTCGAAAGGCGGTCAAAGAGCGCCGCCGCGGCTTGGATATCATCATCCGTTGCAAAGATATTTACGGCGAGATATACGCTTGCGTCATGCGAATGGGAATAGTCACAGGCCTCTTTGAGTTCTTTTTCGTCGAGATCCGATGATCCGGCGCGAAGTGACAGTCCGCCCGTGCCGAGATAGACGGCGTCCGCTCCGAAGCGGACAGCCGATTTAAGACAGTCGATGCTCCCTGCGGGAAGCAGAAGCTCCGGCTTATTCCTCCGGAGGCTGTTCATCCGTATCCTCAGGCTCCGCCTCGTCTTTCGGTGCCATACCAGCGTCATCGCCGGTCTCGTCCGGAACGGCCTCTTCTTTGCCGGTGTCGGTATCTCCTGCGGGTGCGGACTCCCCGGACGCCTTTTCTTCCGCGTTCTTTCTTGCTTCGACCGCGGGTCTTGCCATGATCTCTATCATGGCATCAGCGGTCATGGAGGGCGAGAGCTCGTATGTCCCGGGCGTGATCATGTCATGATATACGGATAACCTCTCCTGTACAAGGAAAAGCTTTGCGTCTTTGATAAGGCCCTTTTCTTCGAGTCTGCCGCCCACATCCGAGACGGAATCGGAACTGTTGACCGTAAACACAACTGTCCTGGTGTCCACGGCATTCACGGGCTTCTGATCAAAGATCTGCAGCCCCGCGTCATAGGCATAGCGCACCGCGCGGATGATGAACATGACGGCTATTACCGTCAGGACAACCTTGCATACGATATCTATGAAACCGAGAATTATCCGATTTACGCTCATGTGTTTACATCCATGATCACCGACAGGATGATGGGACGGCGCTCAGTCCTGCGCCAGAGGAAATTGCCCAGCTCATCCCGGATGATACCCTTTAATCTTCCGTTTTCCCTGATGCCTTTTTCCATCGCGACCGTGAGTTCCTCAGCAACCAGATCGATGCAGTCCTCGATCAGTTCATCCGCTTCTCTCATGTATACGAAGCCTCTCGACTGTATATCGGGCATGCCGATGATGTGCCCGCCTTCCTTGTCGATCAGGGCGGCGACGATCACTATGCCGTCCTCAGAGAGATGCTGCCTGTCTCTTAAGACCGCATTGCCCACATCGCCGACACCTTTGCCGTCAACCAGAATGGCACCGACATTGACTTTGTCCTTAACAACGGCGCCGCCGTTACCCAGCTCAAGAACATCTCCGGAATGCAGAACAAAGATGTCCTTCTCGGACATTCCCAGCTCCATCGCGATCTTTTTCTGGGCTATGAGATGCTTGTACTCGCCGTGTACCGGAACAGAATACTTCGGCTGAACAAGCGTATATATGAGTTTTATATCGCTCTCGCAGGCATGCCCGGATACGTGGACATCCTGTGATATCACGTCCGCGCCTTTGAGAAGGAGATCGTTTATTACGTTGGTGACGGCTTTCTCGTTGCCGGGTATCGGGTGCGAGGAGAGGATCACCGTGTCACCCTGTGTTATCGTGATCTTCTTGTGCTGGCCCGTCGCCATGCGGGAGAGAGCTGCCATGTTTTCGCCCTGCGAGCCTGTGGTTATGATGACCGTTTTGCGCTCGGGATAGTTTTTGAGCTGTTCCACATCGATGATGGTGTTGTCCGGGATGTGGATGCAGCCGAGCTGCTGGGCGATCTCCATGATGTTGACCATGCTCCGCCCCTCTATCACAACTTTTCTGCCGAATTTTGACGCGGAGTTGATGACCTGCTGCACTCGGTCGACGTTGGAGGCAAAGGTGGACACGATTATCCTGGTGTCAGTATGCTCCTGGAAGAGCTGGTCAAAGGTGCGCCCGACGGTCTTTTCGGACGCGGTGAAGCCCGGGCGCTCTGCATTTGTGGAGTCACATAAAAGCGCCAGCACACCGTTCTTTCCGATCTCGGCAAACCGCTGCAGATCTATGGGATCTCCGTAGACGGGGGTGTAGTCGACCTTGAAGTCGCCGGTGTGTACAACGGTGCCTGCGGGCGAAGTGATCGCAAGAGCCGCGGCGTCGACGATAGAGTGATTGGTTCTTATGAATTCGATATCAAAATCACCCTGCTTTACGTGATCACCGAAGCTTACCACGTGTCTTTCGGTGTCGTCCAACAGGTTATGCTCCTCAAGCTTGTGTTCTATGATCCCCATGGTCAGCCTTGTGGCATAGATGGGGGCGTTCAGCTGATTGATGATATAGGGGATGGCTCCGATATGGTCTTCGTGACCGTGCGTGATGAAATATCCCAGCACATGTTCTTTGTTTTCCAAAAGCCAGCTTATATCCGGTATTACCAGATCGACACCCAGCATATCGTCCGTTGGGAAAGCCATGCCCAGATCCACGACTATTATGCTCTCCCCGAAACGGAAAGCGGTTATGTTCATACCGATCTGTTCAAGTCCGCCCAGCGGGATTATCTGGAGAGTGGGGCCCTGTACGACCTCTTTGTCTCCCCCGTGTTTTTTTCTGCTCAAGTTTCTTTACTCCTAAATTTGTCTGTATATGTTCCGTCGACGATATAACCGGACTGTCGGGCTCTTTATTCGACGTCTATGTCCAGTTCTTCTATCGTGTCGGCAAATGCCAGGGCCGCCCTGTCATATTCGCCGTCATCTTCTACAAATACGAAGCTCGCCTCTTCGTCCTGCGCTTCCGAATCGTCGCGCATTATGTAGACATCGCCGTCTTCGTCCCCGTCCGGATCCACGTCGGACACCAGCAGATAGCTTTTGCCGTCGATATCGGTCTGTGCGAGTACATAAAACGTCGCCGGGGTATCGCTCCCTTCCGGGATAAATTCAAGTTTTTCCATTTAAGTAATCCTGTAATATTATCTCTGCGGCCAGGGTGTCGACTCTTTTTTTGATCTCTTTTCTGTCAAGTCCCTGTTCCGCCATTATCTGTTCAGCTTCAACACTGGTGAGGCGCTCGTCCTGCATGACCACGGGAAGAGAGAGCCTCGCCTCGAGCTTTTTCGCAAAAGCAAGGGTCTTTTCTGCGCGCTCGGATATACGCCCGTCCATGCTGAGCGGCAGCCCCAGCACTATGAGCGTCACTTCGTTATCGCGGCAGATCTGTTCCAGGCGCCTTAAGGTCTCTCTCAGCTTGTTCTCGGAATCCCTGCGTATGGTCTCAATGCCGGTGGCAAGAGTACCGGAGGGATCGGAGAGAGCGACTCCGAGCGTCAGGGCACCAAGATCCAGCCCCATCAGGCGCATATGCAGCCCTTCTTATTTTGTCCAGCCGTTTGCCCGGATATATTCCCCAAGCATCTCCTCGACCAGCTCGTCGCGTTCGACCTTCATGATGAGGCTCCTTGCGCCCTTGTAGCTGGTGATGTAGGTGGGGTCACCACTCATGATATAGCCCACGATCTGATTTACCGGGTCATATCCCTTTTCGGTGAGGGCGTCATAAACGACTGACAGCACCTTCTTTGCACCCGTCTCCGGATCCGGCTGTACCTTGAAAAACTGAGTGTTCCCCAAATCCTGTTCCTGCATGTCTCCTCCTTGATATCTGCAATCTGTTATAAGGACAAAATGCCATACGGAATTATTATACGCGCATTGACGGGAGATGTCAAAAACGGCGAATTCCGAAAAAATAAAAATGGCGCTTGACAGGAAAGAAAAATATGATATTATTACCTTGTCACGCGTACTACGTCAGACATAACAACGGCAGACATAACAATGTCAGATATAGCATGTCAGGTATAGTAACGCCGGACGTAGTAACACCGGGAACAGGCATTTCACAATAAAGAGGAAAGAGGGTGTGTAAATGGGAACCATCAGCAGCGATGTCATAAGAGGGTACATAGATACCATTATACTGTACCTGATACTGAAGGGGCCGTCGTACGGCTACGAAATCTCGCGGAGGATAAAGACTCTTTCGGAGGAAAAGTATATAATAAAAGAGACGACTCTATACTCTGCCTTTACACGCATGGAAAAGAACGGCTACGTGCGTAGCTATTCCGAAAATGCGGACAACGGAAAACGCCGGACCTACTACGTGATAACGGATGAGGGGCGAAGCTATTACAAAGACAAGTGCGAAGAGTGGAACCTGACAAAGGAAGTCATAGAAAAATTTGTGGAGGATAAATAATGGAAACCCTGCGTAATTATCTTGATCAAATGTTTGCCCGCTACCCGGAGACACCCGAGGCGATCAGAGCCAAAGCTGAATTGTGGCAGATGATGGAGGACAAGTACAACGAACTGACTTCCGGCGGGGCAAAGGAAAGTGAAGCGGTGGGCACTGTGATAGCCGAGTTCGGAGACCTCGAAGAAGTGGCCGACAGCCTCGGGATCTCGACCATGCTGGCAACAACGGAACCTGCAGCTGAGAAAGCAGCATCTGTTTCTTCAAATGAAACCGTGGAATCCGCAAATACCGGTGAAAAGACCACAGGTGCCGCTGAATCCTCACCCACGCTCATCTTCGGCGGCCCGAGCATCTTCGATACGGACAATAAACGAAATACAGCAGCATCATCGGATGCGGTCGATGTTCAGCAAGACACAGCCTACACCACGACAAACGACACAATCGAGGTCGAGACCGATACTGCAGGCGGCGAAAACACAGGTGAGAGAAACGGTGCATGGTGGGCATGGCACAACTCATATGATGACAGCGCAGCCGGGCAGCGCATCTTCAATGCCTCAAACACCGTACTTTCCGTGTACTGGCCGACAGTCACCTGCATTTATCTCTGCTGGAGCTTCCTCACCTTCAGATGGTGGATCACCTGGATCATATGGCCTCTGGCTGCAGTGCTGCATTCCGTGCTGAAGCGCCTGATCGTGGGCGATATGAACGCCAGGGGAGGCAGGGTATATAAGAGCAGACTCCTTGCGGCAGTTCTCGATTCATACTGGCCCTGCGTTGTGTTTGTATACTTTGCAGTGAGTTTTATCACCGGCCTGTGGGCAGTAAGCTGGCTGATCTTCGTGATAGCGCCGTTCTTCAGGAATTACCTGAAGAGGATTTCGACAGATGGGGAGGTTGAGTGATGAAAAAAGCATATCTGTTCATTATCATCACTATTACCGCCATATGTGTGGTAATAGGGAGTCTGGTGCATGTGACGGGATTTCTTGTGCGTCTGGGAAAGGCAGGTGACGGAGTGTTTGGTTTCGGGAAGAATGCCGGTAAGGTGACGGAAACTCTGAGTGAGGGAAGCTTTTCGGATCTCAAGGTGGAGCTTGATGTGGGCAATGTCGTGATAAAGAGCGGAGCCGGGGGAAGTGTTGAATGGAACGGCTCTGAGGGCTTAAAGCCTGAGGTCGGCACGGAAGGCGGAAAGCTGAAGATAAAACAAA
Organism: Lachnospiraceae bacterium; assembly: GCA_024697225.1. GTDB lineage: Bacteria > Bacillota > Clostridia > Lachnospirales > Lachnospiraceae > Butyrivibrio. The sequence continues at coordinate 43,274 of JAILGA010000097.1, forward strand.
AGGGAAGCAAAATACTCAATGCCGGTGCCCTCGGCAATACTCTGACCATTGTCGTGGCGTCACCCTTAGATAAACTCGATGTCGAAACAGACGTGGGAAATCTTGAGGCTGAAGGTATCACCTCTGACAAGGCGGACATAAATATTGCCACAGGAAATGCCATCATTAAAGGATCCTCGTTCGGAAACCTTGAGATCGATGCAAATGCGGGCAATGTCGAACTCAGTGATGTGAGCGCGGAGAAGACCGATGTCGATGCCGACGCGGGAAACATCATAGCCGGAATGACGGGAGACTTCAAGTCCTTTAAGGCTGATACCGATGTGGGCAATATCGAACTGAAGCTTCCCTGCGAGCGCTCGGGACTTGCAATGGACTTAAAGACCGACCTCGGCACGGTCACAGTAAACGGTGAAAAGACCGGCACCACGAAGAGCGGATCCGGCTCGCCTTCAGTCACCGCAAGGACGGACCTCGGCAACATAAACATAACGACTGAATAAGGCAGACGATTTTTTAAAAATCTCTTGCATAGATATTTTGGATGTGATACAATCCGTCTATTGCATCGTCGAAGGCGATCTTCGGCGATGCGGATTGGGCTATCGCCAAGCGGTAAGGCAACGGACTCTGACTCCGTCACTTCGCAGGTTCGAATCCTGCTAGCCCAGTAAAGAAAGAGCCTCAGTAACCAGTGGTTACCGAGGCTCTTTTTCTCGTCATATTTGAGCCCGCGGCACTCCTTACTAAGTCTCGCCATACAGGACCGCATCTTACCTTATGCCGCAATAGTATACCTGGTTGTACGTGATTTTCGACAAAAATCAGGCTTTGTCACGTAATATCCGGCCATAGAGCTGCGAATATTACGTGATTTTCGGCAAAAATCAGAATTTGTCACGTAATATCCGGTCGTAGAGCAGCGAATATTACGTGATCTTTGGCAAAAATCATGCTTTATCACGTAATATCCGGCCGTAGAGCTCTGATAAACATTAAATATGTACGAGCAGGCAGGACTTCTAACCTGCTTTCGTTGTTGAAATGGTAAATTGATATGGTTTGACATCCGGTGGCTGAATCATTATCATGGGAACATGTTTTTGCGCCGGATAAA
>JAILGA010000098.1 GCA_024697225.1 Lachnospiraceae bacterium
GTAGGATCCGCCGGATCAGTCGCATGCCCTGTTTCCGGGAACATCCAGAAACAGTTCACTGCTATCGCAATGGCTGTGAGTACCGCCAGTATTCGCTTTTTCATCGTCTTGGTTTTCATCATTTCTCTCTTCCGCAAATTGCGCCTCCCGGGTGAAAGTCTATTATAATGCACCGGGTGGGAATAAATCAAATTTCGCGCAAAATTTGTCGCAAATATGCAAATTTTTGCTCAATCTGCCTGTCCGACGACCGTGAATAGTAACCCCTAACACAAAATAACGCGCAGGGTACTACACCCTGCGCGACATTTAGCGGTAACTTGAAATTTTTAAGCGATCAATATCTGTTCGATACGATCTTCACGCCGGGGCCCATTGTGGAGGCCACGGAGATGGACTTAAGGAACTGGCCCTTGACAGTGCTGGGACGTGCCTTAACGATGGCGTCCATAAGTGCATTGTAGTTGTCGGTCAGCTGCTCCTCGGAGAAGGATGCCTTGCCGAGAGGGCAGTGGATGATGTTGGCCTTATCGAGACGATACTCGATCTTACCGGCTTTGATATCGGCAATAGCCTTGGCAACATCCATGGTGACCGTGCCGGCCTTAGGGTTGGGCATCAATCCCTTGGGACCGAGGACCTTACCGAGACGTCCGACAACACCCATCATATCGGGAGTTGCAACAACAACATCAAAGTCAAGCCAGCCTTCCTTCTGGATCTTGGGGATGAGTTCCTCACCGCCAACGAAATCCGCACCGGCGTTCTGTGCCTCATCGATCTTCTCGTTCTTTGCAAAGACGAGGACACGGACGGTCTTACCTGTTCCGTGAGGGAGCACGACTGCTCCTCTGATCTGCTGATCGGCGTGACGGGAGTCACAGCCTGTCCTGATATGGATCTCCACTGTCTCGTCAAATTTGGCAGTGGCTGTCTTCTTTACAAGAGCAAGTGCCTCGGCGGGCTCGTACTGCTTCTGGCGGTCAACAAGCTTTGCCGCCTCACCGTATTTCTTTCCGTGCTTCATATCCTGTATCCTCCCCTCAATCCTCGACAACTATGCCCATGCTGCGCGCGGTGCCGGCGATCATGCTCATCGCACCTTCGATATCGACCGCGTTGAGGTCGGGCATCTTCAGTTCTGCGATCTCCCTTACCTTGTCCTTGGAGATCTTTGCAACCTTGTCCTTGTTGGGAGTTCCGGATGCCTTCTGCAGGTTGCACGCCTTCTTTAAGAGCACCGCTGCCGGCGGAGTCTTTGTGATGAAGGAAAATGTGCGGTCCGCATAAACCGTGATGACCACGGGGATGATGAGATCGCCCTTGTCAGCAGTCTGTGCGTTGAACTGCTTCGTGAATTCCACGATGTTCACGCCGTGCTGACCGAGAGCCGGTCCGACCGGGGGTGCCGGTGTAGCTTTTCCGGCAGGGATCTGAAGCTTGATGTAGCCTTCTACTTTCTTTGCCATTGTTTTACCTCCTTCTTTTAAGGTAATTGTGGTATGCCTGGCGAGCTCCCACGCGTCGCCATCGACTTAGCTTTGTTCGAACCCCGAAAACCGATCCTCGCTATCGCTTCGTCGTGGCTCCTTCTCCTCAAATCTGCCGTGCATTTTTGAGGAACATTCAGTTACATATCTCAAAAACCGATCGCTTTAGGGCGTGCCGGTTCTATCGATCCACTTTCCGGACCTCGGCAAAAGAAATCTCGACAGGAGTTTCTCTTCCGAAGAGTTCCACGTTGATGGTGGCGGTCTGTTTGGAGAAGTCCATGCGCTGTACCACTCCGATAGTATCGCGCCAGACACCGGCAACTACGGAGATCGTGTCGCCGACGCCGAAATCCACCGTCATGTTCTCCGTGCGTATGCCAAGAGGCTTTATCTCGGCATCGGAGAGCGGCACGGGCTTGGAGCCCGGTCCCACAAAACCTGTCACTCCGCGTGTGTTGCGGACCACATACCAGGTTTCGTCATCCATATCCATATTAATGAGAACATAGCCTGGGAACAGCTTTCTGCGGACGGTCTTTCTTGCGCCGTCGCGGTATTCCACGACATCCTGTACGGGGACTCTGACCTCAATGATCTTGTCCTGCAGGTGTCTGTTGACTATGGTGTTCTCGATATTGGTCTTTACCTTATCTTCATAACCGGAATACGTGTGTACCACGTACCAGCTGAAGCGCTCATTGGTCTCCTCAGGTGCTCCCTGAGCCTCAGCAGCTTCCGGCGTGCCCGCTACTTCTTCGGGCATCATCTCGTCCTGATTTGTCATCGGCCACTTCTCCTACAGCGAAAACAGGAAATTCATTCCCAGCTCGAAGCAATAGTCAAGCAGTGCTATCAAGGCGCCTGTCACCACGGACACACACACGACGGCGGTTGTCTGTCTGCCGACAGATGCCCTCGTGGGCCAGGTGATCTTCTGAAACTCAGCCCTGACTCCGGTGAAGAAATTCCCGAGCTTGGATACAGCGCCCTCTTTTTTTTCAGCCGCCATTACTTTGTCTCCTTATGAGTGGTATGCCTTCTGCAGAAGGGGCAATACTTCTTCATCTCGACACGATCGGGATGAGTCTTCTTCTCCTTCGTGGTATCATAGTTGCGGTTTTTGCACTCCGTGCATGCAAGTGTTATACGTGTGCGCATTGTTTTCCCTCCTGGGTTGTGAAACTTTACCTATATATATCAGCACCATCAGCTCGAAAGCAAAGCTTTCTCGCTGCTGCCGGACAGAGGCGCTTCGCGCCTTGTCCGCCCTGAGGATTAACATATATCTGTCCGGTATGCAAGCATCCCGTCCCAGATATATGTTAATCCTCAGGGTGCTGATTTTTATGCAAAATAAAAACGCCTTGTTGCGCGTCATGCAATAAATTAACATATATAAATCCGCAAGTCAAATACTTTTGTAAAAAAATTTACGAAATTTCGTTATTGGTGTTCGTTATATGGCAAATATTTTTTCCGGACGCTCATTTTTGTATTTGTGTCATAAATCATCAGCCACTTTCAAAAATCGAAAATATTTGTGATTTTTCTTCAAAAAACCCTTGACAGGCTTGAACTTATACTATACATTATAAGTGGATAGTTAGATGGGTGTAGTGTCTTCATTTTTAGAAATTACCCATCTCTTCCTAATAAAATCTCCATAGCCCTGTGCAAGATAGCTAAGGATAGCGGTCGGTACAGCACATCATGGAAGAAAGGAGGGGCGACGAGATGGCTAACATCGCAAATAGTCTGAAAAGCAACATTCAGGCGCAAAGTCATATTTATAATCATTTCCTTGCGGAATATGCGCCGAAGGAAATCACGCGTGCCGATTCTCATAAAAAAGATGAGCTGCGCGGTATTTATAATTCAATCGTCAAGCTCAGCAAGGAATCCCCTCTTTATCTTCTTACGAATGATTCTTCGATCGAAGCCGACGCTGTGGGCATCAAAGAGAGTGCCCGCACTCTTCAGGGCACTATCGCGGATCTGGAAGACGAGTCGTCCGATTCCATGATCGCCAGGAAATCCGCGTATACTACAGATGATTCGATAGTCAAGGCTTCCTTCATCGGCAAGCACGACGCCGAGGAGATTCCGGAATTCGATATAGATGTTGAAAGTCTCGCGACGCAGCAGAAGAACACCGGTAATTTCCTGCCGCAGGATACGGCTACTCTCAAGAGCGGTGCCTATGCATTCAATGTGCGCGTGAACGATCTGAGTTATGAGTTCCAGTACAGTATCAGAAACGGGGATACCAATCAGGACATCCAGGAGCGTCTGGAGAGGC
>JAILGA010000099.1 GCA_024697225.1 Lachnospiraceae bacterium
CGTAGAGCTCTGATAAACATTAAATATGTACGAGCAGGCAGGACTTCTAACCTGCTTTCGTTGTTGAAATGGTAAATTGATATGGTTTGACATCCGGTGGCTGAATCATTATCATGGGAACATGTTTTTGCGCCGGATAAACGGGCGGAGTTCTTCCTGACCTGATTGACGTCAAGTATATCGCCAAGCCCGACAAAAATGCGGGAGACAAGGATGCGGCATATTTCACTGATCCGGTCAACGGAATAAGATAACGGGGGACGCTATGAACGATAACGGGAATATGAACAATGCGGCAGCAGGTCGGGCAGGTTCAGAGAGAAAGATCGTAGTCGTAAACAATGCTTTTACCGAGGAGATAAACGGTATTATCCGTCGTGAGGCCGAGCGCCTGGGCTTTTCGGTGAGCTTTTTTGATAGCGAGGAGGAAGCGTATGAGGAGGCGAAGACAGCTGAGATAATCTACGGCTATACGCCGAAGCTTGCCGCTTCCTGCGTTAACCTCAAGTGGCTGTGCCTTCACAGCGCCGGAGCTGATGCGTTCCTTAAACCCGGGGCATTTGCGAATGAGAGTTGTCTCCTGACCAACGCCTCCGGTGCATACGGCGCGACCATCGCCGAGTATCTGGTTATGGTGACGCTGATGCTCCTTAGAAGGCTCAGACCCTACGAGGAGACAATGGCAAAGAGAGAGTGGCTAAGGCCCCCGCTTCCGCAGAAGCTCATACGGGACTGCCGCTTTACGATACTGGGCGCAGGGGACATAGGTACAAGATTTGCGCTGTCGATCCGCCCATTTGAGCCCAAGAATGTTACAGGCATAAGCAGGAGCGGAAGATTTCACGGTGAGGACGGCGATATGCCCTATGACGAGTTGTATCCGGTTTCCCGTCTGGATGAGCTGCTGACTCAGACCGATGTGCTTGTCATGTGTCTTCCGGCGACAAAGGAAAGTGAAGGTATACTTTCCGCTGAGAAAATTGCGCTGATGCCCCGCGGAAGCTATGTCATAAACATAGGCCGTGGCAGCGCCGTCGATGAGAACGCACTGATAAAGGCCCTTACGGATGGACATCTGGCCGGAGCGGCCCTTGATGTAATGAAGCATGAGCCTCTTCCTTCAGATGATCCGCTGTGGGATGCTCCGGGTCTCATACTGACTCCGCATGTTGCGGGCAATCTAACCTGTGATTATACCTGCAGACGAAATGCCGAACTCTTCTGTGAAGACCTTGCGAATTATGCGGCGGGTCTGCCGTTAAAGAATCTGGTTGACAGGAATGCCGGTTATTGAAGAATGCAGAAATGATGACAGCAGAAAGGCAAAGACTTTGAACAGACTGTACACAAAAAGAGGAGAAGAACTCGAACACCTGCCGGAGGAGATTCCCTGGCGCGCACACCCCAGACCGCTTCTGAAGCGGTCTTCTTTTGTCATACTTAATGGCTGGTGGGACTTTTCGGTAATCGAGGGCAGAGGCGGTGAGCCGGTTTATGAAGGCAAAATAAGGGTGCCGTTCCCGCCGGAATCACTTTTGTCCGGGGTGGAAAAGCATTTTTCCGAGGGTGCAAGACTGATTTATGAGAAGAGAGTTGAACTCTCCGGGGATGTTATTCCGTCTTATACTTATAGAGTACTTTTGCATGTTGACGGGGCAGATCAGCACTGCCGGGTCTTCGTTAACGGGGGCGAAAAAGGCCTTCACAGCGGGGGGTACGGGCATTATACGATCGATATCACCGATGCGGTGCGCATCCCGGCGGAGAGCGGATTGTCTGCTGATACGCAGGCTGCCGGAACGCACCATGCTGCGATCGCTTTTGACCTGAAACTTGAGGTGACCGATGATCTCCATGACCGGACGGAGCCTTACGGCAAACAGAGGCTCCGCCGCGGAGGAATGTGGTATACCCCGTTCTCCGGCCTGTGGCAGAGCGTGTGGCTGGAATTCGTTCCGCAGAAGTACATAAAGAAGCTTGACATAACGACCGACATGACGCACGCGGTGATAGATACCGGTGATGCGTCACTTTGCGGTGATATAACGGTTCAGACTCCGGAGGGTGGGCTGAAAGCGAGGCTTGAGGCGGGGCGCGCTGAGATAGTGCCGGATAAGCCGAGACTCTGGTCTCCCGAGGATCCGTATCTGTATCTCTTCAATATAGTGCTCGATGCTCCCGGTGCCTCGGAGCCTGCAGATTCCAATGATGCCAAAGAGCAGGGCAGGGATGAGGTATCCTCCTATTTTGCCCTAAGGAAGATCGAGTGCAGGGAATACGGCGGCAGGATGCGGATCCTGTTCAACGAAAAGCCGGTCTTTATCCATGCTCTCCTCGATCAGGGCTATTGGAGCGACGGACTGTGTACCCCCGCAGATCCGCTCTCCTTCGAGGATGATATACTGCTTGCGAAGAGCATGGGCTTCAATGCACTG
>JAILGA010000157.1 GCA_024697225.1 Lachnospiraceae bacterium
TACAGACCGTGGAGCAGGGCGCTGAGGAATACATCCCGGAGATTCAGATCAGTGAGCCGGGAAAACGAAAGCTGTACATAGATCTCATCGGCGACCGGATCACGGTTAAGGTTGACGACCGCGCCGTGTGGACAGGCCGTCAGCTGGATAAAGCTGCGGCTCCGGATCAGAACGGAGACCGGGAGAGGGCAGTGGTTCTTGAGAGCGCATGCAGACAATACGGCTACAGCCAGCGCTATATCGTGGATGACGTATATGATGGTGTCTTCGAGAAGCTTACAGTGAAGGATTCCGCCGGGAATATCCTGTACACCAACGAGGCCACTGCGGGCAAGGGGCTGAAATTAAGACTTATTAGTATCTGGAACAAAGTCCTGAACTGGTTTATAGAAAACCTGTGATTATGACCTGATATATATATTTGATCAACGCGGATCAGGAAAGACAGAATTTATGATATCCCCAAAGTGCGGTAAAAAAGATAAAAAGCAGACGACAGCGGAAGGATGGCGTTTTAAACCGTATGTCCGGATTCTCTGTCTTTGGCTTGTCGTATTTGTGTTGTCCTCCTGCGGGGGGCAGACTGCTGATCCGGATGAGGAAGATACAGTGAATCCCGCATCTTCAGAAATAAGAAGTGAAAACGACCTGCCGGTTAAAACCGAGGTTAAAACCGAGAATACCGGAGAAGATGAAATCCCGCCTGCCGGAAATGAAACCGCCTCTTTCGGGGTCTGGATTCCCTATTGGAATACCGAAACGGTATCGGAAGAATATGACCGGATGCAGGACACCATTGATACAGTCTGCTTTTTTGCGGCATATTTTGACAAAGAAAAAAACCTCTTTGTGCCTGAAAAAACAGAGCAGCAGATTGAGCAGCTGCGCAGCCAGGGAAAACTTGACGGAAAAGAGACATATCTGACATTTGTCAATGACCTTCTTTTGGAAAAGGGATCTTCCCTGAAGGATACGGATCTTTTGTATGAACTTTTGCAGGATCAGGGAGATGCCCGAAGGCATGCGGAGAGGATCGTTCAGATGACGGCGGAACTGGGACTTGACGGAGTGGAGATCGATTACGAAAGGATCCGTGACGACAGGACGCTTTGGGGATATTTTCTTTCTTTTGAGAGTGAACTCTACGGTTTATGCAGGAGTCAGAGCCTGAAGCTCAGGATCGTGCTTGAGCCCTCAACACCGGATTCAGGCCTTGAATGGCCGGCCGGTCCGGAATACGTGATGATGTGCTATAATCTCTGCGGGAACGGCACAAAGCCCGGACCCAAGGCTGATCCGGCTTTCCTTAAGAAACTTGCATCAAAGATGGATAAGCTTCCCGGCCCCGCCAACATGGCCATTGCCACAGGCGCATTTGACTTTGTTGACGGTGGAGACGCCAGGCAGCTCAACTACTGCGATGTCGTGGATCTGATCAAGCTGCATGGCGGGAATCCGGTCCGCGATACCGGAAGCGGAGACATGATCTACCAATACAGTGATGATGCAGGCGACCATGAGGTCTGGTATGCGGACAGCGACACTCTGAATCTATGGATGGATACCATCAGGTCCGCCGGCCATCACAGGATCTCCTTCTGGAGACTGGGCGGAAATCTTTAGAGAGGCAGACAGGATTTTTGCAGGGGCACCCGGGAGGGTGCCCCTGTCTGTTATCGGACCACACTATCAGAAACCCGCACTATCTTGTTTTCTGATCTTTCGTGACAGGCGCTTTTCAGGGTGTTATAATCTTTCTCAAAAGCGAATGTTTCAACAACGAATATTTCTAACTGCATATCTATGATCCTTTGATTTCCTGCCCTGATATCGATCTGTTAATGCATCAATGCAGGAGATTATGACAACGTATCGAGAAACGCTATGCTCACAAGGTGAAGGGAGGTAAGCGATATGACCGGAAAGGGGACAATGAAACTGCTGACTGCTCTTATGAGCGCGTTTCTGGCTGCAGGGGTGTTTGGCGGCGTGCAGCTTGATGCGGCGGCAGCCTCAGATGAAGTGCAGGAAGCCGCCTTTTCGGAACCGGAGGAACCTGTTCAGGTTAATGTGACACCCGCCATAACAACAGACGGCAAAGCCTTCACATGGACAAGCCTGGAAAATGCGGATTATTCCGGAAACGACAGATATGATATGGATGGCACGAGATACATCGCTGGCACTTGGCATGGGTTTGCTGTGAGCAAAGTCAATGACGCAAACATGGATGGCCTGATCTTTCTGGATGACGGAACGAATCTTACGGATGATGACGGAACGATCAGAGGATATGTGACCATAGACCGCATCATAACGGACATGATGGTCAAAGACCTGAATGACAATAATAATGTAATATTCAGTTCGGGCGCCTATTATCTGTATATTTGTCAGGATAATAAGTTTTCGAAGGCGTCGGACAGAACTTTTTCATATACGGAAGTTTCCGCAGGAGGAGCGGCACCTGCAGCTGAATGGTATTGCTACGAAAGAAACTATGTTAAAAAGGTGATCGATGAGGGGACTGTGGACAGTCCGACAGCGTGGCACTACGAATTTTACGAGACCGCAGAAGGTGAGGAATGGCCCGAAACCTGTCCCGAGGGCTACGAGGTAAAAAAGAACTACAAAGTTGTGATAAAGGACAGTGCGGTCAATGATGACACCGTTACAGGCTTTATCGTCGAGCCCGTCGACACCGGCGGAAGCTTTCTTGACAGAAACGGCAGTCAGCAGGCGGTTTTGTATCGCGGCGAAGGGGATGTCCCGGGCGCGACTTCTACACATATCCTTATTGACAGTTTTGAAGGGCTTACCGTAAAGGCGATCAGAAGAAATGGAACGATAAGCCCTGCGGCACCGGTTACCAAAATGGCACCCTGGAAAGCATGGGATGCGCAGAACACGGTGGCACTTAACAACGCCGTAACGGTAAATGCTGCCGGCAGAGCCTCATTTATTGCGCCTGAGTTCACGAAGGACTTTGACACATGGCACGATGATATGGGCACGGATGACCCTGATGATGACAGGGATTATGTGAACGGCTTTGGCTACAGAGTATATGTCAACAAACAGGACGCGGCAAGCGATGTCTCCAGGTATGCCGAGCTGTTCATAGAGAATGAGACCGTGCGCGAGAGAGAGGGGAATACTGCGGTCGATACTTCGTATATCTGGCGAAATTCCGTTCTCATAGCGATGAATGAACTGTATATCAACAAGGGTGTCTTATTTGAATCCGGAACCTACGATGTGTATGCGGTAGCCGGATATAACAGGAAAGATTACTATTATTCAAACCCGTTTCAGGTTGTGTTTACCCCTCCGACAGGAGAAGCCGGGGATCATGAGATCTTCTATAATTCATACCCGGTGTGGATCAGAGACACAGAGCACGGAATAGAGGAATACGAACGTCAGGAAAATGAGGATGACGACGCTGTCCGTGCAAAGATGCAGACGCAGGGGTATGAAGATTACTATGAAATGAAGAGGGCGGATCTTTTTATAGATGATGCTGATGCTACAGGCTATATCGTAAATACCGGCGA
>JAILGA010000081.1 GCA_024697225.1 Lachnospiraceae bacterium
TGCAGCACCTGCAGCAGTTGTAACCAACGATGATGCCGGTGATGTGACACCCGATGAGAATACTGTTGTACCCGCAGCCGGCGAAGTGATACCCGCTCAGGGCCAGACCCCCGCAGCGGATGAGACACCCGAGGGAGGCAATGGCGAAGCAGTTGCTCCCGCAGACGGACAGGATGGTAACGTGTTAGGTGTGGTAAGAAGACCTGAGAACAACGGCGGCGAGACTGTGGATGCGGTTGAAAGCGAAGGCGAAGGCGAGGTAGAGGCTGAGCCCGAGTCCAGGGATACAGTAGTGGTACCTCCGACCAAGACTGAGCAGACGACGATCAAGACCATCGAGGACGAGGATGTAGCTCTTGCTGCCGGTCCCCTCGAGGCAAATGCACACTTCAGCTGGTGGTGGCTGCTGCTCCTGCTGGTGATCGCGCTCACAGCAAAGTATATCCACGACGAGCGCAAGAAGAGAGCAGCTGCTGTAAACAATTCAGTAGAGGAGTAAATCCTAAACTGAAAGAATAGTTTAGCAAGCCCGGGCAATTCGCCCGGGCTTGTTTCATTAGGAAATCCTGTTCATCGATAGTATCCGGACAGAAAAAACAAGGCTCCCGGAATCCCGGAAGCCGTGTCTTTATTGAGTCGAGGTGACTGGATTCGAACCAGCACCCAAAAACGCCGGAAATACGCATGGAAAGGAGCTTCCGGGCATCGTCAATCCGGCGCGGTAAACAAAACGGTAAACATATCACTTGTTATCAAACGCCAGGCCTGTGGTTGTAAGGGCCTGGCGGTTTGGTTGTACTTGAATCGGATGGGCGGCGGCATTATAATTATTTCATTCTCAGAGTTTTTCAAGGAGGGTGTCGCGCTTCTGAAGAAAGCCAATATCGATGTTTCGGAAGATGACATAAAGAAGATCCAGGCTTCGGTAGCGGATGGAAAGCTTGACCTTGGAGATATCAAGGATCTTGCCGGGGGATTGTTCAAAAAATAAAAGCTTAGTTTGCTCGGTAAGACTTATGAATAAAGTATTTCATAGCTGGTTTCAATCTTGACGACCAGGGAGCAGAGCTGATCGACTGCACTGTGAAATAGAAACGTTCGCTGATAGCGTGGGCATTATCGTCGGAGGCAGGTGACGTATGAAAAGAATTCATAGATTCGGAAGTATAAAGCAGATACTTGCAACAGGACTGGCTGTTTCCTGTATATGCACCATGTCTTCGGTGAGTCTGGCAGCAGCACCTGCAGATATCGATACTATCTGCGAGAATGTGAGCGTCATTGATGATCAGACTTCGCGATTCGACGGTTTCAGCGATTATGTTGATATCGCCAGAATGAATATAATCATAGACGGGAACTACTATCATATCGATGATTTTAAAGAAGACAAGGTGGCCTTTTTATTCGGCCGGTGCAGCTGCGCTAATACCAGCCGGATGACCGGGATCGCAGAAGACGCTGTGAAAGGTGGCGCTTCGGTAAAAGTGATCATGATGGATATAGATGATTTTGACGATCAGGTATCTGCATTTAAGAATGATCATCCGAATGCCACGGTCTCATATAACGAGGGAGCTAGCTTTAACAAGGGTTGGATGTTTGACCTTATCGACAAGTATGATCTGAACAAGGAACAGAAGAGCAGTATCTCTTTGCCGGCTGTTTTTGTATTTGATCACAAGCATGATCTGCTCTACGGATCGCTGGGGGCAAAAGTATCTGAATTCAGCGAGTTCTGGGGAGCGAAAGATGACGACGATATCAAGGTAACGGGACTTGCTTTTGAGAGAAGCTCCTATTCAATGAAGGTCTACGGTGAGCTGAAACTGACGCCTATCATCACACCACAGGAAGCTGCAGCTAAGAACATGGATCTTCTCAGCTGGGCAAGTTCGGATGGATCTGTTGCCACTGTGGATCATAAGGGTAATGTATATGCGTTAAGCCCCGGGAAAGCTACGATCACAGTGAGCAAAGGAGAGTACAGTGCAAGCTGCGAGATCAATGTTACAGGAACTGTTACGGAAGGTATCATAAACGATATGAAAATACAGGCTCTGAACGGAAAAGCCTATCATGTGGGAGATTTCTCCGAACCGGTGAAAGTCCTGATATTCGGAAGATCCAGCTGCTACAACACTTTATCCATGATCTATAAAGCAGCGGAGATCAGAGATAACGGCAAGAAACTGAAACTCGTGATCATGGATATTGATGATGAAGACAGCGGACTTAATAGCCTTGCGTCCGACAAGAATGCGATCGCATCCTTAAATTCTCCCTATAATAATCAAGTCATGTGGTCGCTGATACGAGCTGAAAAACTGGTGAGCGGGAACAGCACGTCGCTTCCGGGATGCTTTGTGGTGGGCGCGTCAGGCAAACTGATCTATGCACATGCCGGCAAGGATCCGGATGGACTGGAAAAAGCGCTGAATAATTATCAGGAGGAAGACGATCCACCTGAACTGGAATCAATAAAACTGAAGAAAACAGATCTGAGCATATATAAGGGCGGGAGCATTACCATAAAGCCTGAACCATATCCGGCGAACGCCTTGGTAAAGGGCTACATGTTTACCTCGGATAATGAGCGCGTGGCAAAAGTGGACTCGAAGGGCGTTGTGACTGCGATCAGCGCAGGAGATGCAGTGATAACGGTGACGGAGGAGGAAACGGGTCTACGTGCAGAATGTCAGGTACACGTATATGACGATCCTGACGATCAGATGATCGCAAAGCAGACGCTTGTACTCGATGCAGGACAGGCAGTACAGAAATGGAAGACGTCAGACAGCAAGATCGCAAAAGTAAAGAAGAATGGCAAGAAGAAGTGCACTGTGACCGCAAAAGGTGCTGGTACTGTCGTGATAACCGGATATGACAAGCGCGGTTCAACGGTATTCACTAAAGCTATATATGTAGAAAAACCTGTGTTCACTGCGATAAAGATCGAGAGAAAAAAAGAGTATAGTATCTATGATCATATCTTCGGCGTAGAAAAGATCGGGACGGTTCCGACATTTAAGTCATCAAAGAAATCTGTCCTTAGCATCTCGACAGACGGCAAGCTCACTCCTATGAAGAACGGCAGCGGCAAGATAACCGTGAAGTATGGGAATGCATCATATACTGTCAAGTTCAAAGTGGCCATGCCTGAGATCAAGAAGAGTACGATCAAACTCTCTGTGGGTTCAACCAAGCTGCTGGTGTTAAAGAATGTACAGAGTAGTGACAGATATGAACTAAAGATCAATGATACCTCTGTGGCTGTGATGGACGGCAGGGACACTATCAAAGGGGTATCCGCCGGTGAGACCACGCTGGATCTGATTGTGGACGGGAAGGTCTATGATACGAGCGCGATCAGGGTGGTGGAGTAGAGACGATACGTAAAACTGTTTTCACCATATTTCACTCAGATTCATTTCACCGTATGAAGCTCTATTATCGCCCGGATGGCGTCGGCGAGATAGGGCTTCAGCTTTTCAAGGGGGACGGGCTCGTCGTACATGATGGAGCTGTAGCCCGCGCTTCCTGTCAGTTCCACGATCATTGAGAGCATGATCTCGGGCTCCCTGAATTCAATCCCCGAATCAAGAATGAGCTTCCGGTAGACATCCTCGTAGAAGTCTATCTCATATTCATAGGAACGGCTTGTGAGATCCTTCTTGAACACGGCCCAGCTGAGGTCCTTGTACAGCACCGCGAGAAGGCCTTTATTCTCGCTCAGGCGGTCGAGGATGTATTCAGCGATAAAGATGAGCTTGTCCGCGAAATCCGCGAGGTCTTCGCGCGACATCGCGTCGTGCGCCTCGACGAAGAGACGGCTCGCGCGGTGCACGATCAGTCTCGACCTGATATCGTATTTGTCCTTGAAATACAGGTAAAAGGTACCTTTGGCCACACCCGCGTGATCCACGATATCCGAAATGGACGTATTATTGATACCCTTGTTGATGAACAGCTCAAAGGCCGTGTTCAGCAGGGATTCGTACTTCTTTTTCTTGTTTTCTTCGGCTTTTCCCATGGCAATCAGTATAGCATTTCTAAACAAAATATAAAATCGAAAAATAAATATTGACCAACGGTCATAAATGTAGTATACCATATTTCAAAATAAATGACCAACAGTCATAAAAATATTTTAAAACGGAAGGGGCGGTCATAATGAAAGGAATATCAAGAGCTATAGTAAAAGCCAGATATCTGATACTGATCCTGTCAGTGATCCTCTTGATCCCTTCGGCCATCGGATACTTCAGGACGAGAGTCAGTTACGATGTCCTCACTTATCTGCCGAAGGAGATCGAGACCATGAAGGGGCAGGACATCCTGCTCGATCAGTTCGGAACCGGCGCGTATTGCATCTATATCGTTGAAGGTATGGAGGAGCAGGACGTCGTAAGGCTTAAGGAAAAGGTCGAAGAGGTGGAGCACGTATCCGATGTTATCTGGTACGACAGTCTGCTGGACATAACGGTGCCGATGGAGATGCTTCCCGATGACGTGTATGAGGCCTTCAATTCGGGAGACGCGACACTGATGTTTGTCACCTTTGACAGGGGTACCTCGGCGAATGAGACGATGCAGGCAGTGGAGGATATAAGGAAGATCTCCGACAGACAGTGCTTCCTGTCAGGCATGAGCGCCATAGTTACTGACACCAAGAACATGGCGGAGAGGGAAACTCCGATATATGTGGGCATAGCGGTGCTGCTTGCGGTCATAGTCCTGTCGCTGACAATGGATTCCTTCCTGATCCCGCTGTTCTTCCTTTTGAGTATAGGAATGGCAATCGTCTACAACATGGGAAGCAACATTTTCTTCGGAGAGATCTCATTCATCACGCAGGCACTGAGCGCTGTGCTTCAGCTGGGAGTGACGCTTGATTACTCGATCTTCCTGTGGCACAGCTACTTGGAAGAGCTTGAAAAGACGCCGGATGACAGGAACGCTGCGATGGCGGAAGCTATAACGGACACATTCAGGTCAGTGCTGGGATCCTCCATCACGACGGTGGCGGGCTTCATCGCTCTGTTCTTTATGAGCTTTACACTGGGACTTGACATCGGCCGGGTCATGGCTAAGGGCGTGGTCTTCGGAGTCATCGGCTGCATTACGATCCTGCCTTCAATGATACTGGTCTTCCACAAGGCGATCGAAAAGACGAGACACAAGCCGATAATGAAGGATTTTGACAAGATACCGAGATTTACGACAAAGCATTATCTGCCGATACTTGTAATCTTTCTGGTGATCCTGCCGCTTGCGCTTTACGGAAACAACCACGTCGCCGTTTACTATGATCTGACGGAGACACTGCCGGATTCTCTGGGATCGGTACAGGCGGCTCATGAGCTGGACGAGAAGTTCGATATGAACTCAGCTTATATGCTCCTTGTCGACAGAAACCTCGACGCCGCGTCCACCGACGAGATGGTGAGCGGAGTGAAAAAAGTAGACGGGGTGCTGAACGTCCTGGGCATCGATTCGATCTTCGGACCCGCTTTTCCCAGGAGCTTTATACCGGATGATCTGACTGAGAATCTTGAATCCGATGATTATAAGTTAATGATCGTCACCACGGACTACAAGATCGCCTCGGATGAGATAAACGCCCAGATAGATGAGGTGGGAAGAATAGTGAAGGGGATAGATCCCACCGCGATGGTAGTCGGAGAATCGCCCTGTACCAAGGATCTGATCACCATAACCGACCACGATTTCAAGGTTGTGAGCTTTGTATCAATAGGGCTGGTGTTTTTGATCATATTCTTTGTGCTGAAGTCAATATCACTGCCTGTGATACTGGTTGCGGTCATAGAATTTGCAATATTCATCAACATGGGCCTCTCGTACTACCTGCATACCACGATACCTTTCATCTCATCGGTGGTGATAGGGACAATACAGCTGGGAGCGACTGTTGACTACGCGATACTGATGACCACGAGATACCTCAAGGAGAGGAATGACGGACTGTCAAAGAAGGACGCCACAAGGGTCGCGCTGACGACCAGCATGAAGTCGATAATCGTAAGCGCCTTAAGCTTCTTTGCCGCCACCTTTGGCGTGGGGATCACATCGAGTATCGACATGATAGGTTCCCTGTGCGCACTGATGGCGAGAGGAGCGCTGATAAGCATGGTAGTCGTCATACTGGTACTTCCCGCGATGTATATGATGTTTGACGGGCTGATAGTAAGGACGACGCTGGGAATGAAACCGGCGAGAGAAGCGGACAGCAAAAGGAAAAATGACAGAAATAGCAGTAAGGAGGGAAAAAGCTATGAGGAAGTATATGCATAGGATCATTTCAGTTGTGATGTGCGGGGTGATGACTCTGTCGCTTGTGGGCTGCGGAGTGACAAACGCCAAGAAAACCGCATCCGAAAAGATATCGGACGCGAAGCAGGCGATCGCCGAGGAGCAGCTGCAGAACTTCATGGAAAAGAGCACGGGCATGATGCATTCCGACGGTAAGGCGGGAAAGATCGAGACCGTGTATGTCAACTCCGATGCGAACGGCGCTGCCAGAGAGATCATAGTGAGCGACTGGCTCAAGAACCCGAACGGGGACGCGACCATATCTGATGAGAGCAATCTCAAGGATATCGTCAATGTAAAAGGTAAGCAGACCTACACTATGGATGAGGCCGGACACATAATCTGGGACGCGGAGGGCTCGGACATTTATTATCAGGGCTATTCTGATGAGCGGCTTCCAATAGATGTCAATGTTTCCTATACGCTCGACGGCAAGGAGATCGCACCTGAAGATCTCGCAGGAAAGAGCGGCGACGTGACGATAAGATTTGATTATACCAACAACTCCAGGCAGGAAGTGGATGTAGATGATAAGGAATATGACGTGTATACGCCTTTCGCCGTGATAAGCGGACTGATGCTTGATGCGGATAAGTTCTCAGATGTCAATGTGACAGGCGGCAAGGTCATTTCCGATGCTGATAACTACATCGTCATGGGTCTTGCACTTCCGGGATTCAAAGATTCGCTGGATCTTGACGAGGCTTCCCTTGAGGATCTGGATATCGATACGGACGAGATAAGGATCCCCGATCACTTCGAGATAAACGCACATACAACGGATTTCAGACTGGGCATGACTATGACGATGGCAAGTTCCGACATGGTGTCTTCACTGGGACTCGAAGACATCTCCGATAACGACGCAGCGGACAAGGTAAAGGAAGACATGGACGAACTGAGCGACGGCTCAAACAAGCTGGTGGACGGTACCCGCTCTCTGAAGGACGGAACGTCATCACTAAAGGATGGCGCGGGAAAATTAAAGGACGGTGCGGACGCACTGCATACTGGTCTGGGTGATCTCAAGGACGGTGCGTCAAAGCTTGACGACGGAGCTGGTCAGGTAAAGGACGGCACGGACAAGTTAAAGGATGGAGCCGGACAGCTGAAGGACGGCACAGAGAAGCTGAAGGATGGAGCCGGACAGTTGAAGGACGGCACAGAAAAGCTAAAAGACGGAGCCGGACAGCTGAAGGATGGAGCGGACGCTCTGCGCGACGGCGCGAAAAAGGTTGATGAAGGTACTGCCGCACTTGAAGACGGAGCAGGTCAGGTAAACGACGGGGCCGAGAAGCTCTATAACGGAGCGGGTTCTCTGAATACCGGCGCAAAATCACTGTATGACGGTACAAAGGAGCTGTCGGACGGAACGGGAACTCTGTATGACGGCATCGTGAGCTACACCAACGGCGCGGCTCAGATCAACGATGGAGCGTCATCCCTTGCAACCGGCGCGAACGAACTGAAGAACGGTTCCGCAGTGCTTAAGAAGGGCTTTACCGATAATGATATCGCGGGCAATTCAAAGAAGCTCGCCGAGGGCGCAAAGCAGGTGAGCGCGGGAGTTGACAGCCTGGTCGCTGCACTTTCGGGACTGGGATCCACAAAACAGGAGCTTACTCAGGCAGCGACAGATCTGTATGTGATCTACAACATGATGTGCGCCTTCGAGGACGGAACCTACTCATACGGCGGTCAGGGGACATTTGCGGCGTATGTGACGGGAAGCGGCTATGATTCGGCTGATGGCTTCAATGCGGTATGCTCTCAGTATCTGAATACGGATCTCTCTACGATCGACGGCCTTGTGGGCATGTATCTGGGCAGCAGGTCCGCGTATGAGGGGATTGAGGTGACTTCGAACACGGTAGGTCTGCCGCAGAACGGCGCCGATGGTGCTGAGGCCAATCTGTATACAACAGGTACCGTTACCGCTGATGACAAAGAGACAGGTGACGCGGCCGCGGAGGATAAGAAGGACGAAGAGAAGGCTGATGACAAAGAGACAGATGATACTGCAGCAGGTGATGCGGCACCGGTTGAGGATAAGACAGGTGACGCGGAGACGGCAGATGATGCGGCTACAGAGGATAAGACGGGAGATGATAAGACGACGGATCCCGCAAAGGATGACGCCGGAACTGATGACAAGACGGCTGGCGACGCCGATCCTGCGGATAACACTAAATCCGATGAAGATGCCTCGGATAATACAAAGTCTGAGACCGGAGATACAAAACCCGTGGAATCCACGGCTGATGATGAGGAGACAGAAGATGACACTTCTGTAGATAAAAAAGCGGATGAGACTTGCGAAGATGAAGATACGGCAGAAGAGGAAGACGACGTCGAAGGTATGGACAAGAAGACGGCAAAGAGCGGAAAAGGAGAGTTTACTGAGAACGTGACCGTCTACGAGATCGCAGGCATGAGTCCCGAGGACAAGCAGAAAGCGGACAGCTATATGAGCTACGGTGAGAAGTTCCAGTCGGTAAAGGCCAGCGCCTATGCGATCTACAGTGTACTGAATTCAATGGGTGAGATGTTTGACGCCCTGAGCGCCAATTCCGATGACCTTACTGCGCTCTCCGAAGGAGCTTCCGGTGTGGCAAGCGGTGCGGCAGCACTGGCAGGCGGACTTGAAACCATTGGTAACGGTATCAACTCGCTTGACGACGGGATCGTAAAGCTTGCAGGAGGTGCTGATAAGCTCTCCGCCGGAACCGGCTCGCTGGTAGAAAACAACAGCAAACTTGTCCTTGGCGCAGATAATCTGAAGACGGGCGCCGGAAAACTCTATGACGGAGCTGGCACTCTTTATAAGGGAACGACCGATCTTTATAACGGAGCAGGCTCTCTCTACAAGGGAACAAAGGATCTCTTCGGCGGAGCGGGTACGCTTCACAAGGGAACGACAGAGCTGTTTAACGGCGCAGGAACGCTTCGTGGCGGAGCAGGAGATCTGTATAACGGAGCACGAACTCTGTTCAACGGAACAAATGACCTATATAACGGAGCAGGAACTCTGTTCAACGGAACAAATGACCTATATAACGGAGCGGGAACTCTGTATGACGGCACGGTAAGTCTCTGCAAAGGTACAGGCGATCTGAAAGACGGTGCGGTAAAGCTCTATGACGGGGCCGGAACTCTCTCCGACGGACTCGCACAGCTCTATGACGGAACCGTCAGGCTCGATGAAGGAGTTGTGGAGTTCGAGGACGGTATGATAAAGCTTGACGAAGAGGGGATCAAAAAGCTGTACAATGTGGTCGATACCGACATCTCCGATTACTTCGGAAGGCTCAAAGCCATAAAGGAAGCAGGCGAGAGTTATACCACATTCACAAGATCCGCCGACGGCGAGAGCGGCAGCGTGAAGTTCATCATAAAGACAGACGCTGTAAAGTGAAGAAACTTAGCATATGAGTTATCAGGGAGCGCCCTTCGGGGCGCTCTCTCTTTTGCAGGCTATCGTATTCAGACAGACTCTCTTTCCATCTTCACCCTGAACGCGATGCGCCGCTGCGTATCAAGTCTGTCGAACTGTATGATATAGCACTTGTCATCGGCGTCGATATCTTCGATCACGCCGGGGCCGAAGGCTCTGTGAACGATTCTGTCGCCTTTGGCGAAGAGATCGCCCTCGGGCGGTATGAAGGTCCTGCTGTCGCGCTCTATATAGCTTCTTGCCGCGGCAATCATCCGCTCATCCGGTTGCTCTGTAAATTCAAGAAGTGACGGATCGATCTCTAATAGAAAGCGTGAGGGGTACCGCGGAATGCCTTCAAAACTGGACAATCGCAAAAATATCCACGCTGCACTGGATGAGGCGGACAAGGCTATGTACGCCGACAAGGAGCTTTTCTACAAGAAAGATGTCTGATGGATGTTTTACAAAGAAAAGAAAAAGACGGAGAGCCTTGATTTTACTGGCTTTCCGTCTTACTCGAGGTGACTGGATTCGAACCAGCACCCCAAAACGCCGGAAATACGCATGGAAAGGAGCTTCCGGGCATCGTCACTCCGGCGCGGTAAACAAAACGGTAAACATATCACTTGTTATCAAACGCCAGGCCTGTGGTTATAAGGCCTGGCGGTTTTGTTGTACTTGAATCGGATGGGCGGCGGCATTATAATTATTTCATTCTCAGAGTTTTTCAAGGAGGGATGATATCAAAATGAAAAAGAGACAAAAGAGCATGACAAGAAGTCTGATCTGCGTGGCTGCGGTGCTTGCTGCGATATTTGCAGTAATGCTGCTCCCGAGGTTTGCCATGGTAGCTTGTGCCGCGGCTGACGGGACGTCTGCGGATACTGCCTATGAGATAGGCTTGTGGGGAGACCTGGAAGCGGCCATGAAAAATGACAGAACTCTCAAGCGTGTCGATGAGGATGCCGATAATCCCACTTATTACAGACTGAATGCGGATTGCACTGCGTCCGGATCGGACAGCTATATTCTGGTAGGTAATGGGCGTCATGTTGTACTAGACCTGGCAGGTCATAAAATTGATCGTAATCTCGACGCAGCGAAAAATGATGGTCATGTCATGGGGATCGACGGAACACTGACGCTTACGGACAGCAGCGGTAATGATTCCGGCAGGATCACCGGCGGGAACGGAAAATATGGCGGCGGTGTGTCAGTTGGCGGGACATTCAATATGACAGGCGGGACGATCAGCGGGAATGAGGCCACTTGGGGCGGCGGCGTGTATGTTGTTAGAGGAGGGACGTTCAGTATGACAGGAGGCACGATCAGCGGGAATGAAGCTTCTCAGGGCGGCGGCGTGTACGTTTCCTCATCAGGGAAGTTCAATATGACAGGTGGGACGATCAGCGGGAATGAAGCTATTCAGGGCGGCGGCGTGTGTGTTTCCTCATCAGGGACGTTCAATATGACAGGTGGGACGATCAGCGGGAATGAAGCTTTTCAGGGCGGCGGCGTGTGTGTTTCCTCATCAGGGACGTTCAGTATGACGGGCGGCGCGATCACAGGCAACAACGGCCGATTGGAGGGCGGCGGTGTGTATTGCCAAAATTCAAGCAGTGTCTTCAGTATTTCAGGCGATCCTGTCATCAGAGGCAATGTAAATGATGGCAGCAAGAACGAAGAAACCGGCCTGTATACCAGTTATGAACTAAGGGGTGAAGAGAACGTCTGGCTCCCCTCCGATACGTTTATATCCGTAATCGCCAAACCTGCATCAGCCATGCAGGTCGGAGTGACGACGGAAAACACTCCGACTGATGACACTTCGGTCACCTTTGCAAAGGGTACTGAAGGCAATGACGGATACG
>JAILGA010000100.1 GCA_024697225.1 Lachnospiraceae bacterium
ATCACATCTTCGCAATATCAACAGGTGTCAGATTTTCTTCCCTCTCGCCGTCCTCGAGACTTGTCACCAGTGCACGGGCAGTGTCGAGAGCTGTGATAACGTTGACACCTGTCTCTATGGCCGTGCGGCGGATCAGGAAGCCGTCTCTTGTCTTGTCACGGCCCTGAGTGGGCGTATCGATGACAAGATCGATCCTGTGTCCCAGGATCAGGTCTATGACGGTAGGTGATTCCTGATGTATCTTATTGATCTTTCTGGCCCTGACGCCGTTCTCGTTAAGCGTCGCAGCCGTGGATCTTGTCGCATATATCACGTAGCCAAGCTTTTCGTAGCGGGCGGCGATATCGATGATCTCGCCCTTGTCGGCGTCCTTGACGGTTATGATCATCTGTCTGTGTCTGGGAAGTCTCACACCCGCCCCCAGGAAGGCCTTGTACAGAGCCTCATGGTACTCCTTCGCTATGCCAAGGCACTCGCCCGTTGATTTCATTTCAGGGCCGAGCGAGATCTCGGCACCTCTTATCTTTTCAAAGGAGAACACCGGCATCTTGACGGCTATATATCCGCTCTCAGGCTGAAGACCGGGTTCATAGCCCATATCCCTGAGCTTTTCGCCCAGCATCACACGGCTTGCCAGATCCACGATGGGGATTCCCGTGACCTTGCTTATGTAAGGCACAGTGCGCGATGAGCGGGGATTGGCTTCGATAATGTAGACCTTCTCGCCCACAGCTATGAACTGCACGTTAATGAGTCCCACCACATGGAGAGCCTTTGCAAGCCTCTTCGTATACTCGGCGATGGTTCTTTTGACGTTGTCCGAAAGTGACTGCGCGGGATAGACCGATATGGAATCCCCGGAGTGAATGCCGGAGCGCTCGATGTGCTCCATGATCCCGGGTATAACGATATCATCCCCGTCGCAGACGGCGTCCACCTCAGTCTCCGTGCCCTGCAGATATTTGTCAACAAGGATCGGATGATCCTGAGCATAGCGGTTGATTATGGCCATGAACTCTTCGATCTCGGAATCGGAGATCGCGATCTGCATTCCCTGACCGCCCAGCACGTACGACGGGCGCACAAGCACCGGATATCCCAGACGATTGGCGGTTTCAAGGGCCTCCTCGGTGGTATAAACCGTCGCGCCCTCGGCCCTTGGTATACCGGTCTTTTCAAGGATCTCGTCAAAGAGTTCTCTGTCCTCTGCCGCATCCACATCCGCGGCATCCGTTCCGTAGATCCTGACGCCCATCTTCATCAGATCCTGCGTGAGCTTTATGGCTGTCTGCCCGCCGAACTGAACCACCGCTCCGTCAGGTTTTTCAAGCCTCACGACATTTTCTACATCCTCCGGAGTCAAAGGTTCAAAATAGAGTTTATCCGCGATGTCAAAATCGGTCGAGACGGTCTCGGGATTGTTGTTTATGATGATGGTCTCATAGCCCTGCTTCGCAAAAGCCCATGTCGCGTGCACACTGCAGTAATCGAACTCTATGCCCTGCCCTATGCGGATAGGGCCAGAGCCAAGGACCAGGATCTTTTTCTTCTTTTCTGTCTTCTGGATATTGCCGCCGGCCTCGTCCTCTTCATCGGCATCGCCGTATACAGAGTAATAATACGGCGTCTTAGCCTCAAATTCAGCAGCACAGGTGTCGACCAGCTTGTAGACGGCACGGATCCCGTTGCCGAAGCGCAGAGCCTTTATCCTCTCCTCATCGAGTCCTGTCAGCTTTGCGATCACACTGTCCGGGAACTCCTGCTTCTTGGCCTTTAACAAAAGCTCCGCGCCGAGGCGTGAACCGGCGTCCTTAAGCTCCTTTTCTGTCTCGACCAGAGCGGCGAGTCTGTCGATGAACCACTCATCGATCATGGTTATGTCGTGGATTCTTTTTCTCGTAAAGCCCCTTCTTATCGCCTCCGCTATAACCCATATCCTCTGGTCGTCCACGAGGTGGAGCCTGTCCTTCAGCTCATCATCGGCGAGCTCTGAGAAATCATAGGACAAAAGTGAATCCACGTGCTGCTCGAGGGAGCGGATCGCTTTCATCAGCGCACCCTCGAAGTTCGTGCAGATACTCATGACCTCTCCGGTGGCCTTCATCTGCGTTGTGAGCGTCCTCTTTGCGGTCAGGAATTTGTCAAAGGGAAGTCTCGGGAACTTGACCACGCAGTAATCGAGGGCGGGTTCGAAGCACGCCTTTGTCATGCCGGTTATGGCGTTTGGGATCTCATCGAGATTGTATCCGAGCGCTATCTTTGCCGCGACCTTGGCGATAGGATAACCGGTTGCCTTGGAGGCGAGGGCCGATGATCTTGACACCCTGGGATTGACCTCTATCACGCAGTACTCAAAAGAGCCCGGATTTAAGGCAAACTGCACGTTGCAGCCCCCTGTGATACCCAGTTCGTTGATGATGTTAAGAGCAGCAGACCTGAGCATCTGATATTCCTCGTCTCCCAGTGTCTGCGAGGGTGCAACGACTATCGAGTCGCCTGTGTGCACTCCCACGGGGTCGATGTTTTCCATGTTGCACACGGTTATGCAGTTGCCGGCGCCGTCTCTTATGACCTCGTATTCTATCTCCTTCCAGCCGGCGATACAGCGCTCCACAAGCACTTCTCCGACACGGGAGAGCCTAAGTCCGTTTGCCAGTATATCATCGAGTTCCGCCTGATCGTGGGCGATGCCGCCGCCGGAACCGCCAAGAGTATAAGCCGGGCGAAGGACCACAGGATAGCCGATCTCCTTTGCGAACTTCTCGCCGCTCCCGATATCAGTCACAACAAGGGAAGGCGCGCAGGGCTCGCCTATCTTTTCCATGGTATCCTTGAAGCACTGCCTGTCCTCGGCCTTCTTTATGGTCAGCGCCGTCGTCCCCAGAAGCTTTACTCCGTGCTTTTCAAGGAACCCCGATTCGGCCAGTTCCATTCCGAGATTAAGCCCCGCCTGGCCTCCGAGAGTGGGCAGCACGCTGTCGGGCTTCTCCTTCTCGATTATCTGCTCGAGGACTTTTATCGTAAGAGGCTCTATGTAGACGTGATCCGCTATATCCCTGTCCGTCATGATGGTGGCGGGATTGGAATTTACGAGTACGACTTCGACTCCCTCTTCCTTGAGAGCTCTGCAGGCCTGAGTGCCGGCGTAGTCAAATTCCGCCGCCTGTCCTATTACTATCGGTCCGGAACCTATCACCAGGACCTTGTTGACATCCTTACTCTTAGGCATATTTCTTTTGCCTTTCTGCTTGATATTTCTACACACCGCAGCAGCGCCTGCGGCTCACCTACCTGTTTCCCTTTTTCTTTTCTACAGTGTCCATAAATCTGTCAAAAAGCACGCCCGAATCGTGCGGCCCGGGCGATGCCTCGGGGTGGAACTGAACGGTGAAGATATCTTTGCCGATGTATTCCAGGCCTTCGTTAGTGCCATCATTTACATTCACGAAAGACGGGATAGCGACAGCGGGATCGAGTGTAGAAAGATCCACCATGTAGCCGTGATTCTGTGACGAGATGTACACCCGCCCTGTAGAAAGATCCTTGACCGGATGGTTGGCGCCCCTGTGTCCGTACTTCATCTTTACAGTGTCCGCTCCGGTTGCCAGCGCCATTATCTGATGTCCCAGACAGATGGCAAAGATGGGTATATCCGTATCGTAAAGCTTTTTCACCTCGGCAATGACCCCTGTATTCTCCTTGGGATCACCGGGACCGTTTGAGAGCATGATGCCGTCCGGTGCGCTGTCGATTATCTCCTGTGCGGGCGTGTCCGCCGGGAATACTTCAACGCTCGCACCCCTTGCAGACAGGGATGCAGCGATATTTCTCTTGGCACCCAGATCAAGAAGTGCGATCCTCACGGGCGCTCCACTCTTTGTCTGACCTTTCGGAGCTATGACATGTCTCTTTTTGCAGGTGACTCTTGAGACAACACCCTGAACCCGGTATTCCTTTATCTTTGATAAAATAACATCTGTTTTGAAATCGGGATTTGTGGTTATCATCCCGTTCATCGTGCCCTTCTCACGAAGGATGCGAACGAGTTTCCTCGTATCTATGCCCTCAATACCCGGAATGTCATACTTTACCAGAAATTCCGGCAGGCTCATGTCGCACCTGAAATTGGACGGTATGCGGGACATCTCCCTGACTATCACAGCGTCGGGCCATGCTCTCTCGCTCTCCATATCGTCGATGCACACGCCGTAGTTGCCGATGAGCGGCCATGTCATACACAGCGCCTGGCCGGCATACGAGGGATCCGTGAACGCCTCGGCGTATCCGGTCATGCCGGTGTTGAACACCACCTCGCTGATCACCTCGCCGGCTGCACCGACAGAGGTTCCGGTAAATATGGTTCCGTCCTCAAGTATCAAAAATGCTTTCATCGAAAATACCTGACTCCCGCTTCAAATATGTGCATATCCTGATCGCCATAGATATTCTTTGCAACACCATCGCCTATCCTCTCAACGTGGCACATCTTGCCGTAGCAGCGTCCGTCCGGAGAAGTGATGCCCTCGATCGCACTCATGGAACCGTTGATGTTCCACTCATCGTTCATCGTCACATTGCCGTCGGGATCGCAGTATACCGTTCCCACCTGCCCTGCGGCGATGAGTCTCTTAACTTCGGCATCCGGTGCCACAAACCGTCCCTCACCGTGGGATGCAGGAACCACATAGACCCCGCCGTTGTCCGCAAGGGACAGCCACGGCGATCTGTCCGTCATGACCTTGAGATAGGCCATTCTCGAAATATGCCTGCCGATGGTATTTCTTGTGAGTGTCGGTGAATCGGCTGTCTGCTCGCTCTTTATCTCGCCGTAGGGGACCAGTCCCAGCTTGATCACAGCCTGGAAGCCGTTGCAGATACCGAGGACCAGGCCGTCTCTCTCACCCAGAAGCTTCTGCATCGCCTCTTTTATCTTTTCGTTTCTGAAAGCCGTCGCAAAAAACTTGGCACTGCCGTCCGGCTCATCGCCTGCGGAGAAGCCGCCGGGGAACATGACTATCTGAGCCTGTGAGATGGCTTTGCCGGCAGCCTCGACCGACTCGAGGATGTCCGCGGCGTTCCTGTTTCTGAACACCAGTGTGTTGACCTCAGCTCCCGCCCTTTCAAATGCTCTCGCACTGTCGTACTCGCAGTTGGTACCCGGGAATACCGGTATGAACACCGTGGGTTTTGCCACCTTGTGTTTGCAGATGTAGACGGAATCCGCATGGAAGGGCTCGATATCAACAGCCTCTTCGGAAGCCCCGGTCTTTGTCCTGAATACGGACTCAAGTTTACCCATCCAGGCTTCGAGGGCATCCCTGCCTGACACCGTGCCACCGCCAAGGGATGCAGGCAGCTCAAAGTCCCCGCTCTCTGTGACTTCGCCGATATCAAGCACATTTTCAAAGATGTTCAGTTTTTCTACATCTTCCGGTCTTATTTCTACCAGGATATCTCCGGGTGTCGCCGTGAACAGATCATCGGATAAAATACCATCTGTTATCTTAACCCCCAGTCCGTTTCCGAAGGCCATAACACTGAGTGCAGGAGCAGCCCCTGCAGCATCCAGCGCATAAGCGGATCTGATCACTCCCTGCCTCATAAGTGTGATCAGCGATCCGTAGACCTTCATGATCCCCGCATGATCAGGCAGGTCATTTATGTCCGCGGGTATGCGGATCACAGCGAGCTTATTGCCCTTTTCCTTAAGTTCCGGCGTGATTATGTCATCCGTCTTTGCGACATCCACTGCAAAAGAGACCAGCGTGGGCGGAACATGTATCTCGTTAAAGGATCCCGACATGCTGTCCTTGCCGCCGATC
>JAILGA010000128.1 GCA_024697225.1 Lachnospiraceae bacterium
GAACTGATAAGGGGACTTGCCTGCGCGGATATCGTCGAGCAGCACCTTTGCCGACCTCATACCGGAAGCGATGGCTACCTTGACGGTCGTTCCGTCTATATCGAGCGATGCCTCGCGGATGCCCGCCTCGTGACCGCGGACTTCCGTAAAGGTGATGTTCTCCTTTTCACGGCCGGTGAGCTTGAAGTATACCGTACGGAGCGCAGCCTCCATAACACCGCCGGTGACGCCGAAGATGACGCCTGCACCGGAGTAATCGCCCATGATATCCTGATCCCAGTCCTCATCGGGAAGACGTCTGTACATGATACCGCTTCTCTTGATCATGCGCGCCAGTTCTCTTGTTGTGATGACTGCGTCGACATCCGGAATTCCGTTCACCTTCTCCTGCTCGCGTTCCTTCTCGAACTTCTTCGCGACACAGGGCATAACCGATACTACGAACACATCCTTGGGATCGATGCCGTTCTGCTCGGCCCACCATGACTTGATGACAGCGCCCTGCATCTGGTGAGGCGACTTGCAGGATGACAGATGCGGAAGGAGATCGCCGTAGTTGTATTCGGCGTAGTTGATCCATCCGGGCGAGCAGGATGTGATCATCGGAAGCACTCCGCCTTCCTTGATCCTGCCCAGAAGCTCCGTGCCCTCCTCCATGATGGTGAGGTCGGCGCCGAAGTTGACGTCGTACACGCGCTCAAAGCCGAGTCTTCTCATGGCTGCGATCATCTTGCCTGTGGTAGGTGTTCCGATCGGATAGCCGAACTCCTCGCCGATAGCTGCTCTGACAGCAGGTGCGGCCTGAGCGATGACATGCTTGCCCTGGCGGAATGCCTCGTCGATGAGATCTATCTCCGAATGCTCCATGAGAGCTCCGGTAGGACATACATTGACGCACTGTCCGCACTGGATGCACGGTGAATCCGCAAAGCTGCGGTCGCCTGCCGGCGAGACGAAGGTCTGGAAGCCGCGGTTCTCAAATCCGAGAATTCCCAGATCATGAGCATTCTTGCAGCGCTCAACGCAGCGTCCGCAGAGAATGCACTTGGAAGTGTCGCGCACAAGAGCGGGTGCAAGTCTGTCGATATGCACCTCGGAATGTCCGCCCGCAAAAGCGTCATCCCTGGCACCCACCAGATTTGCGACATGAAGGAGTTCGCACTGTCCGTTCTTATCGCACTGCTGGCAGTTCTTATTGTGATTGGAGAGCAGGAGTTCGACGCTCTCTCTTCTGGCATCTACAGCCGCCGGGGTGGTGATCCTGATCTCCATGCCCTCGGATACCGGATACACGCAGCTGGCCACAAGACCTCTGGCACCGGTTGCTTCTACAAGACACACACGGCATGATCCCTGATTACATTCCCCATGATTAAAGGTGCACAGCGAAGGGATCTCGTAACCACATGCCTTTGCTGCCTCTAATATCGTGAGTCCCTCTTCTACCTGATAAGGGATGCCCTCGATCTTAACATTGATCTTACCCATTATCTCATCCCTCCTTATTTCTTCTCGATGGCGCCTACACGGCAGGTGCTGATACATGCGCCACACTTGATGCACTTGGTAGCGTCGATCTTGAAGGACGCAAGCTTATGGCCTTCCGCGATATAATCGGTCCTCTGGATGCATCCGACCGGGCAGCCCTTTGCGCACAGGCCGCAGCCCACGCACTTATCGGCGTCGATGGTGTATTCCATCAGATCCTTGCAGACGTGTGACGGGCACTTCTTGTCAACGATATGTGCCATGTACTCGTCCTTGAAGTGAGCGAGTGTGGAATTGACCGGGTTTGCAGCGGTCTGACCCAGCGCACACAGGGAATTTCTCTTGATGGTGCCGGAGAGTTCCTGCAGAGTATCAAGGTCTTCAAGCGTACCCTGTCCCTTGGTGATGCGGGTAAGGATCTCAAGTATCCTCTTGGTTCCGATACGGCACGGTGAGCACTTTCCGCAGGACTCATCGCAGATGAATTCCATGTAGAACTTGGCCACGTCGACCATGCAGTTGTCCTCGTCCATGACGATGGCACCGCCGGATCCCATCATGGAACCCTTCTGGACAAGGTTGTCGAAATCGATGGGCTCGTCGAGGTATTCCTCTGTCAGACATCCGCCCGAAGGTCCGCCGGTCTGGATAGCCTTGAACTTCTTGCCGTTCGGGATACCGCCGCCGATATCGTAGATCAGTTCTCTGAGGGTTGTTCCCATGGGAACCTCGACAAGACCGACGTTATTGACCTTGCCGCCCAGAGCAAAGACCTTGGTGCCCTTTGACTTCTCGGTTCCGACGCTTGCAAAGTCATCGGCGCCCTTTCTGAGGATGTAGGGAACGCAGGCCAGTGTCTCAACGTTATTGATGATAGTGGGCATGCCCCACAGACCCTTGACTGCCGGGAAAGGCGGCCTGGGTCTCGGCATTCCGCGCTTGCCTTCGATCGAATTGAGCAGTGCGGTCTCTTCGCCGCAGACAAAGGCGCCCGCGCCGAGACGCAGATGGCAGCGGAAGGAGAATCCGGTTCCCAGGATATTGTCACCCAGAAGGCCCAGTTCCTCAGCCTGCCTGATCGCGATCTTCAGACGATTGACGGCGATGGGATACTCGGCACGCACATAGAAATATCCGTTCTGAGCTCCGATGGCATAGCCGGCGATCATCATGCCTTCTATAACAGCAAGAGGATTTCCTTCAAGGATACTGCGGTCCATGAATGCGCCCGGGTCGCCCTCGTCGCCGTTGCAGACCACATACTTCTCGTCTTTGTCAACATCATGCGCAAACTGCCACTTGCGTCCGGTGGGGAAGCCCGCGCCGCCGCGTCCGCGAAGTCCGGATTTCAGAACCTCATCTATGACAGCCTGTCTGTCCATGGAGAGCGCCTTTGCAAGTCCTGCAAAAGCTCCCATGCCCAGTGCTTCTTCGATGTCCTCGGGATTGATGACACCGCAGCCGTGCAGCGCGATCCTGCGCTGTTTCTTATAGAAATTGATCTCGTCCTGTCTCTTGACCTTCTGGCCGGTGGAGGGTTCCACATAGAGCAGGCGGTCTACGATCTGACCGTTCATGATATCGGATGTGACTATCTCTTCAACATCGTCCACAGTCACGAGACGATAGAGAGTGTCTTCAGGATAGATCTTGACAAAAGGTCCCTGTGAGCAGAAACCGAAGCAGCCTACCTGGTTGACGGTAGCCTTGTCTGTAAGGCCTTTTTCCTCAAGCAGGCTCTGGAACTTCTCAAGGATCTCCTTGGAATTGTTCGAGAGGCAGCCTGTACCGCCGCACAGAACGATATGACGTTTCCCGTCAGCGCCGGCAAGCTTATCATCTATACATTTTGTACAGTGCTGGATACGCTCATCCAGCTTTTCTCTGGAATCTATCATGCCGACACCTCCTTCTCAGCGCCTTTGTACTGAGCGATAACCTCAGTAACCTGCGGAACACTCATCTTGGGATACACCTTGCCGTTTATCGTGACGGCCGGTGCGATACCGCAGGCGCCTATGCAGCGCAGGGCGTCGATCGTGAACATGCCGTCTTCGGTCGTCTCGCCCGGGTTGATCCCCAGCTGCTCGCAGAACTTGTCGATGACCTGCTGTGCACCGCGCACATAGCACGCCGTTCCCAGGCAGCATCCGATGACGTATTTCCCTTTTGGTGTGAGTGAAAAGAAAGAATAAAAAGTTACCACGCCGTAGATCTCAGCCACGGAGATACCGGTCTTTGCGGACACGATCTCCTGTACTTCCAGAGGAATATATCCATATTCATTCTGGATGTCGCTGAGGATCATCATAAGTGGTGTCTTCTCATCCTTGTGCCGGTCACAGATAGCTTCGATCTGCGAAACGGCAGCTGTGTTAAGCTTTGCCATAACTCTCCTCCTGCTTATTTGCCTTTTGTGCGCCCTGTCCGTGACAGGACGCGATGCCTCATCTATTGTACAATGTAATCGCGTTTTTCTCAACCATAATCTTTTCTGTTTTCTCAGTTGTTAAAACAATGAAAAACTTCTGCTTGTACCCGGATGTGTTTTTTCATAAAATTGAAGACGGCCACACACTTTCTTAGTAAGACAGAGGTTTTCTTATGGGACTTAAGGACACACCGCAGGTAACGGATCTTAATGACGGCAGGAAATTCTGGTCGGCGGATTTCGGCTCCTTCCGCGCCAAAGTCTTTGTACAGAAGCAGCATCCCCTGGCGGACATAGTGAATTTCGGTTATCTCGCTCCCTATCTGCTTATATTTGAAGAAAAGGAGATGACGCAGGAGGAGGCGATCCGTTTTTCCGACGAACGCGGTTTCTCCGCCATAGCCGAAGAATACTCGGGCAGCGTGGTGTTTGTTTATCCGTCTTCTGAGCGCGGCTGGGATGACGCGCCGGCGTCCCTCTTTGCGGATGTCATCGCAAACTCCAGAATCCATCAGTATTTCAAGGACGGCTATGTGATGAGCAGAGACCGGTTTACCGGCGAGTGGCAGGATAAATACATCCGCGGTGCCATCTTCAGAACAGCCGTCTACGGTTACGGCAGATCTGCCGATCACATCGCGAATAATCTTCTTAAGACCGTCGAAGGTGAATTCCTCTGGGGCCCCGGGGAGATAACCCCGGCCTGTGTGATCCTCGAGGGACTCTCAGTGATACCGCACCCCGGGCGCAGAGATATCCCGGTGGTGTCTGTCGGCAATTCAGAGGAAGTCAATTCTTCACTTCGCGAAAGCTGTGACCATCTGCTTGCAAGAGATCTTGCCGATCCCGCTGATGCCGCAAAGGATTTTCATTCATTCGTGTGGAAATATAAGCGCTGGGTCGGCAATCTTCAGGAAAACCCCGACATTGATGAGATGGGGATCGTCAGAGAGCCCGGCGTCCTGACCGTCAAAACCACTCCCGACAACAACGGAGATGATAAGGATACCACAGAGCACCGGATCGGTTATGTCGCCTGGTACAACAGGGATCTGAAGGACGCGCAAAGCCTTCCCACCGTGCTTCTGTTCCACGGCGGCGGTGATTCGGTCAACCGGACGTACCCCGTACCGCTGTTTTACGCAGGCGGCGAAGAGAGTCCTCTTCCGGAGCTGCCGTTCCAGGCGGAAAAATGCACCGACAGGATCCGCTACGTATTCGAAGTCAATCGTCTGAAAAAGCCATATACCGCCAGATTCGAAGAGCGTGACTCCTGGGATGAGCCGATATGGGGCGTGACCGGTGATCGCACTGAAAAGATCGAGGACGTCTCAAGGGGCAGCGTTCTCACGATACATTATTTTGAAGACGAAAACAGCAAAGAAACTACCGCTCTTGCAAGCATAAGCAGGCAGGGTCACGACTGCAGACCGCACACCTGCGAAGAGGCATGGAAGTTCATGAGCCGGTTTTCGCGGTAAACCTTTGGAAACTATTAAGAGCGTGGACCTTCCCGGGAAGATAAGATCGATCTCTTCATGATCTGACAGAGTGCAGTTTATGGAAAATACGTGAAAAAGGCGCAATTCATGGAGGCTGAGATGGATATCGTATATAAAAGACTGACGGAGAATGAATTAAGCAGCGTAATAAAAATGAGAATAGACCAGCTGACGGAGGAATACACCTCAGTGGGCAAAACTGTTCCGAAAGGTGTAGACCTTGAAGCGGCTCTGTTGAATTTCTATAAAAAGAATATGGCTGCCGGCACCTATGTCTCCTGGCTCGCATTTGACGGGGATAAGATAGTGGGAACAAGCGGGATGTCTTTTGCGGAAAAGCCGCCTTACTTCACATGCCCTTCAGGGAAAGTCGGCATCTTGTCCAGCATGTATACTGATCCGGACTACAGACGGCTCGGAATCGCTACCGCGTTACTTGACAGAGTAGTAAAAGAGGCAAAAGAATATGGCTGCGGGACGATCTATATCACAGCATCGGATATGGGTGTAAAGTTATACGAATCATACGGATTTAAGCATAACGGTAATTTCATGCAGTACAATTTTGAACCGATAGTTCAGGATTTACTCTGACGGGAATAATGTAAAAAACCGGGAGAATTTGACAGATTTTGCAGATCGGACAACAATAGGCCATACATATCTTTTTCATACAGGAGAACAGCATATGACCGGACTTAAAACAGTAAAACTATACAAAAGCTTAGCATGCGGACTGCTTTCATTCAGTCTCCTTGCCTCATTGACTGCCTGCGGCAACAAGGGTCCGGCCGAACTCTCCTCCGCGCAGACTTCGACTGATGAAACACAGTCAACTGCCGATAGTTCCACAAAAGAAAAAAGAAAGATCATAATAGATACCGATACAGGCGCAGATGACGCATCTGCTCTTATTCTCGCCGCAAAGGATCCTGATATTGAGATAGTCGGAGTAACTGTCCTGGTAGGAAACGTCGATCTGGAGCAGAGCACGAAGAATGCGCTAATGGCTCTGGAAACAGCAGGCTGCAATGCGCCCGTATATAAGGGATCGGCTGATACCTTTGACGGAACGGTCAAAACTGCCTTCAGCGTATTCGGGAATGACGGTATGGGAGACGCAGGGATCATAAACCCTTCCCGACAGGCGGATGAAGGCGATGCCATCGATTTTATTATAGAATCAGTCAAAAACAATCCCGGAGAAATAGAGATCGTAGCGCTTGGACCTGCCACCAATGTAGCCAAAGCCATACAGAGAGATCCCGAAGCAATGAAAAACGTGAAAAGGATATGGTCCATGGGAACCGCGGGCCTCGGGCCCGGAAACGCCTCCCCGGTGGCGGAATTTAACGTGTATGCCGACGCCGAAGCATATCGTATCATGCTCGATTCCGGATTGCCCATTACCGTTATAGGACTTGATATGTGCGATGGAGACGCGCAGTGGACGGATGAGCAGTTTGATAAG
>JAILGA010000139.1 GCA_024697225.1 Lachnospiraceae bacterium
TAACTCACCTCCCTTTTTCATTGCTGATCGTTACTTTACTTTGACCTTGCAGGTGTCGTAAACAGTGCCGCCCACAAGGAGCGAGATCGTAGCTTTTTTGCCCTTCTTCAGGCCGGTGATCTCTCCGCTGTCGGAAACAGAGACATACTCAGGATGGTCGCTCTTCCGGGTTATGGTCCCTTTGGGTAATGCGAACATTATATAACAGATCTCGCAATCGGACAATATCGTGCATACTTGTCGCCAGTATTCATTGTCACATAAGAAGAAAAATGTTATAATTCCGTTGCAACATGTCATGGATTCCGACCGGGAATACGGGGGCAATATTGAAAAGCAGTCTTTTTATACCGTTCCGCACATTCTGCACTGAATGTTGTCAGTCATCATTACTTCTTCACGGACCAGATCAATATCTCATACAGGAGGACATATGAAAAACAATCTCATCGAAATACCTGACAACAAAAAGCTCAGGGTCATCGTTGACACGGACGCCGCCTGCGAAGCGGACGATCCCTTTGCCATCGTACAGGCGCTCCTTTCCCCGAAGCTTAAAGTGCTGGGCATAGCCGCAGAGCACTTTAACGCACCGGCTTCCATGGAAAAAAGCTATGATGAGATCAGAACCATACTTGATGCAATGGAACTGGAGGTTCCGGTCCTCAGAGGGCAGAGAGGACCTCTTGAAGGTGACGTCCAGATATCCGAGGCGTCGCGTTTTATTATCGATGAAGCTATGAAATCGGACGAGGGCGATCCCCTGTATGTTCTCTGCCAGGGCGCCATAACCAATGTCGCCATGGCGCTTAAGAGCGAACCCGGAATAAAGAAAGGACTGCGGATCATCTGGATAGGCACCCACGGCAAAGCGCCATATACTGCACCCTTCCGCGAATTTAACGCCGGCAACGATGTCCCCGCTGCCAACATGGTCCTCGAGAGCGGCGCCGATATCTGGCTCGTGCCGTCGCTTGTCTACACCACAATAAACATCGGCATAGCCGAGATAAAAAGAAGGATCGCCCCCTGCGGAAAGATAGGCGAGCATCTCTATACAAACCTTGTGGATTACAACAATTCCGACAGCGCATTCTGGACTCAGGGTGAGAGCTGGTCGCTCGGCGACTCGCCTGCCATAGCCATAGCCATCAATCCGGGGTGCGGCAGATACGAGGACGCCCCGGCTCCTCATGTCGAGGATGACACCTCATCCTCGGAGCGCCCGGACAATCCCTCTGTCAGGATTTACCGGGATGTGGATTCAAGGTATATCCTGGAGGATCTCATCGCAAAGCTGGAGCTGTTTACACAGTAATCGGAGAATCCTGCTCCCTGAGTCATTTTTTCCGGCTGGCCGCCCTTATCACAGCCGCTGCGCCTTTGCACCGCAGTGCTGCTGCACATGGCAGTTGCCCTGCGGCTTCGTCACTTCCGATCATTTGCACCGGGCTCCCATATGTGCTAACATGAACTGTTGTGCGTGCAAGGTTTTCCGCATATCGGAGGGATGTATGGATAAAACAGGAAAAGGAATGACAGGACTGTTCGGCAGTATGGTGTTCAACGAGGAGACCATGAAGGAGAGACTCTCCCCCATGGCCTACGGGGCGTGGAAGGAATGCATCGCGGAGGGCGAGAGTCTGGATCTCGCCACCGCCAATGAGATCGCCGAAGCAATGAAGCAATGGGCTCTCGAAAAGGGCGCGACCCACTACACTCACTGGTTCCAGCCCATGACCGGCGCCACAGCGGAAAAGCATGACAGTTTTATCTCGCCCTCCGAAGGGGGACGGGTCATACTGGAGTTTTCCGGAAAAGAGCTGGTCAAAGGCGAACCCGATGCATCGAGCTTCCCCTCGGGGGGACTCAGGGCCACCTTCGAAGCAAGAGGCTATACCGCATGGGATCCCACGAGCTTTGCCTTTGTCAAGAACGGTTCTCTCTACATTCCCACGATATTCTGCTCCTACGGCGGACAGGCACTGGACAAGAAAACACCTCTGCTCCGTTCCATGGACGAGGTCAGCCGCCAGGCTGTGAGGATACTCAGGCTCTTCGGAGACAAAGAGACAAAAAGAGTCACCCCGCAGGTAGGCGCCGAGCAGGAATACTTCCTGATTGACAAGACTCTCTATGACAAAAGAAAAGACCTAAAGCTCACCGGCCGCACTCTCTTCGGCAACAAGCCACCCAGAGGCCAGGAGCTTGAGGATCACTATTTCGGACAGCTTAAACCCAGGGTCGCAGCATTCATGGCGGATCTCGACAGCGAACTGTGGCAGGTGGGCGTTCTCTCCAAGACCAAGCACAATGAGGCCGCTCCCTCCCAGCATGAGATGGCACCCGTGTATTCCGATGTCAATGCCGCATGCGACCAGAACCAGCTTGCTATGGAGCTGTTAAAGACAGTCGCGGACAGACACGGTTTCCATTGCCTCCTGCATGAAAAACCCTATGCCGGCGTTAACGGCTCCGGAAAGCACGACAACTGGTCTCTGTCCACGGACACCGGAAGGAACCTTTTCAGACCCGGCTCCACACCCCGCCAGAATGCGCAGTTTCTTTTATTCCTTGCAGCCTTTATCAAGGGTGTCGATGAATATCAGGAGACCCTCAGAGTGACCGTTGCAACCGCCGGTAATGATCACAGACTCGGAGGACTTGAAGCCCCTCCGGCCATCATCTCGGTATTTCTCGGCGAGGAGCTCGATGCGGTCGTCAGATCGATAATCGACGGCACCCCGTTCAAGGAGGGCGGCAAACGCTCTCTCACAGTCGGTGTGGATGTGCTGCCCTCGATACCCCAGGACAACACTGACAGAAACCGCACCTCGCCCATGGCTTTCACCGGCAATAAATTCGAATTCAGAATGCCCGGATCCTCCCAGTCCATCTCCGGTCCGAACATCGCACTCAATACGATAATGGCCCAGGAGCTGGGGGAATTTGCAGACCGACTGGAAAAATCGAAGCACTTCCAGAGCGATCTCCAGAAGCTTCTCAAAGAGGTCTTCACTGAGCACGAGCGGATCATATTCAACGGCAACGGCTACGATGACGCCTGGGTAAAAGAAGCGGAATCGAGAGGACTTCTGAACTTAAAGACCACCGCTGATGCCATGCCCTATTACGCCTGCCCAAAGAACATAAAGCTCTACAGCGACAACAACATCTACTCCGAGGAGGAGCTCAAGGCAAGGGAGACCATCCATATGGAGACCTATAATGCGATGGTGGAGATAGAAGCAAGGACCATGATAGACATGATAAACCACGATATCCTTCCGGCGGCCAGTGCCTATTCGGCAGAACTCTGCGACAGAGCCGCAGCCAAAAAAGCCATGGGACTGTCGGCAAAATACGAATCGGAGCTGGCCAAGGAGCTTTCAGCAACCACGGATAAACTCTCTGAAGCCTGCATCCGTCTCTCGAAAGACATGGAACGTATACCCGCGGATGTGGAAAAAGCCATGGCATATATAAACAAGACCGTGATCTCTGATATGGAAAAAGCACGGAAATATGCCGATGAGCTTGAAGCGGGAACAGATTCCGAATACTGGCCTTTCCCGTCGTATTCTGAGCTGATGTTCAGCGAATAATACGCTCACTGAAAAGTCAAACCATGGTTGTAAATGCCCGTACTACGTGATAGAATTAAATGATATCTTTGTTTTAGGGGAAACTCGGGAATCTTTCAACAGGAGGAAACTGATGAAAAACTTAAGCGTAAAACTGAAACTCCTTATCCTGACACTGCCGCTTATTGCATGCATAATCGTCCTTGTGATCTTCGCAGGCGTCGAGATCAGACAGACTGAGGAGACCGTCTCGGAAGTGTACTATAACACTCTTTTCAAAACATCCGATCTCCTTATCAGCGCAGATCGCGACCTCTATCAGGCGGATGTCGATGTCGTGAAGATTTATCTTGCCAGGGATTACATCTCTGACGATGATTTCACCAAGATGCTGAGCGATTTCGAGGATAACATCCAGCAGGTGTATGATAAAATAGAAGAAGCCGATGCCATCGCAAAGGGCGAACCCTCCCTGTATAATAATGTTCTGGCGGGAACCAGCGATTCCTTCAGCAGCGTGATGCAGAAGACAAAAAAGGAGCTGGATGCCTGGAAGAGCATGGTGGATCTGCAGAATGCGGACAGAGAGCATTTTGAGACAGTGAGTGCCCAGTTTACCAGTGCCCGTGAGCCTCTTGGGGAAATGACTGACATCATTGAGCAGTGGGCAACAGAGGAGCACGCCGTGGTTGAGAAACAGAATACAAGTACCATCGTGGTAAGCGCCTCAGTATTCTCCGTGATCTCTGTTATACTGCTCATTCTTGCGATCTATATCATGCAGCTTATCACAAAGGCTCTGGGCGAAGCCACCGAGAAGATCAACACTCTCGCGGATGGTGATCTCAGCGTTGAATTTGACGAGAGCAAGGTTGGCACCGATGAGGTCGGTACCATCTACAGGAGCGCCGCCAAGCTGGCCGATAAGCTCGGTAGCGTCATAAGGCAGACAAAGCAGATGTCCGGTAATCTGAAGGTCTCGGGAAGCGATCTTGCCGATTCCTCGAATCAGGCATCCCAGGCTTCCTCACAGGTTACTGACGCCGTGGGCGAGGTTTCAAAGGGTGCCGTTTCCCAGGCAGAGAGCGTTCAGACCGCAGCCACTGATACAGACGGCATCGGCAGGGATATTGAGACCATCACAGACAACGTGGGACAGCTCGATTCCTATGCACAGGCCATGAAGAAATCCTGTGACCGCACCATGGAGGCCATGGATCAGCTCATATCCCAGAGCAGGGAGGTCACAGAATCCGTTCACGAAATAGATAAGACCATACAGTCCACAAATGAATCGGCACGCGGCATTTCCAAGTTCTCTGAGGCCATAATGGATATCGCTTCCCAGACCAACCTCCTCTCACTCAATGCCTCCATAGAAGCAGCCAGAGCCGGTGAGGCCGGCAAGGGCTTCGCGGTTGTTGCAGATGAGATCAGACAGCTCGCCGATCAGTCCAGAAAGAGTGCAGATGAGATCAAAGCCATCGTCGAAACGCTTCTCGCGGATGCAGAGGCATCTGTCGATGTCATGAAGAAGCTCAATGACAACTTCGACCAGCAGGGACAGATGCTTGATTCCACCCAGCAGGAGGTGGCTGACATGGCCTCCAATGTAAACAACGTATCCGACAGCGCGGTACAGATCTCCGAGCGCGTACAGACCCTGAACTCGGCAAAAGCCAATCTCGTTGAGATCATTCAGGATCTTTCCGCCATATCCGAAGAAAATGCGGCTTCCACCGAGCAGACCAATGCTTCCATGCAGGAGCTTAACGCTACCTTCTCGGTCATCAGCGAATCCGCTGTACAGCTGCAGCAGCTTGCCGATGAACTGGAGGATACCATTTCCTACTTCAGGGATTAAGCAGAGACATACTGATCATATTTATAAAGAGGGCGCTGCGGATCATCGCAGCGCCCCTGTTTATTGCAGCATGCATTCTGTATGCAGTCTATGTCGTTTCGCCGGGACCGGTGATATCCTCCTCCCCGGCCTCTATGTTGCTAAGCTGCTCTCTGTATCCCTCATATATCTCGCGGACATCACCCATTTCATCTGTCAGACTCTGTGGCAGTTCAACAACAGTGTCGTTATAGCCGGAGTAAGCATATTCGGTGATCTCGTCTCCGCCATCCCCGCTTCCTGATCGCACCTCTTTGACGCGTTCCACGAGCATCGTATCGGCGTCCACATAATATATCCTCTCCGAGACAGCCCCTGTACCATCCGTAACCAGCTCCGTCACCGTCTCCTGAACAGGCTGGTTGCACACCACCACCACAGTGTCACTGGTAGAGAGCTCCCTGTCTATGTACATACCGGCATCTGTGTGCCAGGATTCATGAAAATAATCAAATACTCCGGCCAGTGAGAGGATCGCACTGCCGTCGCCCTCAACTATATAGGCGCTGACCTCCCACCCGCCTTTAACAGGATCGCCTCTCAGAGTCATGGAGAACATACCGTCCTTCATATCAAGTGTATCGGGTCTGACTTCACCCGCGGGCTCTCCCTCGTTCAGATGCTGCCTGTAGGTCATCACCACACCGTTCACTATCTGGCTGCTCACGATCACACTCTGCCCGGGAGCCCTGCTGTCCGTTATACTCACGGTATATGAATCAAAATGTGCATTCGCCTCGTCAAAAGCGGCCAAAAAGTCCTCCTGTTCTTTATCGTCCGTCTCTCCGGCCGCCACGGTTTCGTCCGAAGCCCTGTCATCCGCGGAAACATCCTCTTCCGTCATATCAGACGGCATTACCTGTTCACCGCCGCTTCCCTCTTCTTCAACTGATTCTATACGTGTCACTGCCATTTCCCCGCCTGATGTCCCGGAAAGCGAACATGCGGAAATGAGCGGCAAAAGCATTAGCAATGGTATGGTCTTCTTCATACTAATATCATTTCTTCCTGTGCTGCTATACACGGCCTTGCTAAAACAAAACCGCAGGTCATGAATACCTGCGGTTCTGTTATCAATCTAAGTAAGTTCTTCTTTCTTGGGGAGAAATAGGTGCTTACTTCTTGTTGACGAGATCCTTCAGAGCCTTGCCGGCCTTGAACTTCGGAACGGTTGCTGCAGGGATCTTGATATCCTTGCCGGTCTGAGGGTTACGGCCTGTGCGGGCAGCGCGCTTCGCAGTCTCGAAGGTACCGAAGCCGATCAGCTGAACCTTACCCTTCTTCTTGAGTTCCTTGGAAACCGTCTCTGTGAAAGCCTTGAGAGCCTTCTCGGAATCCTTCTGTGAAAGGCCGGATGCCTTCGCCATTGCTGCTACAAGTTCTGCTTTGTTCATGGTATTTTCCTCCTTAAAATTATATGCGCTATCTTGCGCTTCGAACATCATTTTAACACTATATATAGATTTGACAAGGGGTTTTAGGGAAAAAAATGAGAAAAATTGCATGAATCGTGTTCTGCGGGGGGGGCTTAGCCTTAATCATCAGCAATTACAAGCTTTCCGGAGGATATGAAATCCACAAGCTCGTCTTTTTCCATGGGTTTTCCGAAGAAAAATCCCTGCGCCCTCTCGCAGCCGATGGATTTCAGGAAATCTCTCTGCTCATCGGTCTCAACGCCCTCCGTGAGCGCCATCATGCCTATCTGATCCGACATATGCACAACGCTTGACAGAATAGGTTTGGTCCTCTCATTCTCCTCAAAGCCTGCGAGAAACTTCATGTCTATCTTCAGCACATCGAAAGGAAAATCCTTCAGGGAATTGAGTGATGAATAACCGCTCCCGAAGTCGTCAAGCCATAGCCTGAAGCCCGCTGCTTTGAGTTTCATCATGGCTTCTGTGAGTGCGTCGGCGTGGTCTGTCAGTGCGCTCTCGGTGATCTCTACGTCTATCATATCATGCGGTATACCATGCTTATCCGTGATCTCAATGAGCTCCCCGGCAATGTCACAGCT
Organism: Lachnospiraceae bacterium; assembly: GCA_024697225.1. Taxonomy (GTDB): domain Bacteria; phylum Bacillota; class Clostridia; order Lachnospirales; family Lachnospiraceae; genus Butyrivibrio. The sequence continues at coordinate 7,502 of JAILGA010000139.1, forward strand.
GTCAAAATCCTTTCGCGAAAGATTAACGGAAATAGGGACCGGCTTTAACCCGCGTTCGATCCCTGCATTAATGTTGATGCACACCTGCTCCAGCATACATATATCCAGCTTATGGATCAGATGATGATTCTCAAGCACATCGATAAACACAGCGGGAGAGAGCATGCCGTATACCGGATCATCCCATCTGGCCAGCGCCTCGAGATTGCACAGCTTGCCGTCATCAAGTCTTACTATTGGCTGATAATATACCTTGATGTAGCCCTCCTTCACAGCCCTGTCAATGTTCGCTGCAATATAGTGCTTTCTGTGGAGCTCCTCCTCAAGCTTTTTATCGTATACATAGCACTGAGACTCGTAATTGTTCTTTATACTGTTGCAGGCGATCCTTGCGCGGTCACAAGCAATAGACGCGTCGGTATCGCCGTTCTCCGGGCGGTAAACTCCGACCCTGATACCCATGATCACGTCCCTCTGTTCGTTTTTCAAAGTCTTCCTCAACTTATCGGTATTGGCCATATTATCCTCGTCAGGAAGTGCCGAGAGCACGATAAAGTGATCGTCCGATATTCTGGCCACCAGGGAGTTGCGGTACAGCTGCAGGAGACGTTCCGCCAGTGTCTTCAGAAGCTGGTCGCCGTTGATAAAGCCATAGGTCTCATTGAATTCCTTGAAGTTTACAATATCAAGATACAAAAACTCAGGCTGATCGCCTGCGGAAATGGCATCACTAAGTATCTGACCCGCATGCCTGCGGAAATAGATCATATTTGGAAGACCTGTAAGCGGGTCCGTTTCGTGCACGGACATAGTGCGGATCCCAAGTCTTCCGTCCTTCTCTTTGCGTCTCATTTCCTCGAAGAACTCCGTGAGTATCTGCATTCGTCCCATGCGCTTTGCATCATAAAGTATATGATCGGCATAGCGTATCATATCATAAATATCGTCCTCCTTTTCCGGCACTCCCTCCACTATGCCGCAGGACATTGACACATGTATATCCGTTCCCTCAAAGATCTCCGAGTGGATCTCCTGCTGCCACGAGCGCATCCAGCTTCTGAACTCCTCCGGCCGGTAACCCGATGAAAGGAAAATGAAGCCGTCGCCGCCGTATCTGTAATAATCAAACCAGATCTCACCGGATCTCTTCTTTTTCTGCGAGAAGCATCTGTCGATAGAAGCCGCTATGCGGCGCAGAACCTCATCTCCGACGTTATGATTATAGGTGTCGTTGATATATTTGAAATCATCCACATCCGCCATTGCCACCAGAATGCTTCTGTCTGTAAGTCCGGTCATATCCCTCATCATGCTCTTGCGGTTTCCGAGTCCGGTAAGTTCGTCGATGAGCATCGAGGCCTTCATTTTTTCGTTTACCAGATGGAGCTTCTCCTCATTGCGCGCATATGAGATACGCGCCGCGTAGTTGCCCATTGCACACATCAGTATGCAGATCCACATCACAAAGAGATTGACGCCGGTGGCATAGCTGGCCCCGTCATGGCCCGCCATCAACAGATACATAGCAATGAAGGAAACTGTCGATATGACCAGGGATACAACAGGCGGCCAAACGATCAGGCAAAGTGCAAATACGATCATGGAGATAAAGGTGAACAGCTGCTCGCCCTTTATATAATCATTGTATGAAATGAAGATGCCAAATGCGACGCATATCACGGAGAAATACATGAACAGCATTCTTGATGTCCGATGATCGTTTTCCCCGCGCCTTAATGATTTCACGGAATATATAAGCACCACGGAAGCAGCGGCGATCATGATCACGTACAGCAGAAGGTGGCTTGCGATCCATCCCATGGTGCGGGCGCGTTCACCCGACAGGATGCCGTAGATTGCGCTCTCGATCATCCACAGCTCCAGAGCTATGATGACTGTTGACATATAAAGACTGGTGCGCATATTTCCAAAATCAAACGTATCGCGCACATAGTCATTCTCTTTTACAAGTCCTAGCCAGTGCTTTATCCTGTCGATCATTTTTCCTGCCCGTGAAAATGACAATTTATGATATGATTCTATCACAATTTTTGAATTTACTGTATTCCTAATCAATGTTATGCTAATCACTGTCCAAATTATGAGTTACGATGACACGCGCGGAAGGGAATGACGTGGATAACAAACCGAAGCGGTCTTTTCTGAGGTCGCAGACACTCAACATGACGACCGGCGCGCCTACGGGACTTTTGATCCGATTCGCGCTGCCCATGCTCGTCGGCAATATCTTTCAACAGCTGTACAATCTGGTGGATTCCGTTATAGTTGGCAGATTTGTGGGTGCTGAAGCACTGGCAGCCGTCGGATCTACAGCATCGATCACATTCTTTTTCTTTGCTCTGTGCAACGGTATAGGAAACGGCGGAGGCATCGTGACCTCCCAGCGGTTCGGCACGGGCGACAAGAGCGGTGTAAAGAGCTGCATTACCAATGTGGCCTATCTTATGACAGGCGTATCCGTCGTTGTCGGTATCCTTGCCTTTTTCCTTTCGCGCCCACTGCTTAACCTTTTAGGTACACCATCCGAGATAATCAGTGACGCACTGAACTACCTGCGGCTCCAATGCGTCGGTGTTATCTTCATCGCCTTGTATAACTATTCCGCAAATATGCTCCGCGCCCTGGGCGACTCCAGAACTCCTCTGTACTTCCTGATCTTCTCCTGTATCCTGAACGCAATTCTGGATCTGCTGTTTGTCTGCGTCATTCACATGGGGGTCTTCGGCGCTGCGCTGGCTACCGTCATCGCACAGTTTCTGGCGGGTTCGTTATGTCTGTTCTTCGCTTTCAGGACCAACGAATACTTCGACCTCTCACGCGAGGATTTTGCACCGAGTAAGGAGATCATCGGCAGGGCTTCGGCTCTTGGCATTCCCATCTCCATGCAGTTTGCCCTCATAGCGCTGTCCACCATGGCTCTGCAGAGGGTTGTCAACGGCTTCGGTGCAGTGGCTGTGGCCGCTTTCACGGCAACCAGCAGGATCGAGCAGCTGATCCACCAGCCTTATCAGACACTTGGTGCATCTCTTGCCACTTTCTGCGGACAGAATTATGGTGCAAAAAAGACCGGCCGCGTCATATCAGGCTTTCACAGGGGAGTTGTTATCATGTTCATCTTCTCTGCCCTGATGCTCCCGATCATGCAGTTTTTCGGTGACTCCATAGTACGGATCTTTGTTGAAGACGCAGCAGTCATTGCCATGGGCAGCGAAGCGCTCCGCATAACCAGCTGGTTCTACGCTTTTCTCGGCATCATCTATGTGACAAGAGGAGTACTCAATGGCATAGGGGACGCGTTTTTTGCCCTGCTTAACGGCATCGTGGAAATCCTCTGCAGACTGCTCATACCGCTTCCCATGACCTCCATACCCGCCCTGGGCGTGTGGGGCATCTGGTGGTCAGTCGGCGTCACCTGGGCGATAAGTGCAATCACAGCACTCATGCGCTATGTATTTGTCAGAAAAAAGAGAGATCTTCACGAAAAATCGGCGGAGCCCTGAAGCCCCGCCGTCATTCGTTTAGTGCTATATTCCGATATCAGCCCTTTGCCATCTCCTTCTCCTTGTAATGATGGGCTTCCTCAAGCATCATATCCTTGACCTTCATGAGTCTGATCTGCGTGCTGCGCTCGTTCTCATCAAGCTTCATTGATATGTATTTTATGTTCTTCTGGTACTGGGGTATCATAATGTGCTCCAGCGCGTTGACCCTTCGTCTCGTCTTCTCGATCTCTGCCGCCATGAGCTGGCAGGCTTTTTCAACCTCCGCAAGCTTGATGAGATCCGCCTGAACACTCGCAAGCGAACTCACCGCGTCATCAAGATCGGCTGAGGTGAAGGCGAA
>JAILGA010000023.1 GCA_024697225.1 Lachnospiraceae bacterium
TGTTCTTCCGCTTATGGGAATACTCGGTACTGTGGCAGGTCTTATAACCGAGGTTTCGGCACAGGATATGGAGGCCATTTTCAATTCCCTTAATACAGCGCTCTCGTCAACCCTTATCGCACTTATCTTTGCGATAATAAACAAAATAGTTGATGCCGCTTCAGGTTCCCGTCTGATCTTTGACATCGAAGTCATATTCGAGGATTACGACAGGCGCTTCAGGGACGCCCTTGACATGGGCCGCTTCGATAAATGATATGCGTGGGCGCAGAGGTTCGGGCCGTTTTCAGGCCATAATAGATCTCACTTCGTTACTTGACGTCGTATTCATAGTTCTTCTCGTCGTCATCTGTCACCAGCGCTTTGGTGTCGAGGCATCCGAAAGCAGGGCGGAGGAGACATACCAGGCCGCAGAAGCTGCATTGGCCGAGGCAGAAGCCGACAGAGCCGCGGCTGAAGCTGCGAGAGCAGAGGCCGAAAATGCCCGCGACATGTATAACGACAGGAATGATACCTTCGAAAACATATCGAATTATGTTTCCATCTTCACGATCCATGCAGACTATACCGCGGGGAAGCCGGAGGAACGTTTTATACGGATACTCGGAGCGGACGACGATGAGATAATGTCTGTTCCGCTCACCGATGAAAGCGAAGAAGCTGCTTTTTCGGCTCTTGGCGAAGAACTCACATCAAGGATAGAGAGCGCCGAAGGCCGTCCTGTTATTTTTTCGATCAATCTCGACCGCATACTTTACCGCGATGAGATCGTGGTTGAGAACCTCCTGACCGAGCTTGAGGAGGCCTACGACAATGTCATTTTCAAATAGTATCGATACTTCTTTTATCATCGCTCTGATCATAATTGTCTGCGCAGCGGCATTTGTCGTATTGTGTCTGAGACAACTGATCGGCAAGCTTTCTCCCAAAAAGACCGCGCTGTTTATGGGGCTCTCTCTTTTTGTGATATGTATCTGTGTTGTCTTTATCATGTCGGGTTCACCGAACGCGCTGTTTGCACCTGCTGCGGGAACCGGCAGCGCTGTGACCGGAGAGAGCATCGATAACGGCATTCACGATGTGAGAATCAGAGAGGATGATATATATCTCGATGATGTCAGAGTTGACAGCGTACCGATGCTCATGGCAAAACTCGGTGAGCTGTCCGATACATCATCAGAGGATGAATCAGAAAACGAGTTCGCGCTGATCCTCACCGATGATCACGCAGCAGCCCGCACCTGGCATGATGTGGAAAATGCTCTGACAGAAAACAGCCTTACCTGGCAGGAGGAAAGGCGATGAAGGGCAGGAGCACAACACAGTTCATAGCTCTGGCTGCGGTTCTTATCTCGGTTCTTATTCTCTGCGGCTTTTCATTCAGTGAAGTGAAGCTGAAAAGCAACAGACCGCTCATCGATCTTCAGGAAACAGTAAAGGAATCATCCTTCGGAGATGACGATACCATGACCGAAACGGATACAAAAGAGGGCGAAGAAGTTGATGAAACTCTCTCTGAAGAAACAGAACCGGTAAACACGATACTCATCAGGGAGCAGAACGTATACTACAACAATATCAGGCAGACAGATATATCCGGTATGATCGGTAAGATACGCGGTCAGAGTGAAGATATTTCTGTGGTTCTGACCGATGATTATGCGGATTACAAGAACTACAAGGCTGTCAGAGATGCCCTCATCGAGGCCGGGATTCCTTTTACCGAGGAGATGATGAAATGAGGCCAAAGATAGCGTATAAGAACAGACTCGCTCTTATCCTCGCGGGGCTTACCGCCTTCATCTTTCTGTGCGGTTTTTCCTTTGGAAAGGTATATGTGACACTTGATATGAGGGACTATACCCTTTACAGGGAGATACCTGCCGAAGAGATATTTGATGCACTCGCAGCGGATAAGCAGAGCACAAAGGCCTCTTATGACAATGAGTATTGCGCAGTCTTCGGAAAGCTTAAAGCCGTTGCGAAAGACGGCAGAAGCTTTGAGATCGCTCCCGCTGAAGGCTTTGACAGTAAGACGATCCACTGCATATTGAATGATTCATTTCAGGGCGAATTCCCGCCAGCAGGCGATCCGTTATATGTCCTTGGAAAAATGCGGATATCGCTCTTCGGTGCCGGTTCCTGCAGCATGGAGGCGGACGGCTTACGCCGCGCATCGTCAAGGCTTGCTCAGAGCGAGACATATCTCACATTAAACGGCGACAACATACGTCCCGACCATATGAGCGCAAGAGTCTTCGGCAAGGACTCCATAACTAAAGAGCCTATTGTCAGACTTGCGATACCGAAGAGCTTTGAGGCCGTAGAAGAAGAACTGCCGGAACAGAAAGATCAGCCTAAACTCGACGGCTATCTCTACAGACTAAACGAATTAGAGGACACCAGGAGCAGTAAGCCCGAGCAGTTCTACATCTTCTGGTTTGACAACGAGAAACAGCTTCTTGATCAGAATGACAAAAACCGCAGTCAGGATATAGCAAGGGCCATTATCAGAAACATTCTTCCCGGCGAGAACATACGCCTCGGACGCTTTCCCATAAGAAGGACCGTATACGGGAATGAATACATATATTACGACACTGCCTATACCGGCTACAACGCCGAATTTGTCTTTAAGCCCTGCGGAGACGACGGGTTGCTGTGTATGCTTTATGTTTACAGGAATTCAGACCACAAAAAGGACATTCTGAGCATTTTCAGATTTGTGGAGTAAAGTCACAATCTTGTAAATATATGCACAAATGTAGTATAATCATCAAATCTGAAAAATCGGAGGTTTAGTCTCATGAAAGTACTCATATTGAACGGAAGCCCCAGAAAGAACGGGAATACATCAGCAGCTATCGACGAGATCGTAAAGGTTTTTGAGAAGGAAGAGATCGAAACTGAGATCGTTTCCGTGGGCAGTCTGTCGATACGGGGGTGTGTTGCCTGCAACAGCTGCACGAAGACCGGACGCTGCGCGATCGACGATATAGTCAACCGGATCGCGCCCAAATTTGAGGAAGCCAATGGTCTGATCGTTGCATCTCCGGTTTATTATGCTTCGGCCAATTCAACACTCACAGCGCTTCTTGACAGGCTGTTCTACAGCACGCTTTTCGACAAGACCCTGAAAGTCGGTGCAAGCGTAGTCGTCGCAAGAAGAGGCGGATGCTCAGCCACTTTTGACCAGCTTAACAAGTACTTCACCATAAGCGGAATGCCTGTTGCTTCAAGCACATATTGGAACAGCGTCCACGGCTGCATGCCCGGAGAAGCGGCCTGCGATACCGAGGGCATGGCAGTTATGAGAGGACTTGCACATAATATGGCCTTCCTGATCAAGAGCATAGCCATTGGTATCGCCACCTTCGGTTATCCTGAGAAAGAAAAGTATCCGGCCACCAATTTCATCAGAAGCGATCTGGCCGAGGAAAATGCCAAAAAAAACCGCGCCGCTTCGAAAAAGAAAACCGAAAATGTCAAAACGCGCATCGAAAACGTGAGAAAGACGGCAAGAAACAAAGTAACAGCACCTACTGCCGATCAGGTAAAGCCCTCTGTCATACGCGCGGTAAGCCGTGCAAAGAAGGCGGCCGAAAAAGCCGCTGAGAAGGAAGCGGCAGCAAGAAAGAAGGCAAAGACCAGACTTGAACAGCAGGCAAAAAAAGCCAGGCAGATAAAGAAAGACCTGCAGACAAAAAAGGCCGGACAGGTGAAAAAGAACCCGCAGCAGACAGCAAAGAATGCGGCAGGAAAAGGGCAAATGAAATAATGGATGAGATAATAAGACTTATAGGGCTCACAAAATCTTATAACGGAAATCACAATGCAGTTGATAATGTGACTCTCACATTGAACAGCGGACGCCTCATAGGGCTTCTTGGCCCCAACGGCAGCGGAAAGACCACGCTCATAAAGATGATCGCCGGGATCCTGGTGCCTACCTCCGGAAGCATCCTGGTCGACGGACAACCTGTGGGACCGCGCACAAAAGCGATCGTATCATATCTTCCGGATAATACATATCTGAACGACTGGATGCGCGTCAGTGAGATCATCAATTACTTTTCCGACTTCTATGCGGACTTTGATGTACAGCGCGCCTACGGAATGCTTGCGCAGCTTGCGATAAACCCTGACGATAAATTAAAATCCATGAGCAAGGGCACAAGAGAGAAGGTCCAGCTCATACTCGTAATGAGCAGACACGCCAGACTGTATCTCCTTGACGAACCCATAGCCGCGGTTGATCCGGCTGCCAGGGATTATATACTTTCCACCATAATCTCCAATGTGGACGAAGGCTCCGGCGTACTTCTTTCCACCCATCTGATCGGCGACATCGAGCACTTCCTGAACGAAGCCGTATTTATTCAAAACGGAAGGATCGCGTTGTATGACTCGGTCAATAACATCAGGCAGAGAGAAGGCAAGTCAGTTGATCAGCTTTTCAGGGAGGTGTACAGATGCTGGTAAAGCTTATAAAGCACGAATTTTACGCCACCTGGAAGGTGATGCTCATCTTTGAGACAGTACTGTTATGTCTGGGTGTTGCGGGTTTTCTTCTGATGGGTGCCCTGGTGGGCACCGTAACCGGAAGCAATCGTCCAAATAATGACTCCGTGATATCAATGCTTGTCACAAGCAGTATTACCTGGTTTGTTGTTTACGCGCTGTCGCTTTTTGCTGTCAGCATAGGAACTCTTGTCTTTCTGACCGTCAGATACTACAGAAACCTGTATGCAAACGAAGGATTTCTGACATTTACGCTGCCGGTGGAGACAAGGGACATTCTTCATGCCAAAATGATCGTCGGATATATATGGCAGATATCGACCTTCCTTCTAATCGGCTTTTCAATATTCCTGACTCTCTCCGGAGTATACTGGAATCTTCCGATGTCAGCCAGAAACGAGGTCACAAAGGAGCTTTTCGACATTTTCAGGGACTTCAGAGAATTCCCGCTCCCGCTGTTTATTCTTCATTGCCTGATCATCCCGCTGCATTCTCTGATGACGATATACTTCTGCATATCGGTCGGACAGTTGTGGTACAAACACAAGATCGGCGGTGCTGTAATCTGCTATTTTGCACTCAGATTCATCAACAAGATCATCGGTTCCGGCGTCTCGATCCACAATATGATCACCGCAATCAACTTTGAAGGAAATATGTCAATCAACCGGATATTTACCAGAAGCTTCGGCTTCTCACTAATTTATGAATGTGTCTGGCTGATCGCGTTCTATATCACCATCCGCTATGTCAACGATCACCAGATAAATCTCGGCTGATAAAGGATTCCGATCATGCCTACCGCGCTTATCATAATATCTATCATATCCGCTATCTTTGCCCTGGTCATCGAGCTTATATGCTCCGAGCAGAGCGCAAGGGTTGTGTGGCTCGGATCGCTGTGCCTTTTTTATCTGATAAATGCCTGTTTTTGCCTTATACTCAGCAAAAGTCCGCAATCCATGCCAATAGCCAAGCAGATCATTTTATTTCTGACTGTCGGGATTGCTTCCGCGCTGTTTTCACTGATAGTAGCAACTATCGTAATAGGTGCACTGACAAAAAAAGAAGATAAACCGGAAGAGGATGAAAATGCCTCAGATGAGAATTCAGAAGAAAAGGAAAGCTGAAATTCTACACCTGTTGTGAAATATACAACAGGTGTTTTACTACAATTAAGGAGCAAGTATGATCCGCATATCTAAAAACCTGTCTCTGGCACTCAGAGGGATCGCCATATTGATAGTCATCGCAAGCCATTACGCTGAATGGATGTATGTAGAACCCGCACATCCTGTTGCCGCCTCGATGATAAAGACCTGGGGACCTCCGGGAGTTGACATCTTCTTTCTTCTGTCCGGATACGGCCTCTATAAGAGTTCAAAAAAAGGGGTCGACGCGACCTTCATAAGAAAGCGCTTCACCGGTATGTATCTGCCATATATGATCATAGCGGCGCTGATAAATGTATATTCCGGTGCCTGGAAGGAGATCAGCACAAGGTTTGTGATCGATTATCTGACAGCAGCGGAGTTCTGGTATATCAGGGTGTTGGCGGTCTTCTATCTGATCTTTATCGCATCATCGCTGTTTCTCAGACACTTTTCACCGATCGGTGTATGCCTGGGCGTTCTGGTTTACAGCATATATCTGTTTCAAACGGGACATTACGATTTCTGGATACTTTCAAATGCCGCTTTTCCGCTGGGAGTATGTGCCGCAGCGCTCGAGGACAAGCTTCCGGAGTTTTTCGGGGAGAAGTCTGCGCAGCTTTGTATTCTGGCAGTCGGTCTCACAGGTGCCGTGATCGCATTTTTTGTGATGCAGAAAAACGGCGGCAGCGGAGTGGAAGAAAGCTTTTCCGCCGAACTGTGGATGAACGTTTTTATCGCGGTGTCCGTATATGGGGCAGCGCTTTTGATAAAGGATTACAAAGCCCCGGTACTGCCTGCGATAGGAAGGCAGAGTCTGTATATATACCTGCTTCACAGCGTGATGTTCTATGCGCTCATTTTCAGGCTTGAACACATGGGCTACGCTCCGGCAAATATCATTACGGCTCTGATAACGATCGCGGTCTGCACGATACCGGGGGTGGTATTGTCAAAGATATGGCAGATGAAACCTAAGCGGGAAGGTAACGGAAAATGAAAAAACTATGTGTA
>JAILGA010000046.1 GCA_024697225.1 Lachnospiraceae bacterium
GTTTATCGGAGCTCTGCGCTCTGATATGGATGAATCCATCACGGAAAACAGGCTTCAGACGAAAGGCATCTACGCATGGGTGAGAAATCCCATGTACAGCGGCTGGTGGATCGCGATGACGGGGATCACGCTTATGTGGCATAACGCATGGATGCTCATTCTCCCTGTCATAGACTGGATGATCATGACCATTGCCCTGATCAATACGGAAGAGAAATGGCTGCTCGATCTTTATGGAGATGCGTATGCGGAATATAAGAAGCATGTGAATCGCTGCATACCCTGGAAACGCGGAAAGTGAGACTTTGCGATGCAGAAATACCATATCGAAAAAAATACTGTACAGGAAACGCTGATCATACCCCTTTATGGAAGAAAGGTCTGCTCGGACCGCTTTCCGGATCTGTTCAAGGATCCTGAGGCAGGGCGTATCTGCGGCATGCTTGATTATGACTTTGCGGAGAAGGGCAAGCGGATGGAATCCGGCGTCGGTTTGTTCGGCGCTCTGGAAGTCGCGCAGCGCCAGTACGATATCGCCTGTGAAGTCAAGGATTATCTGAAGGGACACCCGAATGCGGCAGTTGTCAATCTCGGCTGCGGTCTGGATGATACCTTTCGCAAATGTGATAACGGAACCTGCAAGGGTTACAACATTGATATGCCGGATGTCATCAAGGTCAGAAACGAATTGCTGCCGGAAAAAGAGAGGGAGAGGAATCTCGCCTTCAATCTGAATGACAAAAAATGGATGGACGAGATTAACGCCGGTGAAGGTGCAGTCTTTTATGCTACGGGGGTGTTCTATTATTTCAAGACCGAGGATGTAAAGAAGCTTTTCTGCAGGATGGCGGAACGCTTTCCGGGTGCTGTGCTTGTATTTGATTCCTGCAATCGGCGCGGCGCAAAGATGATGGCGAAGACCTGGCTGAAAGAAGCCGGGATCAGTGACGTGAGCGCTTTTTTCTCGCTGGAGAGCCATACGGAGCTTGCAAACTGGAGCGGGAATTTCGCCGGCGTTTCGGCAAAAAGCTACATGCGCGGCTACCGGGATATCTATAAGGATGTCAGCTTCCTGCATAAGTTGATGATCCGGTTCTGCGACAGCCTGGTGAAGATGATCATCGTAAAGATAGCGTTTAAGTGACAGACAGCGGCAGGAGACAGGATCAGGCACACAGCATGGCGACGATCTGTCCGATCAGTGAATCGATCATGGCGTTGTAGTTCTCTTTGATAAAGACCTTTTTTGTCGTAAGACTGACAGCGATGAGCTTCATGTAATTGCAGGCCAGTTTCCAGTCGGGATCGTCCGCCGGTGATTCAAGTAGCGAGATCAGCATATGCATGGTCTTGCTGTCGTTATTCTCATCTTCGATATATTTGTCCGACCACGCAGAAACCAGGCGTTTCTTCTCAGCGTCGGTGAGAAAGGCAAAAACATTGGGGTTTTCCGCGGACAGCCATTTCAGGTAGTCGCGCAGGGAATCCCCTGTCAGTTTCCCGGATCCGTTCAGAAAGGAGAGGAGTTTTTCCTTGGCACGGGATCTCTCATGGATCATCATGTGGTACATGAACTCTGACTTGCTGTCAAAGAGATTGTAAAAGGTTCCTTTGGCGATATATGTTTCTTCGGTCAGCTGATCAATGTTCACAGCAGACAGGCCGCCTTTCTTAAGCATCCTGAAGCCCTTGTCGAGCAGTTTCAGCCGAATTTCATCCCTGTTTTCATCGGTAAATATCTTTGGCATATCGTCGTCTCCGAAAAGATTTTTAATGACTCTGAAATTATTGAAAGTCATTTTATGGAGATTATACTTGGGATCATCAAGGATTTCAAGGAGGGCATTATGCTTAACAAAGTGAAACTGACAGAAGCGGAGATGAGAGAGTTTGCGGAGGTGTTTGCCTATTATGACTACGGCGATGAAGAGATCGGCATGGTCCCGTATTATCCGGGATATCCGGACAGAACAAGTCTGGTGAACTATCTGGTCGCCATGATCAGAACGGCAAATGAATATGATGGTGTTTATGCAACCTCTGACAAAAAAGAAGGGATCATCATCCTGACGGACACAACCCATCCTTATCCGGGAACCGCCATGTTCAAGATGGTGTGGAGGATGGCAAGGGCACTTGGATTCAGGAATTTCAGCAGGATCGTCAAGAAGTTCCAGGCAGGCGGAGCGAGCCTTGAAAAGATCTATAGAGACAGTAAGAAGCAGTTTGTCCAGATCGAACTTCTCGCGGTAAAGAAGGAGTATCAGGGCAAAGGGTTTATGCGACCTTTGGTTGAGACCGCTTTTGAGGTGGCCCGCCAGGGGAAGCTCCCGGTCATCGTTTCAACGGACGCAAAGATCAAGAAGGATAAGTATGCGCATATCGGCATGAAGCATATCAATACAAGAACACTGGGAGAGAAGAGTTATATGTATGACCTTGTGAGAGAATGAATGCCTGCGTATAATACTCTGTATGACTGACATTCTGTTTGCGTATGATCATATACTGATCCGGTCGGAATACCGGACACCGGATCTTCACAAGCATCTTGCCGCCCATATGGTATTCGGGATCAAGGGGGAGCTTACCTGTGTTGTGGGAGAAGACACGTTTCAGTGCCGGGGGGCCTTTATCTCTTCGGATGTGGAGCATACCATCTACGCGGAAACAGGGGATATGCTGCTGTTTCTCCTTGATACCACCAGTGAAATGGCACGGGCCGTTGAGGAAAGCTTTCTGCGCGGCAGGGACTTCTCGCTGATCGATACCGCAACAGTGGATCTCATGGCGGATATCTGGGAAAAGTGCGCCGGTGATCTTAAGGAGGTCGACAGGAGAATGCCGGAAGCCTGCGGGATTGAAAAAGGCATAAAGCCGGCAGCAGATGAACGCATACAGAGGGTATTATCTTTTCTGGAGAGCAGAGATACCATACCCTCAGATATCATGGAACAGTTATGCGGTGAGGCGTGCCTTTCGGAAAGCCGGCTCTCGCATCTCTTCAAAGAACAGATGGGCATCGCGCTTGGCCGGTATCTTGTTCTTGAGAAAATGAAGAAAGGGTATCTGCATTACTGCAGTACCAAAAATATCACAGAAGCCGCGCTGAATGCCGGGTTTGATTCGCCTTCTCATTTCGCGGCCACCTGCAAGAGGATGTTCGGCATATCTTTTTCGGAATTCATCAAAAGTTAGCAGCTATTTGAAAGTCTGAGAGGAGACCTCCTGTTATCATGACAGCATCATGAACAGGAGGTTTTTTATCATGGAAAAATACGATGTGAATCAGCCGGTGGTCCTGAAAAGGGGCGTATATCAGCTCAATGACGAGGCGAATTTCAATTACCAGCTGAACCGCGTCATCAACTGGGACGGCGGCGAGCTCTCCGATGTAAAGAAGGTGGCCGGAAGGATCCACGACAGCGCGGACTGGAAGCGTGAACTGATCAGTCTTGGTGATACCGCCATGAAAGAGGGCAGAACAGGAAATGCGATAGCATACTACCGGATGAGCGAGTTCTTCATGTATGACGGTGACCCGGACAAGAAGAAGTATTACGAGAAAGCCACGAAGCTGTTCTATGCGTATTATGCGGATTTCTTTGAGGGAGAGCATCCGCGGATCAAGCGGGTTGATGTTCCGTTTGAGAATGTAAAGCTCCCCGTGATGCATGTGGTTCCGAAGGGGGAGAGCAAAGGAACCATCCTGATCCACGGCGGGAATGACAGCTATTTTGAAGAGTTTCTTTTCACCGTTCTGTATATGCAGGAGAAGGGGTTCGAGGTATATATGTTCGAAGGTCCCGGACAGGGCGGTGTGATGCGGATGCAGGGGATGCACTTCACACATGAATGGGAGAAGCCGGTGAAAGCGATCC
>JAILGA010000054.1 GCA_024697225.1 Lachnospiraceae bacterium
AAGATCCTATGGATACAGAGTACCTGATCACCAATACTCATGAGATCATCGAGACTCAGGCCAAAGTCAGAAAGATCTGGAACGATGGTGAGGACCGTGACCGCAAGAGACCTGAGTCACTGACTGTGACGCTGGAAGCCTCTGTCAACGGCACGAAACTTGATAAGGTAACTCTTTCCGATGGAAAGACCGAAGTTGCCCCTGTAGTTCTGAACTATGATAATGGATGGGAAGCCACGATCACTCAGCTGCCGATGTACGATAAGGGCGCGGAGATTGAGTACACCTGGACTGAAGCGACAGATAAACTACCTGAGGGTTACAGTCTGCAGTCCATTGAGAACGAGAAATCCGAAGAAGGTGGTTTCGTAGGTACGATCACAACTATCACTAACAAGTATGACGTTGAGAAGACTTCTGCCACAGTGCTGAAGGTCTGGGACGATGATAAGGACCGCGACGGTATCAGACCTAAGAAGCTGGTCGTCACTCTGAAGAGAGGCCAGGGCGTAAAAGAAGTTGCTGCAGCAGACGGAGGAGCAAGCACGGATGGAGGAAGCACGGACGAAGTAGCCACATACAATGTAAATGATGACGAGTGGAAAGATATCGACGTCGAGCTGTCAGATGCTAATAGCTGGACTGAGACTATAAGCGATCTGGTAAAGAGAGATCCTAACGGCATCGAGTACAACTACTACTGGGAAGAGAAGGATGTTCCTAAGGACTACCTGATGATCTCCAACAATAAGGTTGGAACGATCACCACCATCACCAACAAGCACGATATAGCGACTGTTGACTGCCTTGTTGATAAGTTCTGGAACTCCGATCAGGATCTGAGCGTGCTTATCAGGTTCACCCTGTACCGCAACGGCGAGGAGACAGATCAGTACTACGAGACATGGCTCGACAGCAGCTCGGGATGGAACGGAGAGTTCAAGGATCTTCCTAAGTACGATGAGAACCACAAAGAGATCGAGTACAGCGTGGTCGAGCTTCCTCTGGCAGTGAAGAAGAACGGCGTGATCACCCAGATAGAGTTCCGCTCCGATGTGGACGCTGAGGATCTGAGTGATGAAGAGAAGGGCTTCGGCATAACCAATACACAGCTGGTGAACATTCCTGTCAAGAAGATCTGGGTCGGCCAGGTTCCTCAGGAAAAGATCGAGGTACAGCTGTTCAAGAAGGCTCCCGGCGAGACAGCATTCACGGAAGCGGCTGATGTAAACGGCAATTCGAAGGTTGAGCTTTCAAGCGCGAATGGTTGGGCATATACATATAAGAAGCTCGACAAGTACGCCAGCGTCGACGATGCGAAGGCCAACAAGCCTATCGAGTACAAGGTTGAGGAGCTCACGAAGCTTAAGGGCTACACGACAGCTTACAGCGGTGATGTTGAGAGCGGTCTTGTGATCACGAATACGCAGGATAAGCAGGTCGGTTCCGTGAAGCTGATCAAGGTCGACAGCTCGAACGGCAATGCTCTTAAGGGCGCGACGTTCACACTGTACAAGGAAGACGGAACGAAGGTCGGCACATACACAACGCCTGACGGCGGCACGATAACGGTTGATGAGCTCGAGTTCGGCAACTACTACTTCGTAGAGGATAGTGCTCCTGCCGGATACGAGAAGACTCAGGATAAGTACACATTTACGATCAGTGAGAAGAGCGGAGTTGCAGCAGCTATCGAGATCAGGGCTCTGAACGATCCCGTCAAGATCACAGCAAGCGGCTTCAAGGTATGGGATGACGACAATGACGCTGACAAGATCAGACCTGCGACACTGAGAGTGCTCCTGTACGCGGATGGCGTTGAGGTTGCCGGATCTATGGTAACTGTAAAGGCAGACGCGAGCGGCACATGGGCATACGACTTCGGTAAGCTGCCTAAGTACAATTCGAAGGGCAAGCAGATCGAGTACACGGTCGCTGAAGAGCTGGTCGAAGGCTACAAGGGTGAGACAGTGAGAGCTATCGATGTGGACGGCAACGTGAGATTCGTCATTACGAATACACATACGCCTGAGAAGCCTCCGACAACTCCTCCGACAACGCCTCCTACGACGCCTCCTACAACACCGCCTACGGAAGAGACGACTACACCTCCGATACCGCCGACCAATGATGTACCTCCTACACCCGGACAGGTACTCGGAGTGACCAGAACACCTACACCTACTGTCAATCCTGCAGTTCTCGGTGCGAGACGTATGGTACTGGGTGCGAAGAGAGTTCCTAAGGTTCTCGGAGCAAGACGTTCGTCGACAGGCGACGCGGCCACGATGGCAACCTGGGGCATGATGAGCCTTGGTTCATTCGCAGGATTCTGGGCATGGGCACTGAACTGGTTCAAGAGAAAGAAGAAGAAGCTCGCGGATCTGTTCAAATAAGGTTCTGAAGCAGAATAAGAAGTAAAGAGATCGGCCCGCCGGGGAAACCCGGCGGGCCGGTTTGTCTCTGGAATGCGTTTTTGACAAACCCCACAGTCTATGCTAATTTTGGATATATGAAGTATATTAAACTCGCGCTGACGATCATAGTGATCATTGTCTTTGGCTACATTCTGCTCGGGGAGATCTTTTTCCCGGCGAATGTGCCTTCGAACGGCTATATCTGCGAGATGCTCCCGGGTGACAACTGGGTCGAGGTAAAAGAGGACGGCACCAGGGTACCGATAAAGATACCCGGGAGGACGGACGGCGATATCACGATCGAGACCACGCTGCCACAGACGCTTGACAGAGAGATGTCCGCCATGTGGTTTCGCGGCATGGATATGGAGATCTACGTCGGAGATGAACTGCGGGAGCGGTACGCCGTCGAGGATCACAAGCTCCTGGGGGACAGGTCCGCGGAGTGCTATGTCATGGCTTCGCTCTATCCCGAGGACGCGGGCAAAACCCTCCGTGTGCACTACAGCTACAACTCGGGGATGCTCTATGAGGTGTACTACGGTACGAGGCTAGGTATCCTCGCTTTTCTCTTCAGGGACTACGGTGCGGAGTTCTTTGTGGGACTGGCGATCCTGATCATAGGCCTTATCAGCTTTATCGCGTCCGTCGTATACAGGATCATCCACAGACAGTATCTGGAGATGCAGCATCTTTCGCTTGGCGCGATCATAGGCGCGGTCTGGGTGCTGTCCAATTCCATCTTCCGGCAGCTCTATACGAGGAACGTATCGATCATGTCCGACATGCCATTCCTCATGGTCATCATCATGCCGATACCGTTCCTGGTCTTCATAGATTCGATGCAGAATGGCCGGTACAACAAAGCGACCACTTCGGTCGGCACGCTGGAGGTCGCCAATTTTGTCCTGTGCATGGGTCTGTTCCTGTCGGGAAAGATGACGCTGCTGGAGAGCTTTCCCATAGCAGCGGGCTGCGCCGCGATAGGTATAATGACCATCGCCGTGACGATCATGATCGACATCAGAAAGGGCCTGGTGTATTCCTACAGGTACATCGCCGTGGGCTTCAGTTTCCTGGCTGTGGCGGCCCTCATCCAGATACTCATGTACCAATTCGCACACAACGGCGTCTTCTCCGGCCTGTTCATGGCGCTCGGACTCTTTTGCTTCCTCATCTGTGCCATATCTCAGGCGTCACTCCCGTATATTCATCCGCGGATGAGAGCATCGCCACAGTCGATCCTGCGACGGGCGAGATCACAGGTGTAAAGAAGGGCTCCACCAAGATCAGGGCAAAAATAAAAGGCATAGTCTACGAGGCGGCTATAAAGGTGAAGTGATCCGGCTCGGTCCACAGTGATGTGCAAAGGCGCACAGCGGTTTCCGCGTGCGTCTTTTTTATTGCGGTTTCGCGGTATTTGTGCTAATATTTACTCTGTATATTTGCGTATTTTTCGCGGCATAATGGTGGCTTTTTGTGAGGAAGAAAAAGTGAATCATACAATTGAATCATACGTGAGAAACATCGCTCAGGTCCGGTTCCTGTCGTCACCGAAGCTCTCGGATGTCAAGGATGCGAGCAGCTACAGGGAACTTCTCAGGCAGAACTTCGTGAAGATCGGAGAGCTGTCCAAGATAAACCGTGAGATCCTCGATCAGCTGGTCTATCCTGTCCTGCTCGCGGGGGACAACATCACTTCGGATAAGATAGAACAGATGGGTGAGTTCGCGGATGAGCTCTTAAACGACATGGAGCTTGAAAACCTCGATCCCAGCATACTGCTGATGCTGATCGAGAAGCTGTTGAACAATGCCATTGAAAACAAGGATGATGACGCGATCATCAAGTGGATCGATGAAGAGATAATGGCCTGTTATACGATGCTCAATACACTCAGGCGCATCACTATCAGACCCGAACTCGCGGATGCTTTCAGGGTACGCGGAGACAAAGCCGCTGAGAGGATCTTCGATTATCTGGATAAGGAAAAGTTCGCGAAGCTCTCTGATGATTCCAAGGAAAGAGTGCTGACAAATGCGCGCTATTTCTGCGTTATGTACGAGGGCGTGACTGACTGCACCGAGGAGGAGAACACACAGATCCTGGAGCTTCTGAAAAGAGCCCTCCGGCTCTGCGAGGACGATTTCTACAGGGAACAGGTACCTGAATATGATTGGGGTTATCACAATCTGAGGACTCTCGAATACATCGGGATGCTGGTAGAGAATCACAATCAGAGAGACATGTCGAAGGAACAGTGCCTTGAGATCGCAAAGCTCATGGAGGAGATGTATACCATTTGGGAATCCGATACCGAGAGGTTTTCGGAAATGCTCGATCCTGCCGAGATCGAGCTAAACATCATGAGAGCCAACTTCGAGGCCGGGATACTTCCGGAGGAAGAGTATGCGAAAAAACTCCTTGAGATGTACGACAAGAGGAACAAAGAAGAATTCGAGATCCGAGACACCTTCCTGAATCTGACGGTGCCTCTGGAGTATATATTCCTTCTCGATCCCAGAAGGATATCCGAGGCTCAGTCGAAGCAGCTCGCTGATATATATCACAACACCATATCCTTCCTTCAGCTTTCTCAGGATACCGGATCTCTCAGCTTCCAGTTGGAATATGCGTTCGCGATCCTGGAGGGATTCATCGAGATACCCGGCGTGGTCACATTTGAAGAAATGTGTATCAGCTGTCTGGCGGCTCTTCATCCGCCGACGTATGTGCACACCATGATGGTGGGCAGGATCACCCGCTGTCTGTGCAAGCATCTGCTCAATGATATGCCGGAGCTCTTCGATGATATGAGAGAGAAGATGGGCTTTAGCGATGATGATATCCTTGATTTTGCGTGGCATGCTGCCATCTGTCACGACTTCGGCAAGCTCTCGATCATCGACACTATCATGATCTACGGCAGACGTATTCTTGACGAAGAATTCGCGCTGATCAAGCAGCATCCCGATATGGGAGACCATCTGATGTCGAGATTCACTTCGACGAGGAAGTATACCAATGTGGCCAGAGGACACCACAAGTGGTACGACGATAACAGGGGATATCCCGAGAATTTTTCTACAAAGGATCTGCCGGAGAGAGTGATCATAAACCTCGTCACCTGCGCGGACTGTCTGGATGCCGCGACAGACACCGTCGGACGATCATACAATGCCGGCAAGACCATGGATGATTTCACCAGAGAACTTGAGGAGGGCAGCGGCACGCGCTATGCGCCCTATCTCGTGGAACTCTTCAAAAGACCGGAGGTCATGGAGGACATCGGATTCCTTCTCAAGGAGGGCAGGAACGAGAATTATCTCGAGACCTATATACTGTTAAACGGCGTCCGTGAGAAGAAGATGATGGAAGAAGGGGAACATGAATAATAAAATATCACCACTGTCAGCTTGCAGATTTTTAAGAAACCGAATGATCGCGGGGCTTCTTGCCTTTGCGGTCTTTTTTTCGGCTATCCCGGAGATGGGTATCGCAGGTTTTGAAAATACGGTAAGGGCGGAAGAAGGCACGGGAGACCTGAACGTATACATAAATGTTGACAGCAACTATTCAGAGGATTACGACGGCGATCAGAAGAAATTTAAATTTGTTCTCGAACTTAGCAATAAGTCGATAAACGGTTCATACGGCAGCATGTCTTTCACGAATGGTGTCGCTACATTTGAACTGTGCCAGGACTACAGGGAAAGATACTCAAGATCGAAAAAAGCCACGTCACTACCGGCCGGTATAACCTATGAGCTCAGAATGGTAGAAGAATGGAATTGTCAGATCAAATGGAACGGAGAAAGTGAGTACCATGGTGTAGAAGGTACAAAAACAGGAACCATAATAAGCGGTGAGACGGCAGGGATCACAGCCAATGTAAAAAGAATGGAAGGCGAGATCCTGGAGATCAGAGCCGGTCTATATAATATCTATGATACAAGCAATACGATCTACACCGCCGATTATCCTGATTTCGCGCTCGGAAAGAACGACCTGGCGAGGATCACCGCGCTCGCAAGCGGCGATATATCCAATGTGACCACAGATGACACGGATATCCTGGAAGTCACAAGGTCTGACAGCGAAAACTGCTGGTATGTAAAAAACATTTCTACTTCACAAAAAGCCGTCGGAAAGATCACCATCACCGGCAGGGGACGGTCAACAGAGTGTCCTGTCACGGCAGTTGCCCAGCCTACGATGAGCACGGTGAGCAACATGTACGTCAGGTATGAACTGAACGGCAATGACCTGAATTTCAAGTGCATGAGCGATGCACCATCCACGCATCTGTATATTCCCGCCAAAATGGTATCTGTAGTATCGTATCCGTCAGTGTCGTATCCGACAGGAACGATAAGAGGCGTTTATAATGTCGTCCTGACGCTGTCCCGGACAACCGGAGACAGTTACATATGTACTACTGCCAGAGATGTGATATTCGGGGAAGGTGTAAAGGCCAAAGGTTCTCTTGCTTGTATGTTCTACGATTACTATCAAAGTGGCGTGCGATATGAACATATCGATATGAGGGGTGTCGATACTTCAGAGGTAACATCTTTTGCGAGTATGTTCTCAGGATGTGAATACCTACTTGATGTCAACCTCTCAGGCCTTGACACTTCACATGTAACAAGCTTTGCGAATTTGTTCTACAACTGCAAGAGTATAGATCATATCGATCTCTCAGGACTTGATACATCATCAGTAACCAGCTTCGCCAATATGTTCGACGGCTGCAGATCGCTGGAGGATCTCAATGTGTCGACTCTTGACACGTCAGCGGCCACATCGATGAAGTATATGTTCCACAGCTGCAGTAATCTGCGGACACTTGACCTCTCAAACTTCAATACAGCCAATGTGACGGATATGTCGTACATGTTCGACAACTGCCCGTTGCTGACCACCATAATCGCATCAGATGATTTTGTCACATCCGGGCTTGGCGGAAACACCATGATGTTCGGTTCCTGCAGTGCTCTCGCGGGCGATCATGGCACGCAGTACGCCTGGGAGCCGTCAGCTGACAGGGACTATTCGACGTACGCAAGGCTTGACTATGCAGGCGACCTGCCGGGTTACTTTACAAGAGCACCCAAAACAGCTGCCGAGAAGGTCGATGCGCTCTCATACACCTTTGACAACAGCTATGCCGGGATGAAGAACCGCGAGGATTACGAGATACCGCTTGAGA
Organism: Lachnospiraceae bacterium; assembly: GCA_024697225.1. Lineage (GTDB taxonomy): Bacteria > Bacillota > Clostridia > Lachnospirales > Lachnospiraceae > Butyrivibrio. The sequence goes on from JAILGA010000054.1 coordinate 7,630, forward strand.
GATGGGTCGCGGTCTACGGTAGCAAGGGCCAGACGATGTTTGATATGTGCAACGATACGTGGAGCGGCAACTGCTTCGGAGCGTCTGCGACCAGCGCGATGATCGACTCCACGGGAAACGGCGTCACGGTTTACGATTATGACAAGAATGCGCATACTATCGGCGATCTGGGGATGCCTGATGAGGATACCGATCCGTCCGATGACACCTTTGACGATCTAAAGAGTGATCTCAGAAAATTCATGGAGGCCATGCAGATCGCGCAGTACGACATGAGGGTATCCTACTGCAATACGAACAATACCGATGTCGCAGAGCTGTGCCTTCAGATGGCGAGCGAGTATCACCCGATGATAATCGGTGTTTACGGTCCTGAGGGCGGTCATGCGCTTCTCGCGCACACCTTTGAGGAAATGGAAGACGGAACCGCGCTCATTCATGTATACGACTCCAATCATCCCGATGACGACAGATCCATAAAGGTATTCAAGTCCGGAGATGAATATAAATACTGGTACTATGACCTGGGCAACACAGCTGACGGGAGACATATAGAGTGGGGCAGCGCGGATGCGGACGGTGATGTGCGCAACGTGTACTCGCACATCATGTACGTTCCTTACGATATCTATACGGCAGTTCTCGATGACAGAGGCTTCTTCCGCTCGGAGTACTGGTTCTCGGATGATGATGAGATTGCACAATGGACTGAGGAGGACGAGCGGGAGTACAGAAGATGGGTCTGGACCGCCGAGGATGAGGAGGCATACTGGAGAGATCCCTGGACGCAGGAGGACGAGGAAGCATATAAGCAATGGGTCTGGACGGCCGACGACGAACAGGCATACAGGAAGGAACCCTGGTCACAGGAGGAAGAGGAACTCTATAAGAAGTGGACTGCCGAGGACGAGGAGTGGAATAAGCGGATCTACTGGACGAATGCCGACGAGGAAGCGTACAAGCAGTGGGTCTGGAGCGCTGACGACGAGGCGGCGTACAATGCCAACCCCTGGACGTATAAGGACGAAGAAGAGTATAAGAACTGGACCTGGAGCACCGCTGAAGAGAACGCGTACAACGCGGAGCCCTGGTCGGAGCAGGATGAGGCTTATTACAAAAGCTGGACAGATGAGAACGACGCCGAATATGAGAAGGATCCCTGGACAGCTGATGATGAAGAGATATATCAGAACTGGACATGGACGAGTGAGGAAGAGAATGAATACAGGAAGGATCCATGGACCGATCGGGAGGAATGGGATTACATAAACTGGCGCGATTCATGGACTGATGCGGACGAGCAGGCAGACAGCGTCGATCCGTGGGATGCCGCCGAGGAGAGCGGATATGAGGCATGGAACAAAAGCTGGACCGCTGATGATGAGAAGGTATATGCGGAGTATCCCTGGAGCTACGACGAGGAGGCGAGCTACCGGAGCGGCTGGGAGATAGCCCGGGACGGCGATACCTCACAGGCCGAGTGGACTGCACTTGAGGAGGAACAGTATCAGAAGTGCGTTGAGCAGGGCGGAGGTACCTGGGATGCCTCGCAGGAGGACTATACCCAGTGGACCGCCGACGATGACGAAGCATACCGTCAATGGGTGAGCGGCGGATATAAGAAGACTGATTTTCGGATGAAGTTCCGAATGAAGTTCCGGATGAAGTTCAGAATGAAGTTCCGGATGAAGTTCCGGATGAAGTTCAGAATGAAGTTCCGGATGAAGTTCCGGATGAAATTCCGGATGAAGTTCCGGATGAAGTTCCGGATGAAGTTCAGAATGAAGTTCAGAATGAAATTCAGGATGAAATTCAGGATGAAATTCCGGATGAAGTTCAGAATGAAGTTCAGGATGAAGTTCCGAATGAAGTTCCGGATGAAATTCAGGATGAAGTTCAGGATGAAGTTCAGGATGAAATTCCGGATGAAGTTCAGGATGAAGGAAAAGCTGAAATTCCGCATGAAATCAAGACTCCGCGCCATCTCGGTGGACTCCTGCCACTATCTGATAAAGGACGGTTCCGGGAACGAGCTTGTGAGCGTTGACGGCGGCGATGTCGAGCTCTCCGGTGAAGAGGGGACTGTCCTCGACGCCAACCCGGCGGGACTTCTAATGGACGGAAGCGATCATAGTCAGGGGAACAGCAGACTCTTCTACGTTCCGGTGGGTGAGCAGACGATAGTCGATCAGGATGGCAGCGGGGATGGATTATCTGTCACGATGCTCGATGAGAACAGCAGCATCTCGCTGAAGACCCAGGCAGACAGCGCGACTATCAACACGGATAACGGCAATGTCGAGGTCTCGATACAGGGCCTTGAGGAGGGGGAGACCTTTGAACTGAACCTGGTATCGGGCATGGATACAGCTGATGCCGTACTGACCAAAGATGATGTCGTGACCGTCTCCGGCAAGGGCACCGGAAATGACGGTGCCGTGGTGATCGGGGTGGGCAAAAACGGCAAGGTGACGTCTGAAAATGCCGTGCTCGCAGGTACACAGGAGGAGAACGGGGAAGAAAACGGTGAGGACAAAAAAGACACCGAGGATGAGCAGACCGAAGAAGGGACCGAGGGTGAGCAGACCGAAAAAAAGGTGACCGCTCCCGTGTTTACGCTCGATCATACCGCACTGGTGATGGATCCGGGCAGTACGGTAAGACTGACTGTGAAGGCAGACCCCGCAGAGTCTCTGGCGGGACGCACTATCGTTTGGAACAGCAGTGATGAGAGTGTCGCATCGGTGGCGGCAGGTGTCGTAAAGGCCGGTTGGAAAAAGGGCAGCGCGGTCATATCCGTCCGTATAGGTGGTGATACAGAGCTTAAATGCACTGTGGATGTCACCGATCCGCATGGTCCGATCGAGGCCGATCTGAGCAGATACAACGCTGCTGAAGGAACCTTTGCCTCGAAGTCCATAGATGTGAAAAAGATGTACTTCAAAAAGGTCAAGGGGATCAAAAGATACGAGATAATACCTGCCGGCGCAAAGTCTCAGATCGGCAGGAAGGGCATACTGTCCATGGGAAACCTGGCTGAAGGCGAGACGGAGACGGTTGTCGTAAAGGCCTATGGCAAGAATGATACAGAGCTTGGCGAAAGTACTCCGATCACGGTCACAAGACCGGGGCGTACGCTTGCTGACGGCAAACTGACAGTAATCTACAGAGGAAATGTCGACCTGAACGGGTATATCAATTCTACAGTGGCTCCGACTAAGTGGACCACATCAAAGAAGAGCATAGCGGGTGTTTCAAAGACCGGCCTGATGACTGTCAAAAAGAACGGCACAGTCAAGCTGACCGCATATTTCGGAAGCGGCAAGAACCAAAAGGCTAACAAGGTGACTATCACGGTGAAGGTGGCATTTCCGCAGTTTGGGAAGAACAGCTATACGGTGAAGAGAAACGGGACGCTGGAGCTTGGAAAGATGCTGAAAAAGACCCCTGAACACGCGGAAATAGTGTATTCTATCGCCGATAAGGATGCGGACAAGGCGACGATAGATCCGGAGACAGGCATACTGACGGCAGCAGACAAAAAGGCCGCGAAGGGCATCACTGTCACGGCGACCGTGAACGGCATAGATTACACTACGAAGGTGAAGATAAAATAGGCGGATAGACAGTCTGAATGACTGTTTTTTACGACAGAAGGATGTGGCTTACATGAAGAAGAGCAGGATCATAAAACGGATATTGGCGGGATTTCTTGCGTTTGCTGTCTTTTTTGCGGCGATACCTGAGATGAAGTTCCCCGGTGCGTCAGGGCTCTTTGGCGGAGCGCTGAACGGTACGGTGCACGCTGCAGGGACGGGGGCCCTTACAGTTTCTAACAAAGTGGATTCCCCTGTGGAGTCGGACAAAGAGCTGGAGTTCGTGCTCAGAGTGACTCTGGGTGAGAGTCTGAGCGGCACATATGGAGACATGTCTTTCGAAAACGGTGTCGCGGAGCTTGTGTTGAAAAACGACGGATCGAAAAAAGCAAGCGGACTTCCGGCAGGTCTTTCTTTTGAGGTTGAGCAGGTGACGCAGTATGACAGATTCGTGACGTCATGGACAAACGGCAAGAGCACCGGCACGATCGTTGAGGATGAAAATACCGATATCGAGACGATAAACCTGCGCGAGAGAGGCGAACTGACCGTGAAGAAGACGGTCTGGTACGGTAATGAGTATGACACGCAGTACAGAGAATTCAGTTATGTTGTGCAGCTTGGAGATTCTCTCGGTATTCCTGAGGGCGAGACCAGGACATACGGCGATATGGTATTTGACTCGACCGATAAAGCGACATTCACGCTGAAGCACGGTGAGACAAAAACAGCTTCAGATCTGCCGTTGGGAATGCCTTTCACTGTTACGGAGACGGATGTTAACGAAATGCAGGATCTAACGCATATTCCTTCCGACGGCGTGATAAACGGAAGAGTGGCTGAAACGGGCAATCCCGATGGAGTGGCGGAGTTTCTAGGCATCAGGGGAGATTCCGGGCTGGTTGTTTACCTGACGGTCGACAGTCCTTTTGCTGCCGATCAGACAAGGTCATTCACGTTTAAACTTACGGCAGTAGATGATTCCGGAAATCCCGATACCTCGTTCACTTATACAGGTAGTACCGGCGGATATGGTGCATATGATCAGTTTAGTTTCGAAAACGGCGTATCTGAAGAGTTCACACTAACACCCGGTGAAGCGAGATATATCGATCATATTCCACAGGGGTTCAAGTTTATCGTGAATGAGACGTCAAACCGGGCGTTGTTCACACCTAAGATAAGGATCAACGGCCTTGATGCCGGATCGGATAAACCGGTTGTGGTCTCGGAAGGGATGCAGTTTGTGGAGTATCACGCCGAGCGCATCTTTGGGGATCTGAAGCTGACAAACACAGTGAACAGTCGTCTGGAGGCGGATAAGGATCGTGAGTTCACCTTCACAGTGACGCTTGATGATGACACTATCAGCGGAGAATACGGCGATCTTACCTTCGATGAAGGTGTAGCCACGGTAAAGATGAAGGATGGTGACAGTTCTATAGCAGCGCGTTTGCCCGGAGGAATAGCATACGAGGTAGAGGGGACAGCAGTTGACGGCTTCACGCTTTCCAAGACCGGAGACACCGGGGTGATCGGCGATGAGACGGCTGAGGCAGTTTTTACATACGAACGTCAGACCGGAAGCCTCCGGGTAAACAATCAGGTAGTGAGTTCGTTGGAAGAAGATAAGGATGTTGAATTCGAATTTACTGTCACACTGGATAATACTTCGATCAGCGGGATCTTTGGCAGCATGTACTTCACTGATGGTGTGGCGACTTTCAGGATGAAGGATGAAGAATACCAAGTGGCGGTAGGACTGCCTATTGGTACCCGGTATACCGTAACAGAACAGAACAAGGATGGCTTCGTGCTGACCAACGTTTCAGGAGGTGGTCAAGGTGAGATCAAAAAAACACTGTCAACTGTAACATTCACGAATGCTAACGATGACAGGATAGCTATTCCTGTGGAAGTGCACTGGAATGGGACTGCGGGAGATGAACCGATAGTTGTCGGATTAACTGCAGACGGAAAAGACACGGATATCAATATCGGACTCAACAGCGCTAACAGCTGGAAAGGCAAGTTCGAGTATGTTTCCAGGTTTGATATCAATGACGGACATGAGATCGAGTATTCCATAAAAGAAATCGCGTATCCGGGATATGTAGTTGCGATCGACGGAACATATGAGAAAGGATTTGTGATCACGAATACAAGGACCGGAAAGCTATCAATATCAGTGACATTGATCTGGAGGGGTCCCATGGATAGCGCGACCTTTGAACTGTACGCAAACGGGGAGACGACCGGAAAGACCCTGACGCTCTCCGGAACAGAAATAACCGGAAGCTTTGATGACCTCGATAAATATGATGAAAACGGCAAAGAAATAGTATACACAGTCAAAGAGACAGCTTATGACGATGAGAAGTATGAAACGAAGCTGATCTCGAATGAGAACAACAACTGGGTGTTCGAGAACAAGAGCACTGAAAAGACGACTGTGTATGTTGAGAAGATATGGGAAGATGACAATGATGAAGAGGCTATAGCAGCAAGACCGGATGTCACAGTAGTGCTGACTGAAAAGATCGGAGCGGCAGAAGCGGTCGACACAGATATGAACGCTATACTCAAAAACGGCTCATGGGATCACACGTTTGCAAACCTTTCAAAGTATACAGATGAGGGGGAGGAGATCATCTACGGCATCAGAGAGGTCGAAGTAGAAGGATATAAGTGCGGTTCACCTGTAAGAAGTGTCGACGAGAACGGTAATGTCAGCTACACGATCCAAAATACGCGGACCGGTGTGACATATGCTACCGTTACGGTGCGGTGGGATGACGAAGAGGATCGTGACTGTGTGAGGCCTGCAGAGGTGACTGCCAAGCTTCTTGCTGACGGAGTCGATACCGGGGAAAGTGTGACGCTGAGTGCGGATAATCTCTGGTATAACAAGATCGAGTTTCTGCCGGAATACAAGAATGGCAAGAGGATAGAATACACGTGGGCAGAACCGGCTCTGACGGAAGGTTATAAGCTGATAAAAAATGAAGTGACAGGAACAAGCACGACGCTCACTAATTACAGAGTGCCTGAAAAAACTGAAAGCAGAGTCGCGGTCATCTGGGCTGATGACTATTATTTTTATTCCATGCGACCTGAGTACCTAAGGCTCAGGCTCCGGGCCGACGGTTCGATCGTTAACGAGGTGGAGCTAGATCGTAACTCCGATTGGAAATACACTGTCATTGATCTTTACAAGTACGATCATGGCAAAGAGATCGAGTATACATGGGAAGAGGAGATCCCTGTAGGATATAAGCATGCGGGGACCGAAGAAGGAGAAGGCGGAACGATACTCATAAACGAGATCGAGACCGGAAAACTGGAGATATCAGATCAGGTAATTCCAAACAGTGATGAGAATAGGAATACTGAGTTTGCTTTTACTATAACGCTCGATAACACTTTAATAAATGGTTATATCGAAGGTATGCAGTTCGAAAGAGGTGTTTCGCAGATACAACTCAGGCCAGATCATGGCGGGATGGCCGTGTCTCTTCCGATCGGCACTTCATACACGATCACTCCGGCAAATAAAGACGGGTTCAGGCTTATGAGCATGACCGGATATACCGGGACGATATCATCTTCATTCGTATCGCAGGCAAGTTTCACCTTCGCCAGACTGGCCACGGCCGCAGTTACAGTCGTGTGGGATGACGACAATGACAGAGACGGACTGAGGGACGATCAGACCCTGACCTGTCAGCTGTATGACGAAAACGGCGATAAACTGGACGGAAAGAGCGTACGCCTGGAACGATCGAACAGCTGGTCCGGTTCTATCGCCGATATGGTCTCGGGAAGCTACACCTGGAGAGTCGAAGATGAGGAGCTGTCGCAGGATTATTCATATGAGGTGATCGCTTCGGGAGATGCCGCGACTGTGATCGCATCCAGGAGTGTGGGCACTCGTATCTATGCGGGTGACTATACGGTCAACGGTGCTGCCCAGGCGACCTTTGAAGTCGATTGCGCTGAACTCGCTCTCGGCAGAAAGGACAGGGCCGGTATTATCCTGCCTTCGGGAGACCGGTTCGACGATTATGAGGTGTCTGTCGATGATCCGATCGTGAGGATCACGGAAAAAGAGACTGACGCGGACGGTGAGTATTGGTCCATCACAACGTTAATGGCAGGAGCTTCAACAGTCAGACTGACCAGGAAGAGTGACGGCGCCGATGCGGATCTCAAGGTTATCGTAACAGATATGGACAATATATATACCCTGGGTACCGGGGAAAACGCCGGTTATGGGACGGGAATATACGATAGTTCATATGATGACGCGGAACATAAGGCAGAACTGGATTCTGACGGTATAAAGAAAGCAGAGGTCTTTGAATACAACTCGAGTATCTACCTCCCTGCAAAGGTGATAAGAGCTGACCGCAACCTTATGAAACTGGATGTCTATGATGTGGTCCTGCGCGGAGGAGGCACAGTGAACAGTTCACTCGTATCCGTCGACGGATCATACAGCAGATTGAAAAATGTCGTAATCGGAAACGGCGTGAGCTGCAAAGCGGATATGGGCTTTGCTTTTTGTACTCCAGATGTAGGTCCGGTACTGGAAAGCCTGGATATAACAGGTCTCAAAACTGCCGGAGTGACTTCGATGCGGGGGATGTTCCACGGACAGAGGAAGCTTGACAATATCGTATTCGGCAGGAGTTTTGATACTTCGAATGTGACTGACATGTCGTTCATGTTCATGCTGTGCGAGAATCTTATGAGTCTTGAACTCAGGACCTTTGATACTTCAGCTGTGACCGATATGAGCTACATGTTCAGTGAGTGTATTGCTCTGAAGGGTATCGACCTGACAGGCTTTGACACTGCCGGGGTGACGACAATGGCATACATGTTCAACGACTGCAGTGAGCTCGAGGGCCTCGATCTGAAAGACTTCAGGACCGCACAGGTGACGGACATGTCCTGTATGTTCTATAACTGCGCAAAGCTGACTTCGCTCGATCTGAGTTCCTTCAATACATCCCGTGTGACCGATATGAGCTTCATGTTCCGTTTCTGCTATTCCCTGACAGAGCTTAACGTGTCGGGTTTTGATACCCGGAATGTGACTTCGATGACAAACATGTTCTGCGGATGTACTGCGCTCAAGGATCTCGATGTCAGAAGCTTTAAGACATCAAAGGTCACAAACATGGGCGGTATGTTCCAGGACTGCCAGTCTCTTACAGCTGTCGATCTCTCCGGTTTCGACACATCAAATGTCACAAACATGGAATATGTTTTTAACCGTTGCAGCGCGTTGACAAGACTCGATCTGGGAAGCTTTGATACTTCGAAAGTCACGGTGATGTGGCTGATGTTCTCGCACTGCGATAAACTGCAGTTTATCTATGCATCTCCCTCCTTTGTCACGACATCCGTGGATGATCCGGATATGGGAAAGGATATTTTTACATATTGCCCGAAGCTGATCGGGATACAGGGCACCACCTATGACCCTGCGCATACTGACATGTCTTATGCCAGGATCGACGGAGGAAAGGATTCGCCGGGATACTTCAGACCTGCGGGTAATCCGCGTGTGGATGAACTGAGCTACAGCTTTGAAAACAGTTACGCCGGAATGAAAAACAGTGCGGATTACGCGATCCCGCGGGAACGATATACTTCGCTCTACGGCAGCCGAGGAGATTTTATCTACGAAATCTATGGCCGGGAAAACTGGGGCGGCAACTGCTATGGGGCATCGGTCTCGAGCAGTCTGATAGACATGCGCGGCAATGATATAGATGTCACGGATTACGATGGTGATGCGTCGTTCATTTTTGATCTGCCGATGTCAGATATGGATACGGTTACCTCTGATGACAGCAGAGAAGAGTTCTTTACGGATCTGAGGAAGTTCATGGAGGCGATGCAGATCTCACAGTACGACGGCCGCGTTGTGAGCTGTCTTGCGCTGAACAGCGGCATTCAGGAAGTGTGTGATGCTCTTGAAGCGGAAAACGGATCGCATCCGATGATCATAGGTCTTTTCGGCCCGCAGGGCAGCCATGCGGTTCTCGCTTACAGGCTGGAAAAATCGGTCAGTTCAACCGAGGCGGCGATACATGTCTATGACTCAAACCACCCGTCCGAAGACTGCGTGATAAAGGTAAAGAAAGACGCCGGTACAGGAAAGTATACGGGCTGGACATATTTTGTCGGGGAGATGAGCGATGGCGAAAAAGTCCGTTGGGGCTCACATGATGAGGACCTGAAGAACCAACTGACTTACGGAAATGATTGCGATATATCATATGTTCCTTACTACATCTACAGTTCAGTTCTGTTCGACGGCGGGAGATATAGTCTGTCGGATTGGGTGGCGGCATTCACGGGTAAGGATGATTGGACTGACGAGGACGAAAAGGAATACCAGAACTGGTCGTGGAGCGCCGAGGATGAAAGAGAGAATCGTGTCAATCCCTGGACGGACGAGGAGGAGGAACGATACAAGGTCTGGAGGGACACCTGGACCGATGCGGATGAAGCTGCCTATAATGCGGCTCCCTGGACTTATGAGGATGAGAGAGAATATGAGGAATGGCTGAAGACCTGGAGCGCTGCCGATGAAGAGGAGTATAAAAAAGCTCCATGGACAGATGAAGAAAAGAGCGGATACAACGCCTGGAAGAACAGCTGGAGTGATGAGGATGAAGAAGCGTATCGGAGGGATTCCTGGACGGATGCCGAGGAGAACAGCTACGCAGACTGGAAGAAGGACTGGAGCGTTGCCGATGAAACTGCATACAGGAGCAATCCCTGGACTGACGAGGATGAGAGTGAATACAGGGAATGGCTGAAAGACTGGAGCGCAAAGGACGAAACGGCATATAAGAGCGATCCCTGGACTTATGCCGAAGAGAATGGATACAAAACCTGGAAGAACAGCTGGAGCGTCGATGATGAGGCTGCTTATAATGCCTATCCCTGGACGGATGAAGAAGAAAGTTCATACAGGACATGGAATGTGGCATCGGACAGCGATACTTCTGAGGTCGCATGGACCGCGAGGGAAGAGATAGCATATCAGAAATGCCTGGAACAGGGCGGCGAATGGGACGCTTCAGACGAGGATTATTCGCAGTGGACTGCCGCTGATGAAGATGAATATAACCGGTGGGTGACAAGCGGATACAACCGTGTTAATTTCCGGATGAAGTTCAGAATGAAATTCCGGATGAAGTTCAGGATGAAATTCCGAATGAAGTTCCGGATGAAGTTCAGGATGAAGTTCCGGATGAAGTTCAGAATGAAATTCCGGATGAAATTCAGGATGAAATTCCGAATGAAGTTCAGAATGAAATTCCGGATGAAGTTCCGGATGAAGTTCAGGATGAAATTCCGGATGAAGTCTGCTCTGCAGACTAAACACCGTCTGATGCTCGTGGATTCCGACAACTACAGAGTTGTTGATGCTGAAGGCAATACCGTGGCTGATGTTAAAGGCGGTACGATGAAGGAAGAGACGGATGAGGCTTTCGGTGCAAGACCCATGGCACTTTTCACCGGTGACAGCAACAATAGTGCGGGAAAGAAAGCAATATATGTGCCTATGGAGAAACAGACCATAGTCAACGACGATCCGGGCGAAAAGCTTCATGTGAAGATGCTTGACGACAACGCCGGTGTTATCCTGACTACAACAGCCGGCGAGGCCACGATCGACATAGCGGACGATGGTGCGGCCATGGTGTCGATACCTCTTGAAAAAGGCGGCACTTTTGAGCTGGAAACATTTATTGGATACGATGAGGAAAACTCTGAAGCCGTTGTAGAAAAAAAGATGTCGGGAATCGGTACAGGAGAAGGGGACGCGGTGATAACCGTTGACAGCAACGGAAGTGTTACCAGAGAAAACGCCGTGATCATAGAAGAAGACCCGGAGACACAGGTGGTGATGAGCGATACGACGCTTGTTATGGAGCCGCACAGCGAGCATCAGCTGACTCTGGATTTCACACCAAAAGAGATGGCGGCGCTTCTGGATGTCAAGTGGTCAAGCGATGATGACAGCGTGGTGAGTGTGGATGAGACCGGAATGCTGAGATCTGCCTGGAAGGCGGGTACTGCGAAGATAACCGCAGGGGTCGAAGGCCTGGCTCCTCTTATCTGCGAAGTCACTGTCCTGGATCCGGGCGGACCTTCGGAGCCGGATCTCAGTAAGTATACAGCGGATAAGGATACAGTGGCGGCGAAGTCTCTTGACGTGAAAAAGGCGTACTTCAAGAATGTCAAGGGTATCAGGAGGTTCGAGATAGTAACGGAGGGCGCCAAGTCCCAGATCAGCAGCAAAGGTGTGCTGACGATGGGTGAACTGGCCGCCGGGGAGACAGAGACAGTTGTTGTAAAGGCTTTTGGAAAGAACGATACTGAGCTTGGCGAGAGTGCTCCGATAACGGTCATGAGGCCGGGGCTTACGCTTTCTGACGGCAAGCTGACGGTGATCTATAAAGGCAATGTGGACCTGAACGAGTATATCAACTCCACTGTGGCTCCGGCGAAGTGGACCACATCGAAAAAGAGCATAGCGTCCGTTTCGAAGACCGGTCTGATGACGGTAAAGAAGAACGGCACCGTGAAGCTGACCGCATATTTCGGAAGCGGCAAGAACCAGAAGGCCAGAAAGCTCACCATCACGGTGAAGGTGTCGTTCCCGCAGTTCAAGAAGAGCAGCTATACGGTGAAGAGGAACAGGACGCTGGAGCTTGGAAAGGTACTGAAAAAGACGCCTGATGACGCGGAAATAGTCTATTCTATCGCCGATAAAGATGCGGACAAGGCTACGATAGATCCGGAGACAGGCATACTGACGGCAGCAGACAAAAAGGCTGCGAAGGGCATCACTGTCACGGCGACCGTGAACGGCATAGATTACACTACGAAGGTGAAGATAAAATAGGGCTCAGTTCCTTCAAAACTGAGCCCTATAGCTTTGATCGGACGTCTTATATCAGGGATAGTTTTTTATCAGGATCTTGACCGATCACGATGCATAACATCCGTTATCAAATGCGACGGGGAGATGACGATATGAAGAAGTACAGGATGATGAGAAGACTTATGGCGGGGATGCTTGCATTCTCCGTCTTTTTTACTGCGATCCCTGAGGCTGAATTCCTCGATGCGTCCGGTCTGTTTGAAGGGCTGATCACCGGTCCGGTACATGCGGATGAAGCATCGACAGTGACGATTTATTGGAACGATGACGGCGATATCGCGAAATGCCGTCCTGGCACGCTCAGGTTAAATCTGATAGGCGAATATACAGATGGCCGTGATAAGACGGTTCAAATGTTCACACTTTGTGCAAATGGCGAACATGTCGATGATACATATGTACCTGTCGAAGTCGGACAAGATGATAGCTGGACCTGGAACTATTGGGAAGATGAACCGAACGAAGGCTGCAATTATAGATGGGAGATATATGATAACGGTGATGATTCCGAGTATCTCTGGGATGACAATTTCATAAACGGGCGCCAGTGCGGAAATACCTATCTCGGGTATTACCTATCTGATATAAGAACATATAACGCTGAGCGCAGTGGTACGATAATAACCTTCCTGAGACGTAACCGAACGGTGATCAAGGATGGAAAATACACGGTTAATGGCGTGGCAGACACTTACGCAGCGGAAATACCGGAGATAGCGTATGGCCTTAATGATGATATCCTGATCGATTCAACAGATGGTTACTATGAAAATATCGGATCCTTATCGCTGGCATCGCATAACGGTAATGTTGCATTTCCGGGTACTGATGTAACGGGCAAAGACAACAGAAAATATTCTCATATCTATCCTTTTAGAGATAAAACGGAAACCACACTTGATCTCAAACGCACCCGTTGCCATCCTTCTGGGGATCCTGCAACAGTGCTAGAGACCACGATCAAGGTCAGGCTTCTGGATGCAGACAATGTCTATACTGTGGGAGCGGTGGCGGATACTTACGCCAACAGTGGTAATGCACCCTTTGATAATACTGAGAAAAAATGGTACCCCGATAAGCTGTCAGCAGCTGACAGAAAAAACATATACAACAGATACAGCGATGTATACGTGCCGGCTCAGATTGCAAAAGCCAACGGAACTACGCTGAGTGTCTATGACACTGTCATTAAGGGGGACGAAACAGGCGCCGGCAATGCGGTCTTCTATGGTGATGAAAATGACACTATAAAAACACTCGTCATTGGCTCGGGCGTGACGTGCGATCCGAATATGGACTACGCCTTTGCCGATGACGATACAAATAAGAATCTCAGATCCATCGACATTTCAGGATTGGATACTGACGGAGTGACGTCAATGAAGGGTCTGTTCTCCGGGCAGGCTGCTCTGGTCGCTCTGGATCCGAGCAGCTTTGACACAACAAAGGTCACGGATATGTCCGGCATGTTCCGGGGCTGTTCATCGATCAAGGGACTGGACCTGAACGGATTTGACACTTCGAAGGTCACGGATATGTCCGGCATGTTTGACGGCTGCCGGGGGCTTCAGAGTCTGGATGTGAGGATACTTGATATTTCGAATGTCGAAAGCATGAAAGAGATGTTCAGGGGATGCGCAACCTTGAATTATCTGGATCTGGGCGGATTTGACACCTCGAAGGTCACGGATATGAGCTCCATGTTCTCAGACTGCGCTCAGTGCAGGATCATTGATGTGTCCGGCTTTGATACTTCTAAGGTTCAGCAAATGCAGAATATGTTCTCCGGTTGTTCCCTGATGAGCGGAGTGGATACTTCGGGCTTCTGCGCTCCGGAGCTGAACCGGCTGGATGGTATGTTTGAGGGATGCGCTACGCTTGCAAAGGCAGATCTGAGCAAGCTCGTTACGAGCGGTCTCGGCGTCGAGGGAACAGGAGGTCTGTTCGCCGGGTGTACAAGCCTGAAAAGTGTGGATCTGACCGGCCTGAAGACGAACGGGGCAGAATCATTCGCCGCTATGTTCAGCGGATGTTCAAGCCTTACAAGTCTTGATCTGACAGGCATGGATACCTCCTCCGCACAGGATATGAGCGAAATGTTCAAATCTTGTGACAAACTCAGATATATCTATGCTTCGCCGGCGTTTTCCACTCTGACGGTCACACGATCGGATGACATGTTCAGTGGCTGCACCCAGCTGAGAGGAACGGATACGGTGTATTCTTCAGGTAAGACTGACGCGGAATACGCCAGGGTCGACGGCGATGGCGGTCACCCCGGATACTTCAGGCCCGCGGTTCAGGCCCGTCTGGATGATCTGAGCTACAGCTTTGAGAACAGCTACGCCGGTATGAAGAACGCGGAAGGCTACAGCATCCCCGTACAGCGCTACACCTCTGTGTTTGGCAGCAGGGGACGCATGATGTATGAGATCTTCAATGATGAATGGGGCGGCAACTGCTATGGTACAGCTGCTTCGAGCGCACTCATCGACACGGATGACAACGGCATAGATCTGACGGACTATGACGCGGATGCGCTGTGGGTGAACGATCTCGATATGCCTGAGGCAGATGAAAACCCCGCTGATGACAACAGAAGAGAGCTGTTCACGGATCTCAGAAAGTTTATAGAGGCCATGCAGATATCCCAGTATGATGAGCGAGTCCAGTACTGCTTTACATACAATAACGGGATACAGGATGTATGTGATGCCCTTAAGGATGAGGACGGTGCCCATCCTATGATCATCGGGATCTTCGGCCCCGAAGGCGGACATGCCGTACTCGCTTATAAGCTTGAGGATATAGCCGGTACCGACAGATCCAGGATCCATATATACGACAGCAACCACCCCGGAGAAGTGTGCTATATCGATGTGAAGAGAAGTGCCGTCGACGGAGACGAGTATACAGGCTGGACATACTATCTGGGCGAAATGAGCGACTCCACGCCGGTGCGCTGGGGAACTCTCAGCGAAGACCTCAACGATCCGCTTGCGTACGCCGATGAATCCGAGATCGTCTACATCCCCTATTTCATATATACTTCCGTGCTATATGATGGTGGTGATTACAACATTGAAGAATGGATCCCGAAAGAAGGGGAAGTGGTTTCGTGGTCCGACGAGGATGAAGAGGATTACAGGGAATGGAAGTGGAGCCCCGAGGACGAGGAAGAGAACCAGGCGCATCCCTGGACTGATGAGGAAGAGGCGGAATACGCAGCCTGGAGACAGGACTGGTACAGCAATAAGATAAAAAATGAGGCGGCATATGAGGCCGATCCGTGGACGGCCGAGGAAGAGGCACTATATCCCACTTGGAAGGAGTATTACAACTGGACGGCTGTGGATGAGGAGACGGCCAGAACCAGAGGCTGGACCGACGAGGAAGAAAGAGAGTATCCCAAGTGGCTGGAAAACTGGTCTGCTGAGGATGAAGAGGAGTATAGGACTAACGGCTGGACCAACGAGGAGGAGAATGATTACGCCGAGTGGAAGAATAATTGGACGATCGCGGATGAGATAGAATCCGAGACCAACGGCTGGAGCGAAGAAGAAGAAAACGAGTATTCCGCATGGAAGGCAGACTGGCGGACAGATGCGGAAAATGAAGATGTATACGAGCTGTATCCCTGGTCCAGAACGGAGGAAAAGACTTACAAGACCTGGGATACGGATACTACCGGTATAGATGAAGCAGAGTGGACGGCGGCTGACGAGATCGCTTATCAGAAGTGCGTTGAGCAGGGCGGTAACTGGGATAGTACCGGTGAAAGCGAGCAGGATTATATTGATTGGGCTTCGGATCAGAATAATATAGACGCCTACAACGCCTGGGTGGAAAGCGGATATACGACAGGCTTTAACACGAGCTTCAGAATGAAATTCCGAATGAAGTTCAGGATGAAATTCAGAATGAAATTCCGAATGAAGTTCCGAATGAAATTCAGAATGAAGTTCAGGATGAAGTTCAGAATGAAGTTCAGAATGAAATTCCGAATGAAGTTCCGCATGAAATTCCGAATGAAGTTCCGGATGAAATTCAGAATGAAATTCAGAATGAAGTTCCGCATGAAATTCCGGATGAAGTTCAGAATGAAGTTCCGCATGAAAAATCGCATGAGAGCCATGCTTGTCGAGTCGGCTGATTACACATTGACGGATGCACAGGGAAAGGAGATAGCATCCGTGACAAACGGCGGCATTGAGGTAGGTGAGGATTACAACAAGACTGATGCGGAGGTCTTTGGCATGGCGCCCACCGGCCTGTTTATCGGCGATGATGAGAACCCAAAAGGGAATGACAAGAAAAAAGCTGTCTTCGTGCCTGCGACCGAGCAGACGATCATCAATAAGGATAACTCCGAGAAGCTGAGCATAACTATGCTGGATGAGGATCGGGGCCTCAGCCTGAAAGCCGCTTCCGACCGCGCAAGCATAAAGCTGGATGCCGATGAGACCAAGGTGTCGATCCCGCTTGAAAAGGGCGGCACATTCGAGATGAATATAGTCAGCGGACTGTGTGAAACCGGATCTGACGCTGAAGAGAAGAGGCTTTCCGGTGTCGCAACCGGCGAAGGAAATGCGGTCATATCCATGAAGAGTGACGGCACAGTGGCCGCCGAAAATGCCGCGGTATTTGAAGGCTCTTCTTTATCAGCAGCATTTGACGCTTCAACTCTGACATTGAAGTGCGGCGATACATATCAGCTGAAGGTCGTGACTGGGAGCGAAGGACTTGATAAAGCGTGCGATTATACCTGGAGCAGCAGCGATGAAGAAGTGGCCAAAGTGAGCGCGGACGGTCTTGTCACGGCAGGGAAAAAAGGCGGAGAGGCGGTGATCACGCTTAAGATCGGCAATCTCGCAATTCTTTCCTGCAAAGTCGTCGTCGTGGATCCGGTAGTACTCTCCCTGAGCACCAACGCAGTAAATATGGAGCCCGGCACCACATACCAGCTCGCCGTGATCGCGGAGAACGCTGATAAGGTGGGAGGCCTGACGCACACCTGGTCGAGCAGCGATGAGAGCATCGTGAAGGTTGACGCAAACGGCCTGCTGAAGTCCGCGTGGAAAGCAGGAAGTGCGACCATAACCGTGAAGACTGAGGGTTATGCGGATCTCACCTGCGCGGTCACAGTCTCCGAACCCGGCGGCCCGAAGAAAGCCAACCTGGATAAGTATACCGCTGCGGAGGGTACCCTTGCCTCCAAGTCCATCAATGTGAAGAAACTGTTCTTCAAGACGACCAAGGGGATAAAGGACTATCGGATCATCACGGAGGGTGCGAAGTCCAGCGTCAGCAGTAAGGGTATTCTTACTGCAGGAAAGCTCGAGGCGGGCGAGACCGAGACGATCGTTGTACGTGCGCTCGGCAAGAACGATAAGGAGCTTGGCGACAGCGAACCGATCACGATATCGAAACCGGGTCTCACGCTTGGGGATGGCAAGCTGACGGTCATATACAAGGGTAACGTAGACTTGAACGAGTACATCAACTCCACGGTCATGCCGACAAAGTGGACCACATCGAACTCGAAGATAGCGACCGTGAGCAACAAAGATGGCGAAAACGGCCTGATTACCGTTAAGAAGAAGGGCAATGTCAAGATCACAGCGGTCTTCGGCAGCGGCAAGAACCAGAAGCCGAACAAGCTGACCATCAAGGTGAAGGTGGACTTCCCGCAGTTCAAGAAGAGCAGCTACACGGTAAAACGCAACAGTACGTTCGATATGAGCAAAGTCCTGACCAAGACGCCGGATGGCGCTGATATCGTCTATTCGGTCGACGATACGAAGTATCCGGGTGCCGCGACGATCGATCCCGCGACCGGACTGCTCACCGCTGCGGACAAGAAGGCCAAGAAGGGTATCACGGTCACAGCGACGGTCAACGGTGTTCCTTACACGACGAAGGTAAAGATAAAGTAAGAGATCATTATCATCCGATGTTTTCGTAAACAGAAAAGGGAGAAAAATGATATGAAGAAGCATGTGATGATGAAGAGGTTACTGGCGGGAGTTCTTGCGTTCGCTGTCTTCTTTACAGCCATACCGGAGATGGAATTTCTCGATGCATCGGGACTTCTTGACAAGCTGATCATC
>JAILGA010000057.1 GCA_024697225.1 Lachnospiraceae bacterium
TTCCTGCTTGCCGCTGTGTTCGTGATCCACATCTGTCAGAGTGTTTTCTTCAGGATGCGGTCACGGCGGCGTGGGTGAAGGCAAAGTGTGAGGTATAAATATGGCTGTTGAAGACGGTGTGTGGATTATGCACGGACTTGACCGGAACGATCCGTTAAGGATACGTACATGGAAGGAGCTTATAAACTGGATCGACGAGGTGGGATTTCTGCCGCTTTTTGCCAATGAAGTGGAAGGCTTTTCCGCTGAAGAACACGTATCGCCGGATTATTGGTGGACCGGAGTGAGAGATGAGGATCCGTGGGAGTGGCGGGAGATCATTGCTGCGAGCCATCAGGTGGCATATGGCAAGTTCTTTGACCAAAAGGCGGGTTTCATAAGCCTTCACTGGCTGCCGTATTTTGCCAATTACAGGCGGAGCGGTTATGATTTTGATTCGCGCTGGGAGGACGGTCTGTCAAACCGCAGGGAAAAGAAGATCATGGATTTCCTCACGGACAGGGATGAAGACGGGGATGTGACGTTTCCCGACGATCAGATCCTTTCTACAGAGCTTAAGAAAATGGCGGGATTTGGAAAAGGCGGCGAAAAGAATTATCCCGGGATAATAACCGGTCTTCAGATGCAGACATATCTGGTGGTTGCGGATTTTCACAGACGCAAAAACAAGCGCGGTGACGAGTACGGGATGGCGGTATCCGTGCTGCTCCCGCCGGAAGCATTGTGGGGGTATGAGAGAGTCACATCCGCATATTCGGAATCTCCCGCGGACAGCTACGACAGGATCATGGCGCGCATCATGGAAAAGTTTCCGGGCGCAAAAGATGAGGCTGTAAGAAAAATGATCGGGAAGAGGCCCGGTTAGACATCGAATTCAATGCTTTCTTCCGCAATTGTCAGGATATAGGTGCCTGATTTCAGATCAAGACCTGTCAGATCAAGTATCAGGGGATCCTCGCTTATCAGGACAGTTCCAAGAGTCCCTTCCTCATATATCGCTCGGACATCGCTGCTATCTGTCGTTTCGATGGTATATTCCGTGTCTTCGACGTGTGCCGGAAGCGTGCCGGATATCGCGACAGTCAGTAAACCGCTTTCATATGAGGCGGAAGACAGGGTAAAAGGTCTGCTGTCACGGGCGTTCTCTTTTGCGGCTTCCTGGGCGGCTGATCCTGTTATCTCCGCCTGTGCGGGCATCTCCGAAACGGCGTCTTCTGCAGGTGCAAGAGCGGCGCTGTCCATGGCTTCGTTTTGAGCTTCCGCTTCTGCCTGCACGGGCATTTCCGAAGCGGCTTCTTCTGCAGGTGCATAGGATGCGCTGTCTGATAAGGATGGCGACGAACTACCGGTTTTGCTTATGCGCATAAGGAAAGGATATGCTACGGCGATCGTGAGGATCGCGGCAGCGGCTATGGGTAGAGCAATGAAGAATCCTCTTTTTACTGAGGCTTTTTCCCTGCGCTGCTCCTGCACGGGCTTTGCATTCAGTTCAAAAGCCGCCTCTTCTATGAACTTGGGATCGATCCCCGAAAGGGCATCCATCAGATCATTGCCGTTCACAATTCATATCCTTCCTGTATGAGGTATTTCTTCAGTTTCTGCCGCAGTCTGAAAAGCAGGGATTTAACACCGGGTTCAGACATTGAAAGGGCAGAGGCGATATCCGAGAGCGTATCAACGTAGAAATAACGTCTGACAAATACGATGCGGTCATTTGCGTTCAGGCTTCCGAGAAAAGTGTTTATATGCTGCATAAGGAGCGACCGGTCTACTTCGGCTTCCGTCGATGACGCCGATGCGACCTCAAAGAGCTCATCCAGCGCGAGGCTCGTTTCCCCGGCCCCGCGCTTTTGTGAATGAACCTTTCTGTAGAGTGAAAGTGCATGGTTTCTTACGATGGTTGCCAGATACGGAGCAAGGCTTACAGGGCGTTCTTCGGGCATGGTGTTCCAGGCCGAAAGCCAGGTATCGTTGATACATTCTTCCGAATCATCCTCATTGGCAACTATGTTCATTGCGATCTTCCTGCAGTAGGCGCCGTATTTCGTATTTGTCTCCGTTACGGCATTTTCGCTTCTTGCCCAGTACAGGTCAACTATTTCGTAATCCTGCATTTTTCTCCCAGATGCTTATAACTGCCTGATCAGTGACAGGAATTCTTCCTTGTACTCGTCGTTAAGATCGAGCATGGCCACCTGTTTTGCCACATCCCGCATATCAAGACGGCCTGCGTATTCGCTGTCGTTTAATATCATACCGCAGGTTGCGACATATGCTGCAAAGAGTGTATCACAATTCGGGTTTTTCGTGTAGCATTCTGATCTGATCGGAAAATATAACTGCTTTGAGGTGTCCTTGTCAGGATTCTTGTAGCGCACGGATACCATCATCCATTCGTCGGAATATGCGCCCGTGTCGGAGAGATCCGTATTCTGATAGCGAAGAGGTACGGAATCGTTTACGTTCTCGTCATTAAGCCTGACTTCATAAAGAACTGTCATTTCATGTCCGCTGCCGATCTCACCGCCGTCCTTGGTATCGTCCGTGAAATCGGAGGCCGCCATCTGCCTGTTTTCGTAACCGATCTGACAGTATTCGGACACGTACTTCGGATTAAATTCGATCTGGAATTTTACGTCTTTTGCCACTGTGAAGAGAGTGGAGCCAAATTCGTCGATGAGGACTTTTTTTGCCTCAGAGAGGCAGTCGATGTAGGAATAGTTGCCGTTCCCCTTGTCGGCAAGGGTTTCCAGGGTTGCCTCGTTATAATTGCCGGTACCGAAACCCAGGACAGACAGGAATACACCGCTTTCTTTTTTGTCAGAGATCAGCGCTTCAAGTTCGGATTCAGAGGTGATGCCGACATTGAGATCGCCGTCGGTTGCCATGATAACGCGGTTGTTGCCGCCTTTGATGAAATATTTCTCTGCGAGCTTATAAGCCGATATGATCCCGTCTCCGCCGTTGGTGGAGCCTGAGGCATCAAGGGAATTGATGGCTCTTTTGATGGTGGTATGTTCATTCCCGCAGACGCCCGCGAGCACGATATCCGACGAAGATGCATAGGTGACTATGGAAACCCTGTCATTTTCATCCAGATCGTCTACGAGCATATCAAGGCCCATCTTCAGAAGAGGGAGCTTGTCATAGCTATTCATGGAGCCTGATACATCGACGAGGAATACGATATTGGAGGCAACATCGCTTATGTCTGTGAGATCCTTTGCCTTGATGCCGAGGTTCACGAGCTTGGTCTCATCATTCCAGGGGCAGTCGATGATGGAGGCATTTACTGCAAAGGCATCGTCTCTGCCGGGGCTGCGGTAATCGTAATGGAAATAATTCACCAGCTCTTCCGTGCGGATCGATCCCGAGGGGATATCGGTGAGCCTGTAGCCGTCGTTGACCATCCTTCTGAAATTGGCGTAGCTTGCGGTGTCAATGTCCGCTCCGAATGTGGAAAGAGGCTGGGACGCGGCATTTGTAAAGGGATTCTCTGAGTAGCTTTTGTAGTTCTCACCGCTGTTATAGGGAGGATAATAAAGTCCGGGGCAGAGCGTATCATATGCGCCGTCATATTGTTTGGCCGCCCATGACTCCGATGAGTCTGCGATACGATAGTCCTCCGCGGCGGGTGCCTCCGCGTAGCAGGATTCGCTGCTTTCGGTTGTGGCATAGCCTGCGTCTCCGGTGCTGTAGTCTTCTGCGGCGGCGGAAGGGTAGGAGTACCCTGTGCTGTTATCCCCTTTTACAGAGGCCGGATATTCTGCCTCTATGTAGGTTGGGGCCGTTTCCGTCATGCTTCCGCCGTTGCCGGTGGCCATTGATCCGCAGCCGTTCAGGGCGGATGCTGCGATTCCCGTGATCAGTAATGTTGCGATAGCTTTCTTTTTCATAATCTTTTCCTCCGTTTTATGAGACGCATTTTCGCGTCATTTTTGCCTTTCTGACTATATAGACGCAAAACGTGAACGGAGGTTTCGGAGAAAAATAATTTTTTTCGGTTATATCGCAAAAAGGTAACAGGAAGATCAAAATACTCTCAGATCCCGGTTTGTTGACGATAAAGATCATCAAATGTAAAATATGTTACATTATGAGACGGACATCCGGTTGAGCATTTGGGGGACTGCGGCGGAAGAACCCGGGGAAACGGTCGAAAATCCGCGATCGGTAAAGGAGGAGATGATCATGGGTATTGATGAAGCATTGGAAAAACTAATGTCACTGGCCGAGTCAGATGCTGCACTGCGGCAAAGACTTCTCGCAACAAAGGATTCTGACCGGGGCATGTCGGATTTTTGCTCGATCGCGACAGAGGTTGGGTGCCCCATGAACGTCATGGACCTGATCGAGCATGGCGAGAGTGCGTACGCCGCAATGAAGAGGAGCACCAACGGAGGCGGCGAGAATTCTCCCCTGCTTGACGGGCAGGATGATGACTATATGCTGTTTCTTGCAAAACTGGAGAGGATGAGCTGAAGCTCACCGGTTGAGGAAACTGCTGGCGGGGGACGATAATGACGGGGAGAAATATCACACTGCATTATGGCATGATAATGGCGGTGTATTCTGTAGGATTTGTGATCATGTCGGCATTTTCGAGCGTTTTTCTGCTGAATGCCGGACTTTCAAGCTCATGGATAGGTGTGCTTCTGGCGCTTGGAGGCATCATTTCGGCTCTCCTGCAGCCTGTTGCGGGAGCTCTGATCGATCATCATCCGACTGTCTCCGCGAAAACGATAATACTTTTGTGCAGCACGGGTATATTTATCTTCGGCATCCTTCTTATCCTTACGCCCGGTCGGAGTCTGTGGCTTACGGGGATATTATACGGAGTTCCGATCACGCTTCTTTATCTGGCCCAGCCGATCCTCAATACACTCGGAATGGAGGCGCTGAATCTCGGATACAACCTCAATTTCGGCGTCTGTAAAGCGCTCGGTTCTTTCGGCTACGCGGCGGGTTCCTATGTTTTTGGGATCATTTCCGTAATGCTCGGAGCGACGATCATACCCCTGTCATTTACCTGCGTCTATTTTATCCTGTGTCTGATCGTATTCTTTTACCCCGTGAGAAAGACGGATAACAGACGCGCGAAATCCGGGCGTCAAAGCTTTGGAAATCCTTATCTTTTTCTTGCAAGGTATAAGAGATTCGCGGTCGTTCTTGTGGGTCTTACTTTCATATATTTCAGTCACACGCTGATCAATACATATTCTTTGCAGATACTGCTTCCCAAAGGCGGAACCAGTGCGGATATGGGAACGGCGGCAGCGATCGCTGCGGTCTGTGAACTCATAACAATGCTCCTATTCTTTTTCTACATGAAAAAGATCAGACTCTCGCTGCTCCTCAAGATATCGGGTGTGTTTTTTACGCTTAAGATCCTGTTCAGCCTGATCGTGCGCACGGTCGCAGGTTTCTTTGTGATACAGGGATTCCAGATGTTCGGCTGGGGAATACTTGCCATAGGGATCGTGTACTATGTGAACGATCTTACGGAAAAAGGCGATAAGGCACAGGGACAGGCATATGCGGGAGTGGCGATGACAGCCGGCAATATCCTTGCTTCATTTCTTGGCGGTTATCTTATCGATTCGTTCGGAGTGGACAAAATGCTCATGACCGGTACGGTGATCTCAGCCGCGGGCACGCTGATCCTGTGGATATTTACCGATGATCGGTCTCATATTTCTGATTTATAAGCTGCGGGTAATGTGATATATTATGCCTGGTAGCATGCTGTGACATCATAGATGCGGCAGTGACGCGCAGGGAGAAATGATCGGAATGGAGTTGGAATTACTCAGGCACAGACTGACGGTATGCAAAGTTGTCAGTATGGCCGATATCGATCCGGATGCCGGTTTCTATTTCCTCGGGAAGACGGATGAGGAGATATCGCTGGTATGCAAAACAGAGGACGTCCCGAATAATACGATCGAGCATAACGATGGTTGGCGCGGCTTTCGTATACAGGGGATCCTTGATTTTTCACTCATCGGTGTTCTGGCAAAAATATCCGCTGTTCTTGCTGATGAGCAGATCGGGATTTTTGTCGTATCGACATATAACACAGACTACATCCTCGTGCGGGAGGATGATCTGATGAGAGCATCCGAAGCGCTGAAAGCGGCGGGGTATCACATTGCTTTTGACTGATTTTACGTCATATAATATTTCTCATGCAGTTATTTCTGATCGTTGATGATCGATGAGGGGGTCATTATGGTTTTGCTGATAAATGCATGTGTCAGAAAGGAATCCCGGACAAAAAGACTGGCTGACAGGTTGTTAGAACAGCTGGATGGAGATGTTTCGGAGGTGAATCTGTCAGCTGTGCGGTTCCCGGTTGCCGACGAGAGCTTCCTTGCAAAACGGGATGATCTTATCGCACGTGAGGACTGGTCGGATCCGATGTTTGATCTCGCGAGGCAGTTTGCTTCGGCTGACACGATAGTTGTTGCGGCGCCGTACTGGGATCTTTCGTTTCCGGCAGCGCTTAAGCAGTATTTCGAACAGATCAATGTCCTTGGGATCACTTTTCAGTACTCGCCCGAGGGGACGCCCATTCCTCTCTGCAGGGCCGGAGTGCTTTACTATGTCATGACTGCGGGCGGCGCATATCTTCCTGAGGAATTCGGATTCGGGTATGTAAAGACGCTGGCGCAGTCTTTCTACGGCATAGAGGATGTGCGTCTGATAAAGGCCGTGGGTCTTGATATCTACGGCGCCGATGTGGAAGGGATCATGAGGGATGCGCTGGACAGTGTCAAAGCCTGAGTATAAAAAGCTCATGTGTAAAAAGTCCATGCGTAAAAAGCGCTGCAGGCTTCTGCTTTTGCTTGCCTTTATCTTTGTATGCACGGCTTCATGCGGCAGGCAGGGTGGTGAGGCGGCCTCTGCGGATAACGGTGAGGCGGTGACCAATGTCGCCGTCGTGACTGATGCAGAAAACAATGCGGAAGCGGATGCCGGCATAGATCCGGATGTGAAGGAAAAAAGTGCTGAAGACGGTTCTGATCCGGAGAGTGAAGCGGTAGATGAAAATGTTCCGGAAGAAACGCAGAAAGGAGAGGGGGATAACATGGTAGAGGCATCAAAACTACTGTATCAGGGTCATGCAAGCGTCAGGATCACAACGCCTGAAGGAAAAACTATCTTTGTGGATCCGTTTATGGGAGAGGGCTATGATGCTCCTGCGGACCTGATCCTGATCACTCACGATCACTACGATCACACTCAGACAAAACTCATAAAAACAAAGAACGCGGATTGTCAGACGATCACCTGGAAAGAGGCGCTGAAGGGCGGCCATCAGACTTTTGACCTTGGTTACGTCCGTGTAGAAGCCGTTGAGGCCGGCTACAACAGGAATCATAATGTTAAGAAATGCGTGGGGTACATTCTCACCTTCTCAAACGGCGTTACGCTGTATCTCACCGGCGATACTTCAACAACGCCGCAGATGAAGGAACTTGCTGACAGAGAGCTCGATTATGCATTCTTCTGCTGCGACGGCGTCTACAATATGGATGTGCAGGAAGCAATAGAGTGCGCTCTCTCGGTGGGCGCAAAGCATAGCATTCCGTATCACATGGTACCGGCCAATAAGGATGGCTTCGATCAGAGCGTCGCTGAGAGCTTTGATGTACCCGGGAGGATCATTGTAAAACCCGGCGAGGAACTGATACTGGAGTGAAAGGAAGGAGCAAGATCAATTATGAAAGACAGGACTCTTAAATCCCTTCTGGAAGATCCCATGATCGCTGAAATCTCTGAGGATGCCATCAGCAAGTGGGATCTGTCCAAAGAGGATTTCTATGACTGGACGTTGCAGGAAATAGCGGATAAAAAGGGGTGGGGCAATCTGGAGCGCGGTTTTACCAGATTGTTCGATATCGCATCCCGCGGAAAGTATTACTATAAACTCTATTCTGAAGAAGAGTGTGCCGGGGCACCGCAGAAGAGTAATACCAACTTTGTCTTTTTTCCGTCCGATGAATCTGCGGCGGACAACAGACCTTTTATTCTGCTTGTGCCGGGCGGCGGTTTTGTCAATGTATGGAGCCTCACGGAAGGCTGGCCGGTGGCCCGCATCTTTAACGAACTCGGCTATCACGTTTTCATTCTCACTTACCAGATCTGCGTTCCGGGCGCAGCGGTGAAGGATATGGATGATATGGCAAGGGCTTTGGAAATCATCAAAACATACAGGGACACCTTCCATGTTGACCCGGATTCCTATATAACCTGCGGGTTTTCGGCAGGTGGCTACAATGTGTGTCTCTGGAACACCGAAAAGGGGTATCGCGCTTACGGTCTTTCGAAACCGCAGGCGTGTTTTCCGATCTATCCGGTGACATCCTATCGCATAATGGATGAGGAGGATTGGGACGGTACGGAAAAAGATGATATCGCGATGGATAGCGTCGGATGTACGATCAAAGAGGCATGCGACAGTTGTTTTGAGATACCGGAGCATGTGGAAGGATTCCCGCCGACCGCCATCTTTGTGGCTGCGCAGGATGAGCTTGTGAATCCCGATCACTCAAGAAAACTCGCAGAGGCACTGGAGAAGGTTCAAATACCCTGCATGCTGGAAGTAGGTCCTTCGGGCGGACACGGATTCGCCGACGGCGTGGGAATGTGTATGGAAGGATGGCCCAAACGGGCTATAAACTGGTACGAGCATCTGTGAGTGGGCACTGTATCTTTGAGCATGCAGTTTAGACATTCGGGTTTAGTGATTTTTGGTTTGAAACCAGTATTCAAAGAAAGTATCATTGTAATCACGAAAGGGGGACATGCCAATGTCTGAAAAGAAGATCATTTACGTTAACGCATCTGCGTCCCGCGAAGGGAACGGAAGCAAAGAGATGCCGTTCAGGCACATCAATGACGCTGCAAAGGTGGCGGGACCGGGAGATGAAGTCCTTGTTGCGCCGGGGATATACAGGGAATACGTCAATCCCATAAACGCAGGGTTGGAGGACGCGCCCGTCGTATATCGCTCCGAAAAACCGCTTGGGGCTGTGATAACGGGCGCTGAAGAGTTAAAGGGCTGGAAAAAGTATATGGGCACGACATGGACAGTGCGTGTAAACAACGGGATCTTCGGTTCATATCATCCCTATAAGACATTTGTGTGCGGGGACTGGTATTTCTCGCCGATAGTCAGACACACAGGCTGTATCTTTCTTAATGATCTTGCAATGTATGAGGCGGTTACTCTCGATGAGTGCCTGAAAGCCACGCCGGATGAATATGCCTGGAACGCCGAGGAATCAAGATACAAATGGTTCACGGAGCAGGACGGCGATGAGACTGTTTTCTACGCCAATTTCCGGGGACTTGATCCCAATAAGGAAAATGTCGAGCTCACTGTCAGGAGAAACTGCTTCATGCCTGACAAGAACCATGTAAACTATATCACTGTCAGCGGTTTTAACATCAACAAGGCAGCAACTACCTGGGCGCCTCCCGCGGCATATCAGGACGGCATGATAGGGCCTCACTGGAGCAAGGGCTGGATCATCGAGGACTGCGAGATCTACGGAAGCCGCTGCTGCGGTATCTCGCTGGGCAAATATCTCGATCCCGAGAATGATATGTATTTCACGAAAAAGCACGTGAAGAGTCCCACTCAGATGGAGCGCGATGCGGTGTGCCGCGGTCAGTATCACGGCTGGACAAAGGAGAATATCGGCTCGCATATCATCCGCCGCTGTCACGTTCATCACTGTGAGCAGACAGGTATCGTGGGAAGAATGGGCGCTGTCTTTTCAACCATTGAGGACTGTCACATCCATCATGTCTGCAATTCTTCGCAGCTTGGTGGTGCCGAGACCGCAGGTATCAAGCTTCACGCGGCAATTGACGTGACCATAAGGCGCAATCACATACACAACTGCATACAGGGCGTATGGCTCGATTGGGAGGCTCAGGGCGCCAGGATCACACAGAATCTTATGCACGACAATCACAGACCTGACGGCGTGAAAACCAGGAATGGCATCATGTTCAATACGGACGTGTTCATCGAGGTCGGCCACGGTCCCACACTTATCGATAACAATGTACTTCTTTCAAAGGTTTCGATAACCATCCCGAGTGAGGGTATCGCCTGTGTGCACAATCTCTGCCTCGGATCCTTCAGCCTGATCAATTCCGGCGTCGACAGCGTGGTGAACGGCCAGCGCGAGCCCCGTTACACACCTTACCACATCCGCCACAGGACGGAGGTTGCCGGCTTTATGACGATCCTTCACGGCGATGACAGGATCTACAACAATATCTTCATCCAGCACTACAAGATAGAGGATAAGAAGAAAAAGCCCACTGATGCGGATTATATGGCAGTTGGAACAGCTGCCTTCAATATCTTTCCCACGTGGGAGGAGTGGCATGAGCCATTTGCCGGTGACGGAATGCCCGACATGGGCGCTCTTGCAAAGGCGCACTTCGGACATCTGCCTGTGTGGGTGAAGGGCAATGCCTACTTCAACGGCGCAAATGTATGCAAGCACGAGAAGGAAAAGTTTGTTGACAAGAAGGACAAGGTTACGATCCAGCTGGTGGAGAAGAACGGGAAATATACTCTCAAGACCAACCTGTATTCGTTCCTGGGGGACTTCAGATGCGGCATCATCACAAGTGACATACTTGGATGCGCTTTTGAGCCTGAGCAGAGGTTTGAATCTCCTGACGGCAGCGCCATCACCTTTGACAGCGACTATTTCGGAAATCACCGCGGCGTCTTTGCACTTCCCGGACCGTTTGCGGATGAAAAGGCCTGCACAAAGGCATTGGTCTGAGTATTGACTGTAAAAGAACCGCCGTGAAAATGCAGCAAAAAGAACTGACAGACCGGTACGGAAGCAGGATCACGAAAAGAGCAGTATGAAAAGACTGGTAAGAGTTTATCGGAAAAGGGCAGCACATAACTGACAGAAAAGAGAAGTCAGATATGAGAGTGCGAAAAACCGCGGCACAGTTTAGTGCCGCGGTTTTCTTTTTATGCTGTTATTGCCGGAAATAGTTCGTCTTATTCTTCCTGCCTGAAAACTACTGAATTGTTATGCCTCGGCTATCTGCGACCAGTCTATGCCGCGCACCTTTTCGAGGAGTTCCGCACCGCTTTTTGCAGTGATCGTCGCAAATCTGACCGAATACTTTTCGCGAAGTTCGCTGGTTGCTTCCCCGCCGGGGCCTTCGGCCTTTTCTTTTACTGACTCTTCGGCTGCTTTCCTGGCTTCTTTCTTTTCATCAGCCCTTTCTTTACGGGCTTCCTCGGCAGCTTTCTTTGCATCTTCCTTTGCTGCGGCCTTTTTGTCCTCGGCTCTCTGTTCCCTGGCTGTTTCTGCGGCCTCGCGCTGTCTGGCAGAGACGTTCTCCATCTCGGCAAATATCGAAATGGTGCCGTCGGCGTTTAAGGTGATGCCGAAACGGTTGAAGAAGGTGCCTGTCGCAATTCCGTTCTCGTCAGTATCGCCCGAGCCCAGTTCTTCAGTGAGCTTTCTGGCGGTGGCCACAGCGTCCTCGACGCGGCTCATCTGACTCTCGCCATAGGCCTCATCGTCAGCCATCCTCTCAAGTTCTTCATTTGAAAAGATTACCGAGAATTCTTTGCTGGTGCCTTTCATCAGCTCATCGAGATCATCCTCGTCATTTCCGACCACGAAATCATAGTCTCCGTACTTGTCGCGGAGCTTGTTCAGGTAGTTCTTTGCCTTGTCGGAAAGTTTGGATTCGTTGATCTGAGCGATGGTGCCGGTGCTTCCGGACTTGTTCAGGGCGGCCATTCCCTCTTTGGAAAAGGTCACATCAGCGGCCTTTCTGAAGGAGCCGGATTCTTTTTCTGCGGGTTTTCTGGCGCCCGTGTTTTTGCCGGCGGTCTTACCGGGCCCGTAACCGGCGGAAACCGCACCGGCAAGAAACTGATTATATGCCGAAGTTATATCTGTCCCCATAAAATGCCCTCCTTTGCATGGTTAATAATGCGGAAATCCATTTCTGTGATTTATATCGGCAAGCTTGTTGGAAAACTTTACACTATGAGGAAGTCCCTTTTTCATAAAGTGTTTCTATTGTTTAAGCTGGAATTTGGCGAAACGAAGTGTAAGGACAGGGAAAGGTGTGTTGCAGTCAGACACGCGAAAACAAGAAAACTGCGAAATTGCGTGTCAGGTCTGGACTGGGTGCTTCGTACGGATAAAAACGGGAAAAAAGTGCAATTTATCCGTATGAAGCCCGGGATCAGGGCAAGTCGGGAGCAGAATGATGGTCAGTAGCTCTGAATTGTAATTGTGCGGCCGGGAATCGGGAAATATCGCGGAGCAGGAATGTAAACAGGCGATATGGCATAACGCTCTGATTATATGATATAATCCACTCTGTTAAGCCATGCAGTAATAAAAGCATCAGAACATAGAATAATAAACTGATCAGAAGATAGCATAATAAACAGATCAGAAGATAGAATAATAGACTGATCAGAAAATAGCATAATAAACCGCTCAGAACATAGAATAATAAATATATCAGAGCATGGTAAAGCAGTGCGGTCATACATGATCTGTCGAGGATTTAAAGCAGAAATGAACACAGTCAAGTTTCAGGTGAATAATGGTTAACAGACGCACAGCCGGGATCGTGTCCGGCATTATATTGCTGGCTGCTCTGGCGGCAACCATATGCCTGGTGGCCATATACGCCAGGCAGGCACACATGCTTTCACAGCGCGGTGCGGGTACCGTGCAGGAGGAGTACAGGAGACACTATGCCTTTGTATGCGGCACCAGCCAGGAAGACCTGTATCGCGCCATTTATGAAGCGGCAAGAGAGAAAGCAGCCGAGAGCAACGACTATCTTGAGTTCGTGGGAGACAATCTCACGGTCACCTATTCCAGAAATGAGCTAATGGAGATTGCAGTGGACTCCGGTGTGGACGGGATCATAGTCGAAGCCGATGAAAGCGAGGTGATGACAGAACTCATCGACAGAGCGGATGAAAAAGGAATACCTGTCATAACCGTGGGACGCGATAATACCGCATCAGGCAGAAAATCATTCGTCGGTTTCGGATTTTATGACCTTGGTCAGACCTTCGGAAAGCAGATCATCAGAAATGCGAGCGATGATCCCAAGGATGTTCTTATCCTGATGAGTTCCGATACAGAGGGATCCACTCAGAATATCATCTATCAGGGGATAAGGGAGACCCTTGAAAGACTTGACAGTACAAGATATTTCACGCTGAATACCATGACAGTCCCTGAGTCTACGGCGTTTGGGGCCGAGGAAGTCATAAGTTCCATGTTCAGAAAAAGCGATGAGCTCCCGGATATCATCGTCTGCCTGAACGAAGTGTATACGACCTGCGTGTGCCAGGCTCTGGTGGATCACAACAGGGTAGGTGAGACTCTGGTCTACGGCTTTTATGAGAACAGCACCATCCTCTCTTCCATACAGAAAAACATCATAATGGCCACAGTTACCGTCAACACCGATCAGATGGGCGAGTTCTGTGTCGAAGCGCTTGAAGAGTACAACGAGTCTGGATATGTCAATGAATTCTTTCCCGCCGATATCGATGAGATCACCCAGGACAATGTAAATGAATACCTGACGGCGGCTTCAGGAGACGGGCAGAATGGGTAGGGACAGCGGGAAAAAGCACAGGCAGCTGTCTGTTCAGACCAGGCTTATGCTGACGGTAGCGATCGCATCGCTCACGATCATTGCTGTCAATATAATCCTGTTCTTCAATATCAACCGCTCAATGGAGATGGTTAACCGGGCATACGCAACTAACCTGATAATCAATGAGCTTTCAGATTCCATGAGACTGGTGGAAAACAGCATGACGGATTATCTCAACACCAAGTCCACCGATGCTATAGAACAGTATTTTGACGCGGAGCAGGAGTACAGGGGACACCTTGAGGAACTGGCGCTCACCAGAACAGACAGGGACAGCAGGGCTATGCTGGAGGATATCGTGAATCTGTCGGACAGCTGGCTGGAGGTGACGTCTGAGACCATCCGCGCAAAGAGAGGCCGCGTGGTCGACAGATACAGTGTCTCCTATGAGAGAGCGGAGCGGATCTACAGCTACATCAATGCATATATTTACAGCTTTAACAGGGAGCAGTTCAGATCAAATTCGGAGAATTATGTGGTGCTTCTGGATTCCTTCAGGCGTCTCGAATATGTCACAATGATCATCATCGCGCTCGTGGCTTTCGTGAATTTCCTGGTGACCTTTGTGCTGACCAAGAATATCCTTGACCCCGTGAGACAGCGCGAGATCATGATGGAGACTCACTTAAAGGACGCGGAACTGAAATACCTGCAGGCCCAGGTCAATCCTCATTTTCTGTTTAACACTTTAAATGCCGGTGCGCAGCTTGCCATGATGGAGAATGCTGACAGGACGTCTGTCTTTATCCAGAATATGGCGGCCTTTTTCAGATACAAATTAAAGCGTGAGGATAAGGATACGACGCTGGCTGATGAGATAGGACTGGTGGACAATTACGTCTATATCCTGAATGTCAGATTCTCCGGGGAGATCCTCTTTGAAAAGGATATAGACGAGAAGTGCCTGAGAGTGCCGGTCCCCGGGATGATACTGCAGCCCATCGTTGAAAATGCGGTAAACTACGGGATCCGGAATGTTGATCATGAGAAGAGGATAAAGCTCGAAGTACGCAGAGAGGATGATCTGATCCGTGTGATCGTGAGCGACAACGGCGCGGGGATGAGTGCAGAGAGAATAGAAGAGGTGCTCGGGGGCAATGCCGGAGAAAACCCTGTGATGAAGGATTCAAACGGCGTCGGGCTTTCAAATGTGATGGCGAGAATGAGACTTTTCTACAATATTGAAAACGTAATGAATATCACGAGCGAGGGAGAAGGAAAGGGAACAACGGTCGAGCTCTTCATACCTGCAGTAAATGAAGATGCTGAAAGCATGACCGGCAATTAGACCATCCCGGAAGAAGAACATGCATAAGGCCATCATGGAGGAAGAACATGTATAAGGTAATGCTTGCAGACGACGAAGGGATCGTGACTGATTCCCTGAAATTTATTATCGAGAAGACTTTTGAGGGACAGTGTGAGATCCGCACTTCCAAGACCGGAAGAGGGGTCATAGAACTTGCGGAGACATTTCGCCCGGATATAGCCTTCATGGATATCCAGATGCCCGGTATAAACGGGATCGAAGCAATGAGAGAGATCCGCGCGGGCAATGAGAACACTATATTCATCGTACTGACCGCCTATGACAAATTTGACTATGCGAGAGAGGCCATAAGCCTGGGCGTTCTCGAGTATCTGAACAAGCCGTTTTCCAGGGATACCATAGAGGATGTGATGCGGCGCGCGATGGCACAGGTTGATGCCGCCAGGAAGAGGCGCAGCAATGAGCTGATGATCCGCGAAAAGATCGAAACCGTCACGCCCATAATAGAGAACGGTTTCATATACTCCGTGCTGTTCCAGGAAAATGAGGCCGAGGCCGAAAAGTACAGGATGCTCCTGGGACTGGATGCCGAATACGGGTTTATGGTGGTCATAACCGCCGATGAGCCGGACAGCAAAACCGGGAACCCGGTGGGAACAGGTGTCAGGATACAGTCGCAGGCATCGAAACTCCGTGAGATGATACGCGGTCACTTTGACTGCGTGGTGGGACCGCTCCTTTCCAATAAGATGATCTGCTTTTTCCAGTCGCAGACTAAGGAGACGGATTACAGCGCGAGGGTATCGTTTATCGAGCACAGTGAGGTTCTGCTGAAGGAACTGGGGGAGCGTTTTGACGCCGCATTCAGAATGGGCATAGGCTCCATCGAGCCTCTCTCCATGATAGGTGATTCGTATAAGCAGGCGCTTGAGGCGCTAAAATTCACCGATGCCGAGGTCGCACACGTAAAGGATCTCCCTGTGGGCTGCGCGTATGAACCGGATTATCCCATAGAACTGGAAAAGAATCTTTTCGCGGCGGTGAGCCACGGGGATGCCGGGAGGACCACAGATATTGCGAGTCAATTTTTTGACTGGGTGCGGCGCGTTTATCCCGATGCGTTCGTGGATGCGAAGCTTAAGTGTCTGGAGTTTGTCTTGTGGGCCGAGCATCTGGCGTTTGAGTCGGGCGGGATGACATACAGATTTCTGCATCGCTCCGATTATCTTCCCGCGATAAACGGTTTCAGCGATTTTGATTCGCTTAAGATCTGGTTCACCGACAAGATGGCAGAGGCGGCAAGAAATATTGCGACCAAGAAAGAAGAGCGCGAGGACAGTATCATCGAGACGGCAAAGAACTATATCAAAGAAAACTTTGCCCAGGATCTGTCACTTGATGATGTGAGTTCAAGGGTGGATGTGAGTCCATACTATTTCACGCGTCTGTTCAAGGAGGAGACAGGGGAGACCTTCATGGAGTATCTGACAGGACTGCGCGTGGAACACGCAAAAGAGCTCCTGAGAGATCCTATGATGTCGGTAAAGGATATCTGCGCTCAGGCGGGATACACGGATCCAAACTATTTTTCCAGGATCTTTAAGAAGGCTGAGGGCGTGACACCTACCGAGTACCGCGCAGCACTTGAGGAGAAGAGGGTATGACTTTGACCGTGATAAAAAGACTACTTGCCGTGCTGTTGTGCGCCGTAATGTTTGCTGCAGTCACCGCGGGATGCGGCAGCGTTCAGACCGATACGGCTGAAAATGAAGCCGAGGCCGGCGGAGATGACCCGGTCCGGATCGGCGTCACCTTTGAGAGCTTCGTGATAGAGAGATGGGAGAGGGACAGGGATATATTTGTCTCGAGCGCGAAGGATCTGGGCGCGGTGGTAAATGTACAGAACGCCACCGGCGATGTTGAAAAGCAGAAGGAGCAGATCCGTTACTTCATAGACAAGAAGATGGATGTGATAGTCGTGATAGCGGTCGACTGCAGCGCGCTTAAGGAGGAGGTCAGAGAGGCGCACGAAGCGGGAATACCGGTGATCGCGTATGACAGGCTGATCCTCGGATCGGGCGTGGATCTGTACATATCATTTGACAATGTGACCGTGGGCAGATATATGGCGCAGACCATCATATCCTCACTTCCTGAAGGCGGGAAACTGATCAAGATTAACGGACCAAGGAAGGATTATAACGTAAGCCTGATAAATGCCGGATTTGACCGCGAGATCGCGGATGCGGAAAACGAGTATTCCGTGGAGGATGTCTACTACGCGTCCGAGTGGAACGGGGAAGAGGCATTTCTTTATCTGAGCGAGCATCCCGATATCGCTGACAGCGCGGACGCGGTCATGTGCGGCAATGATTCCCTAGCGGGGCAGGCGGTAAGATACTACGCGGAAAAAAGGCGCGCGGGCAGGATCCCGATAGTCGGCCAGGACGCGGATCTGGACGCGTGTCAGCGCGTTGTTGAGGGCACACAGACCATGACGGTTTACAAGCCGATCGAGAGGCTGGCCAGGCGTGCTGCCGAGTGTGCGGTCGCTCTTGCGGGCGGCGCATCGCCTGAATCACTTATCTCGGCCGCTCCACACGCCTCCGGCGATGCGGGCTCCGGCATGCCGACAATTAATGACGGCACCGGTCCCGTGGCGTATGTGAGCATTCCACCGATCATGGTAGACAAGGACAATATTGACCGGGAGATAATCGACAGCGGTTTTCATATGCGAGAAGATGTGTATCTGAACTCAAGGTGATCGTTTTACCCGTGCGGACCCGATGTTTTTCACAGGGAGACAAATACGAATATTCCGTCAATTTTTTGACGATAAAAAGCAGACAGCAAAATACAGCGACGATACAACACCCCGTGTGTATTGAACCTGGATGTAAAATAGCACAATCTTGTAAACGAATTGACAAGATTGTGCTATTTCATTTTTCTACATTCGGGCGGCTCGCAATTATTTCCTGTTTTCAGTTGAACAGACGGGTGATAGTATCGTAGATGTGCAGAGATTGTTCTGCATGAAACCTAAAAACCGGAAACGGAAATCAACAAAAAACGGAGGTAACAAAATGAAGAAGAGGTTACTCAGCGTTATCCTTGCTGCAGGTATGACGATCGGTCTGCTCGCCGGATGCGGCGGCGCGGCTCAGCCCGCTTCCACGAGCGACGGTGGTGCAAAGGGCGGCTCCAAGGTTGGTGTTTCAATGCCTACCAAGGATCTCCAGAGATGGAATCAGGACGGCGCAAACATGGAAAAAGAGCTCAAGGCAGCTGGCTTTGATGTTGACCTTCAGTTCGCTTCCAACGACGTGCAGACACAGGTCTCCCAGATCGAGAACATGATCTCCAGCGGTGCCAATGTTCTGGTCATCGCAGCTATCGAAGGTTCTTCACTCGGTGAGGCTCTTGACATGGCTAAGGAAGCCAATATCCCGGTCATCGCTTATGACCGTCTGATAATGAATTCCGATGCTGTCAGCTACTATGCAACATTCGACAACTACAAGGTCGGTACCGTTCAGGGTACATATGTAAAGGATACTCTTGATCTCGACAACGCGGCTGGCCCGTTCAACATCGAGTTCACAGCCGGTGACCCCGGTGACAACAATGCCGGATTCTTCTTCAACGGCGCTTATGATGTTCTGAAGGATTATGTAGATTCCGGCAAGCTGAACGTCGTATCCGGACAGAAGACCTTCGAAGAAGTTGCAACACCTACATGGGCAACTGAAGTTGCACAGAACAGAGCAGAGAATATCCTTTCTTCCTACTATGCAGACGGAACGGAACTCGATGTATGGCTTTGCTCAAATGACTCCACCGCTCTCGGTGTTGAGAACGCTCTTGCAGCAAACTACAGCGGAAAGTATCCCATCATCACCGGTCAGGACTGCGATATTGAGAACACCAAGAACATGATCGCCGGCAAGCAGTCAATGTCAGTGTTCAAGGATACCCGTACACTTGCAAGCCAGGTTGTTAAGATGGTCGGCCAGATCCTCAACAATCAGACGGTTGATGTCAACGACACCAAGACCTATGACAACGGTGTCAAGGTTGTTCCTTCATTCCTTTGCGAGCCCGTATTCGCGGATGCGAACAACTACAAGACAATCCTGATCGATTCCGGTTACTACACCGAGGATCAGCTCAAGTAAGAAATGTCTTTCCCGAAAACAGGCGGGTTTTAACCCGCCTGTTTTCAAATAGAAGTAAAGTTCCCACAGTCATCCGTTAATTACCGGACATAAGTGTTAACTCAAAAGGAGGTTTTCCTTTGGCTAAAGTGTTATTGGAGATGAAGAACATCACCAAAAC
Source organism: Lachnospiraceae bacterium (assembly GCA_024697225.1). GTDB lineage: Bacteria > Bacillota > Clostridia > Lachnospirales > Lachnospiraceae > Butyrivibrio. Next base: position 19,319 of record JAILGA010000057.1, read on the forward strand.
ATTCCCCGGTGTCAAAGCGCTGGACAATGTCAATTTCCAGGTTGAAGAGGGTGAGATCCATGCGCTCGTGGGAGAAAACGGCGCCGGAAAATCCACACTGATGAATGTTTTGAGCGGTATCTACCCTTACGGTACATATGAGGGCAGTATCATCTATAATGGAGAAGAATGTCAGTTCCAGACGATCCGCGATTCAGAAAAGAAGGGTATCGTCATTATACATCAGGAGCTCGCGCTTGTGCCCCAGATGTCGATCGGTGAAAACATGTTCCTTGGCAACGAGCGCGGCAGCAAGAATGCTATAAACTGGAATGAAACATACAAGGAAGCAGACAAGTATCTGAAAATGGTGGGTCTCTCCGAGTCCTCCCATGTTCTCGTCAAGGATATCGGTACCGGCAAGCAGCAGCTTGTCGAGATCGCAAAGGCGCTTGCCAAGAACGCCAAACTACTGATCCTGGACGAGCCCACATCATCACTTAACGAGACAGATTCCCGTGCGCTTCTGGACCTCATGCTTGAATTCAAGAAGCAGGGTATGACGATGATCATCATCACCCACAAGCTCAACGAGGTCGTCTATGTCGCCGATAAGATCACTGTTGTGCGTGACGGCTCGACTATCGAGACAATGGACAAGCACAGCGAGACTATCGATGAGGACAGGATCATCAAAGGCATGGTCGGGCGTGAGATCACAAACCGTTTCCCGAAGCGCGAAAACGTGCCGATCGGCGACATCAATATGGAAGTTGACGACTGGACTGTCTATCACCCGCTTTACACCGAGCGCAAGGTTGTGAATAATGTTAGCCTCAGTGTCCGTGCAGGTGAGGTTGTGGGAATCTATGGACTCATGGGTGCGGGACGCACGGAGCTTGCAATGAGCATATTCGGCAGATCCTATGGTTCTGAGATCCAGGGTACGCTCAAGGTGCACGGAAAAGAGATGACTCTGAAGTCCCCGCGTGAGGCCATTAATGCGAAAATCGCATATGTGACCGAGGACCGCAAGGGCAACGGCCTTGTGCTTTCCAACCCGATCCGTGTAAACAATTCTCTTGCTAATCTCGCAGGTGTCAGTAACCGCGGCATCATCGACAAGGACAAGGAATATGCCGTGGCCATGGATTATAAGGAGAAGTTAAAGACCAAAACACCTACGGTTGAGCAGAATGTCGGCAACCTCTCAGGCGGAAACCAGCAGAAGGTGCTGCTGGCAAAATGGATGTTCACTGATCCGGATATCCTGATCCTCGACGAGCCGACCCGTGGTATCGACGTTGGTGCGAAGTATGAGATCTACTGTATCATCAATGATCTGGCTGCGTCGGGTAAATCCGTGATCATGATCAGCTCCGAACTTCCTGAGATCATCGGCATGAGTGACCGTATCTACATCATGAACGAAGGAAGATTTGTCGGAGAGATGAAAGCCAGTGAAGCTACGCAGGAGAACATCATGGCCTGCATCATCCAGTCAGGAAAGGGCGAATAATTATGAAAGGTGTAAAACTTGCTGATGTATTAAAGAAATACACAATGGTGATCGCCCTGGTTCTCGTTGTTATACTTTTCTACATAACAACGCAGGGCAGAATCCTGTATCCGCAGAACATTAACAACCTGATCTCTCAGAATGCCTATGTGTTCGTGCTTGCGGCCGGTATGCTCCTCTGTATACTCACAGGCGGTAACATCGATCTTGCCTGCGGTTCCATCGTCTGCTTCGTCGGCGGCGTGGGCGCAGTGATCATGGAAAGAGACATCAACGTATGGGTGGCAGTGATCATCATGCTCGTTTGCGGCGCTCTGATCGGAGCATGGCAGGGCTTCTGGATCGCCTATATCAAGGTGCCTCCGTTCATCGCAACGCTGGCGGGTATGTTCGCATTCCGCGGACTGTCCAATGTTATTTTGCAGGGTTATACGGTAGGTATCAGAAATGTGACTTTCCTCAATGTGTTCGGCGGTGGTGCCGACTGTTATATTCCTGATTTCTTCGGCGGTGCCGCACTGAATATGACATGTATGATCACCGGTGTGGTCATAGCAGCCGTATATGCCGGAGTGGTCATATTCAACCGTATAAATGCGGGCAAAAATGGTTATGAGGTTGAACCCGCAGGCTCGGCTATCACAAAGACGGCAGTCATCTGCGCCGTGGTTGTCTGGCTGTTCTACATGCTGGCTAACTACAAAGGCATACCCACATCTCTGATCTGGATTGCCATTGTGCTGATGGCATACTCCTACATCACGACCAAGACCACTATGGGACGTTATCTGTACGCTGTCGGCGGCAATGAGAAGGCCACGAGGCTTTCCGGTGTCGATTCCCGAAAGGTTTATTTCTTTGCTTACCTGAACATGGGACTTATGGCCGGACTCGGCGGTATCCTGACAGTGGCAAGAGCAACGCAGGCACAGCCTACATTCGGTAACGGTTATGAAATGGATGCCATTGCAGCCTGCTTCATCGGCGGTGCCTCCGCATACGGCGGTGAGGGCGGTGTCTTCGGTGTTATCATCGGTGCGGTGCTGATGGGTATCATAAACCAGGGGATGAGCATCATGGGTATAGACGCTAACTATCAGAAGGCGGTCAAAGGTCTGGTCCTGCTGGTGGCCATCATCTTTGACGTCATGTCCAACAAGAAGAAAAAGTAAAGGAGAAGGATCAGACATGAAAAAATATGGAGATCTATTAAAGAAAAATGCGATGTTGATCGTCCTGGTTCTGGTCTATATTTTCTTTACTGTCAGAACAGGCGGTCAGATGTTCCAGCCGCTCAATTTCAATGCATTGATAACGCAGAATGCCTATGTGTACATCCTGGCGACAGGTATGCTGGTATGTATGCTGACCGGCGGTAACATCGATCTGTCCTGCGGTTCCTTCGTGTGCTTCATGGGCGCTGTAGGCGGTATACTGATGGTCATCCTCGGCCTGAATCCCATAGTATCCGTACTGCTGATGCTCCTTATCGGCGTGGCTTACGGCTGCATCCTTGGATATCTCATCGCTTATGTCGATGTTCCGCCGTGGATCGCAACACTGGCAGGTTACCTTGCCTTCCGCGGTCTGGGAACGAAACTGCTTTCGAGCAATTCTGCCACCGGCAGTATTTCACCTTTCCCGGAGACATTCCTGAACCTGTTTTCAGGAAAGCTCTTCGCGACACCTATCGGAAGGATGAACATGCCCTGTCTGATATGCGGCATTATCATCAGCGTGATCGTGGTATTTGTCAATTTCTCGGCACGTGCCGGCAAGGTTAAGAAGGGCTATGAGGCTGATTCAATGGTCAGCGTGATCGTCAAATCGGTTTTGTCAGTCGCTGCTGTTATGCTCTTTGCATATAAACTGGGCATGTCGGGCGGTATCCCTACAGCACTCATTTGGGTGGCGGTCATCGTCCTGATATACAGCTTCGTCACATCGAAGACCGTACTTGGCAGATACTTCTATACGATCGGAGGAAACAAAGAGACGACGAGACTTTCCGGTATCGATACGAAAAAGATCATGTTCGCGGCATATCTGAACATGGCTGTTCTGACAGTCATAACATCATATGTTGTTGTTGCAAGATTCCAGGCAGCCAACTCAACAGCCGGTACGAACTATGAGATGGACGCCATCGCAGCCTGCGTTGTCGGCGGTGTGTCTGCTTACGGCGGATCCGGTAATGTGCTTGGAATGGTCATAGGCGCTACGCTGATCGGTGTCATCAATCTGGGCATGTCCCTGACCGGTGTGGAAGCGAACTTCCAGAAGGTCGTCAAGGGAGTTGTCCTCCTTGCCGCAGTTGCATTTGACATCCTTGCGAACAAGAAGAACAGCGAGAAGTGATTAGGAGTAACAGATTCATAGTTTAAATAAAAAGAAGCTGCCTTGTCACAGGGCAGCTTCTTTTTTATGGTGCGCCAGACGGCGCATGTTTCAGACGGGTGAAGTATGACAGTTTCTACATCCCTATCTTCAGTACACCGGGCATACGCGTATCACGTCCTTCCGGAAGATCGACGACCAGTACCCCCGAGTGCTGTGCAAAACTCACGGGACCGCAGCCCAGATATTCCACCGATCTCACTTCTTCTTCCGGTTTGAACGAGGTTATTACAGCAGTGGGGCAGTGCTCTGTCCTCATGATGAAGGCATATACATTGCCGTCCTTCTGAACGAAGCGGAAGTCATCATCCTGCCAGTTGACCTGATCCTCGCGGAAGCCCTCTATTATGACGCTGGAGTGGCCTTCTCCGGAAACTCTGAAAGGTCTTGTGCCGTAGATGGCTTCGCCGTTTACCGCAAACCAGTCCGCAAGTTCCTTCAGTATGAAATCCGCCTGCTCATCTATGGTGCCGTCCGGACGCTGGAGAATGTTGAGGAGCATGGTGCCGTTCTTGGAGACGGAATCGATCAGTATATCCACGATATGACGCGGTGTCTTGTAATGCGCCTTCTTATCATAGAACCAGCCGCCGATGCAGGTCTCCGACTGCCATGGTATGGGCGAGATATCGGGAAGCTGGCTTCTTTCTATATCGAGAGTTCCGACGGTGTAGATCTTTTCATCGCGGTTTTTCTGTGTGTAGACGGCGCGGTTCTTTCCGTGCAGATTCTCCGAGGTGTTGTAGAGATACGCGACCGCATCGAGACCGTAGCGGTAGAGGCTATTGTCGTCGGGAATGTCATTTTCCTCGAAGGGCAGTGAACTGTCGGAATAGAGCATGTCAGGCTGATAGAGGTCAATTATCTCGTGCATGACCTTGAGCCAGTATTCGTGGAAGGCTTCATTTTTTGTGAGCCAGACCCATTTATCTTCCTCACCTTCCTTTGCCACGTGCTCGTAATTGTCGTGGTAGAAATCTCTGTATTCGGGGTCGTTTCCGTCATAGGGAACTCCCTTGTAGGGACCGTAGGTGTCCGCTCCCTTGTTGGAGCGCCACCAGGCAAAAGACGCACCGAGGTGTTCCGTGAGACCGAAGGGAAGAGAGTATTTTGAGGCAGCCTTTTTCCACAGTCCGCATATATCTTTGTGGGGACCTACATCAACACTGTTGAAGCGGTTGAGTTTGGAGGCGTAATTAAAGAAGTGATCATGGTGCGTCGCCTGCGCGACGAAAAATCTGGCGCCTGCTTTATAATACTTGTCCATCAGGGCGTCGGGGTCAAAGTTTTCCGCTTTCCACAGTGCGCAGATGTCCTTGTAGCCGAATTTGGAGGGATGACCATAAGTCCGCAGGTGATACTCATACTGCTCAGTGCCCTGGATGTACATGTTTCTCGCGTACCAGTCGCCGCACATGGGCACAGACTGCGGCCCCCAGTGGCTCCAGATGCCGAATTTCACATCCCTGAACCAGTCCGGGCATTCATGGGTCTTCAGTGACTCAAAGCTTGCTTCATACATAGGGGATCCTCCTTTGTCAGTGAAAGATAGTGTTTCCATTTTATCAGAACGGGGACGGGTGTGTAAACAATACAGATCGTATAATTGAATGTGAAATCCGCGCGGATTTTTAGTATAATACGTATGGTCGATTGAAACCGATCGGATCAGATTATCGGAGGACATGATGAAAAAGAAGAAGACAGAAAACGAAAACCTGAATAAAGACAATGAGACTAAAGGCACAAAAGGCAAAAAAGGAAAGATCATTGCGAAAAAAGCGGCGGGATGGGTCGTATATGCTGCGGTCATAGTACTGATCGTTGTGATCATACAGGCTTTTGTCGGCTTTTGTGCCACGATAGAGGCAGTATCAATGGAGCCGACATTGATGGCCGGCGATAAGGCGGCCTTTCTGAGAAAATCCGGCTATAAGCCTGAGCGCGGAGACATAGTCATGTTCACGAAAAATGACGGTGACAAGATCCCCAGATGGGGTGAACTTGATGCCGCATGCAAGCGCGTGATAGGGATCCCCGGCGACAAGATAGAGATAAAAGGCGGAAAGGTCTATCTGAACGGAGAAGAACCGGATGAAGCCTATCTCTCTGAAAATGTGAGCACCGTCCTTCCCGGCGGCGGAGACAGTGAGGTGTATATCGTACCGGAGGGATGTGTGTTTGTTCTGGGAGACAACCGCGGCAATTCGGATGATTCACGGTTCTGGAAGTCGGGACCTTATCTGAGTACAAAGAGGATATTTGCAAAGTACTGGTTCACCTATCATCACTCCGGCAAGTAAATCACAAAATTCACGGGCAGTCTTGCATATGACAAAAAACGATCTCCGATACGGTATTCTTATGACAAAAAATGATATATACAGATTCAGTTTATAAGAAGAGGATATTCCGCTGTAGATGATAGTATATAATTAAGTTAGATACTGAAACAAATGGCGGTAGGCGGATGAAGATGCTCTGGCGCCTCAGCAGAGAGGCTATAAGGTACAGGACACTTTATGTCATAGCGATACTTTCCACGCTGTTACTGACAGCTGTTAATCTGACTGCGCCCAAAGTTCTTGCGTCGATGACGGGCATTGTGGAGCGCGGCGTCGACAGGGAGGGGCTCAGAAGGATCGGCTTTCTCACGGCGGCTCTTGTGGGTCTTTATCTCTCTCGTATACTCTTCAGATTTCTCAGCAATTATCTTGCGCACAAAGCCGCGTGGTATCTTGTGGGCGATATGCGAACCAGGGTTTATGACAAACTCGAGCGCATGCATCTTGGCTTTTTCCACGACAAGCAGACCGGCGATCTGATGAGCCGGGTGGTAAACGACACGAGGGATTTTGAGCTTCTGTACGCACATATAATCCCGGATACTATAACAAATCTTGTCACCTTCTGCGGGGTTTTGATCGTGCTTCTTGTCATGAATCTCAAGCTTGCTCTGATCACCTGTGCTCCGATACCTCTGATCATGCTGTCAGGCGTCATCTTTTCACGCAAGGTACGCCCGTTTTTCCGCATTTCCCAGAAGAAAATGGGTGAATTAAACGGAAAGCTGCAGGACAATCTCTCGGGGATACAGGAGATACAGTCCTTCGGCAGGGAGGAGTATGAGTCGGAAAAGGTAAATGAGAAGAATTTTGAGCATATCAGGGCGATGCTGCAGGCATTAAAACTCAGCGCGATCTTTCATCCGTCCGTGGAATTCATATCGTCGATAGGGACGATACTTGTGGTCGGTTTCGGCGGTTATCTGGCTTATTCCGAGGGACTTCATGTAGAGGATATCGTCGCGTTTCTGCTGTACCTGAGTCTCTTTTACGGACCTGTAACGGGAATGGCAAACCTTCTTGAGAGCATGCAGCAGTCAATGGCCGGTGCCGAGCGTGTCCTTGCGATACTGGATACTCCCTGCGAGATCACTGATAAGTCGGATGCCGTCACAATGAAGGACGTTAAGGGCGACATCATGTTTGAAAATGTGAGCTTCTCATACGGGGATGACATACCGGTGCTGCAGGATGTTTCATTTCATTGTGAACCCGGTAAGATGCTGGCGCTCGTGGGACCTACCGGTGTGGGGAAGACCACGCTGACGCAGCTCATTTCAAGGTTTTATGAACCGGATTCCGGCCGCATCTGTGTCGACGGTCATGATGTTTCGGATGTGACGCTCGAAAGTCTGAGGCGCAATATATCCCCGGTGCTTCAGGATACATTTTTATTCAACGGCACTATAGGAGAAAACATAGGCTATGCCGCTCCCGATGCTTCACTTGAAGAGATCGTGGCGGCTGCAAAAGCGGCGAATATTCATGAAAGCATTATGGCAATGCCCGACGGATATGATACACTTGTTGGGGAGAGGGGACTTCGTCTTTCGGGCGGACAGAAGCAGCGCGTCGCAATAGCAAGAGCGATACTCAGACGCTCGCCCATCATCATACTTGATGAAGCGACTGCATCCGTGGACGTGGAAACTGAGCAGCAGATCCAGAAAGCGATAGGAAACATAGCCGGCGAACATACGATCATCGCCATTGCGCACAGACTCTCGACCATACGCGGCGCCGATAAGATCCTGGTCATAGAGGACGGCCGCGTGACCGAAGAGGGCACACATGACGAGCTGGTGGCGCTGGGAGGACGATATGCACGCATGAACAGCATACAGAGCAGCGCGGCCGCAGGGATAATATGAGAAAGGACCGTTTATATGGATTACAGCCAATACGAGATCTATGACTTTGACAATATCAGTGCTTTTAATCTGTCTACGGGATATAAGGAGCGGAGTTACCAGAGCCACTGGCATTCGTACGGTGAAATACTCTACGTCGGACCCGGAGATACCAACGTGTTCATGGTCAATCAGAAGACCTATGATCTCGTGCCGGGCGATTTCGTGCTCATATGGCCGATGGAGGTTCATGCGATCATAGATGCGGACAGGACCGAGGCGCTTGTGATACAGTTCAGCAACGCGTTCATGAATTCGCTTTTCGATCTGCAGAGGATAATGCATTTCTACAGAAACCTGCATGTGATATGCATAAACGCGCATCCGCAGCTGGCCGCGCATCTCGCAAGGATAGCCTACAAGATGAAGGACGTTTTTTTCGCGGACAGATCCGACAGAGAACTCAGGTGCTGCATGCTCCTCATGGAGTTTATGCTGACTCTTGACGAGCACAGGGATGAGTTTTCGCCGGAACTGGCGGCAGGCGGACGCACGGGCTACACGGATGATGTTATGCGAAGGATGATAATGGTCACGGATTATATCAAAAACAATCTGACCGCCGATGATCTCTCTCAGTCAGCCATGGCCGAGATGGCGGGGATCAGCAAGGATTATTTTTCCAGGATATTCAAAAATGTCACAGGCCTGAATTACAGTAAATGGCTTAATACCATAAGGCTTGAGAAAGCGACTGAGCTTCTGACCCAGAACGATATGACACTCACGGAGGTTGCGATGCTCTCAGGGTTCCAGAGCATACCAAGCTTTAACAGGGTGTTTCATGATGAAAAAGGCATGGCACCGGGTGAATACAGGGCGTTGTTTATAGGAGGGAAAAAACATGAGCATTGATCTGAGCACTATGCCGAAACTGGGCTTTGGCCTGATGCGTCTTCCGGAGCAGAACGGAGTGATAGACATCGATCAAGTGAGCCGCATGGTCGACAGTTATCTGGAGGCCGGAATGAACTACTTCGATACAGCTTACGTCTATCACGGCGGTAAGTCTGAAGTGGCAGCACGTGAGGCGCTCGTAAAGCGCCATCCAAGGGAAAGCTTTATGCTTGCGACCAAGCTTCCCGCATGGGAGATCAGAAAGGAAGAGGATATAGACAGGATATTCAACGAACAGCTGGAAAGAGCAGGGGTTGATTATTTTGATTTCTATCTTCTCCATTCGCTTGAAGACGGAAATAATTACGATACCTATGAGCGTTATGACTGCTTCAAATGGGGCGTACAGAAGAGAGATGAAGGAAAGATAAAGCACTTCGGCTTCTCATTCCACGGAAGCCCGGAGCTTCTGGAGCAGGTACTGGACAAGCATCCCGAGATCGAATTTGTCCAGATCCAGCTCAATTATCTTGACAGGACAAACCCCGTGGTCCGCTCGCAGAGGCTATATGAGATCCTGCATGACAGAAATATCCCGATCATAGTCATGGAGCCCGTCAGAGGCGGCATGCTCGCCAGTATGGCTCCCGAGGTCGAGGCCAAGTTTAAGGCTAAAAGGCCCGAAAAGTCGGTGGCGTCCTGGGCTTTGCGCTTTGTGGGCTCGCTTCCGGGGGTTATGACTATTCTTTCCGGAATGTCCAACGAGGAGCAGATGAGAGACAATATTTCCACTTTCAGCAATTTTGAGCCTCTCTCGGGCGAAGAATTTGCAATAGTAAACGAGGTCACGGAAGACATACTGAGCATACCCCAGATAGGCTGTACCGCCTGCAGATACTGCTGTGACGGATGCCCGATGAGGATAAGCATCCCGGATGTGTTCAGGACCATCAATACGCTCAGGCGCTATCCCGATGACTGGAGATCAAAGAATTTCTACAGGGGAGTCGCTTCGAGAGGCGGAAAGGCTTCGGACTGCATAGGCTGCGGTCAGTGTGAGGGCGTGTGCCCTCAGCATCTGCCGATCATCGAGCTGATGAAGGAGGCTGCAGAAATACTGGATGTATAAAACCAGCATCCTTAAGGCTGATCAGAGAACAGAAAAAGTGCCGCGATCGGGTTGATCGCGGCACTTTTGAATGTGCGTAAAAACTGTTTTTTACTTCCTGTCCAGCATATCATTTATTGCGGAAACAAGCAGTTCAAGATCCTGAGTTTCATAGCCTTCTATTTCGCCTTTGTCCGCGAGAGCACTGATGGATGGATCGAGTGGCAGCTTTCCTACCACATCGATGCCGCGCCTGATGGCACCTGCATCATTTTCCTTTTCTCCGAAGGGATATATTGGCTTGCCGCAGTGAGGGCACATGATGTAACTCATGTTCTCCACCACGCCGCAGACGTCTATGTTCATCATGGCCGCCATGTTGAGCGCCTTTTCGACAATCATGGAGACAAGCTCCTGCGGGGTTGTGACGACAACAATGCTGTCAACGGGCAGTGACTGAAATACCGTGAGCGGCACATCGCCGGTGCCGGGCGGCATATCGACGAGCATGACATCCACATCGCCCCATTGCACATCCGTCCAGAACTGCTTTACGACGCCTGCGATCACGGGACCGCGCCAGATCACGGGATCTGTTTCGCCGGGCATGAGAAGGTTCAGTGACATGATCTTGATGCCGCTCTCCGTCACGCCGGGAAGCATCTCTTCGCCGTTGTCCTCAGCAACGCCGCCGCTTCTTTTTAGTCCGAACATTTTGGGGATTGAGGGACCTGTCACATCGGCATCAAGAATGGCTGTCTTTATGCCGGATTTCTGGAGGAGTGAAGCTGTAAGTGACGTCACGAGGCTCTTCCCAACGCCGCCTTTTCCGGAGACGACACCTATCACAAGTTTGATATTTGAAGAACTGTTTGCAGGCTCAAGACCCGGCGCGCCGGTCGGCTGCTGTTTGACTGGCTCTTCCGATGGTGTGGTCTTCTTGATCTTATGACCGTCAACCTCGATATATTCTTCTTTTTCGTTTTCTGCCATATTGTCTCCTTTCAATGATGTTCTAAAAACTGATCCTTTGCATCTCGAGTACAAGATTTCTTCCGTAGGTCTCGGTGCCGAGGCAGTTGGGATGCAGGTTGTCAAGGAAATACTCGGACAGATGCGGGACCAGCCTGAAACCGTCGATCACCTTTACATTCGAATAGCTGCCCGCGATCCTTTTGACATTTTCGCAGAAACGCTCCAGTATCGCCGCTTCTTCGGGATGATCGCCGCGCCAGATGGGCGAGATGCATAGAACCGGGATATCGTTTCCGTATATGCTCATGAGCGTCTCATAGTATTCTTCGACGTCCTTCATGGACTCCGTTCCGTACTGATTGGTACCGAGAGCCACTATGATCTTGTCGGGGTGATAGCCTTCCATGGGCATCAGTGATTTTTTATCGTAGACATAGCCGCCGATGCCCTGATTGATAATATCGTATCCGAGAAGCCTGTTCGCAATGCTCACATAGGTCTCGGCGGAGCGGAGAGGGCCATAGCCCTGTGTGATCGAGTCGCCGAGCCAGAGCACTTTGCAGGTTTTTTCCGGCCTTTCGGCCCCGGCGTTTATCGCGAAGTTCTTAAGCAGGACGGTCGCGTCGGCGGGCAGATAGATCACAACACTCTTTCTGCCTTCGGGCAGCGACCATTCTATTGTCCCTTCATCCGCAACGTCTTTGACATAGACGATCTCTGAGATCAGTCCGTCCACCATGAGCTCGAAGGAATCCTCGGAACCTTTCCAGATGATCCTGTAGCCAAAGGAAATCTTAGTGGCTTCCGTCAGGAATTCGATGGTCTTGGCAGTGGTGGCCGAGCATCTCTCGTACCAGAAGTCAAAGGCTCCCTTAAAATACTCCATCTGCGGTTTCGAGTACTGAAACGCCTGAAGATAGCCGTCTTCTGTTTCCTCGAAACTGTAGGCCCCGAAATAGATATTTTTCAGCTCTTTGTTTGTCATAATATCAGCCGCCCAGTGTCTTTGTGACAAAGGCTCTTGCATCATCTTCCGTCAGCTCGACGGCATCGTAGACATTTCCGTCCTTGTCAACGATGATACCGGATGCAAGATCCTCATTGAAATAGTATCCGTAGGTGTCCATGCCTCCGATGATCTTGGAATAATCTCTGCCGTCATCCGTTTTTGCATCCTCGGTGGTATACATTCCGTAATCGACGACCTCACCGTTTTCACTGTAGATGTAGATAACATCACCGTCGTCATTTCTGAAAATGGCAATGTCTACCTTTTTATCCGCGTCATCCTTTGTCTTGAGGGCGCCCATGAAGGTCAGAGTATCCTGAACTGCCTTGACCTCATCCTCAAAACTCATCATGTTTTCTTCGTCTGCTGCGTCTGCGACAGCGTCGGCAGCTTCCTGAACCGCATTCGCGGTCTCCTGGGCATCCACGGTCGTCTCTGCCACTGTGTCTGCTGCAGTGCTTCCGCAGGCAGAAAGGGCCGCAATCACTGAAACGCAGGCAATACCCGCCGTAAATTGTCTGATAAATGTCTTTTTCATAGTTTTTCTCCTTTCATCCGTTTAATTTCCGAAGGATAATAGCACTCCTTTGTATACTTGTCAAACGAATGATATGAAAGGATTTCTTAATTATTGTCGAGTTTCAGGCTATTTCTTCCCAGGCCTTCTTCAGTCCTTCGATGATGGAAAGGTGCTGAGGGCAGGCGGCCTCGCAGGCGCCGCAGCCCACGCATTTGTCGGCGGTGGCGCCGTTCTTTAAGAGCATTTTGAAGCCCCAGTCGTTTTTTGGATCGATACCGTATAAAGAGGCGTCGTTCCAGGCCGAGAAGATACCCGGGATATTGACACCGTTCGGGCAGGGCATGCAATAGCGGCAGCCGGTGCAACCCATTTTTGTCCTTGAGATATAGGCCTCGCGCACATATTCCATCAGCTTGTGTTCCTCGGGCGTCATTATTCCGGGTTCCACCGTGTCAAAGATGCGCAGATTGTCGTCTATCTGTTCTGCCTCGTTGCAGCCCGATAATACGGTCGCTATCTCGGGGCGGTCGCAGAGCCATCTGAAGGCCCATTCCACGGCGGAACGCTTCACCGGGAAGTTGTCATAAAGTGCCTGCACATTGTCGGGAGCCTTTGCGAGCCGGCCACCCAGGAGCCCTTCCATTATCACGACAGGGATGTTCAGCGATCCCGCAAGTTCAAGCCCCCTGGTGCCTGCCTGGTTATTCACGTCCATGAAGTTGTACTGGATCTGAACCATATCCCAGTCGCTGTCCTTGATGATATATTCAAAATCCTCATAGCTTCCGTGGAAGGAGAAGCACTTGAACCGGATCTTTCCCTCTTTTTTCATGTCATCAAAAAATTCTGGGGCGCCGATCTTTTTGAAGTACTCCCATTTTTCCTTGTTGATACCGTGCATCAGATAGAAATCCAGATGATCTGTCTGCAGTTTCTTAAGTTCCTCGTCAAGAAGCGACTGCATGGATGCGCGGTCGTGAACCGCTTCCATAGGCATCTTGGTGGCGACGGTCACGCGCTCTCTGTATCCGTCCTTTAAAGCTTTGCCGAGGACTATTTCAGAAGTCTTGTCAAGATAGACATAAGCTGTGTCGATATAGGTGACGCCGCCGTCGATGGCTCTGCGTATGAGCGATACCGCCTTGCCCTCATCAATGATGCTGTCGCCAGATGCAGGTCCGTTGAACCTCATGCAGCCCAGACCGAATGCTGAACCTTTGATCCCCAGTTTTCCGAATTCGCGATACTTCATGGCACTGTCCCCCTTTTTGCTGGCTGTTTTTTGAGATATTATTATGATACCATCGGAAGAAGACCGGGGCAACCGCAAAATGCCGGGCGTCCCTGTACAGAAGGTATTTATATGAGTTTCATGAGCTTGCAGTTTTCTATTCCGGCGCTCCAGTATTGTTCGACCGGGATCTCGCGGACCTGGCAGACGATGCAGGAGTTGGCTGCGCCGTGGCCTACGATAAGGATGTCTTTGTTTTCTTTAAGCTGCGGATATACCAGCTCGTCGAGAAACGCCCCGGTGCGGGAATACAGTTCGTCAAGACTCTCTGCGCCGTTGTCTGCGACATATTTCTCCGGATGAAAGAACAGCACGTTTACATTGAGATCGGGTATGCTGAAGCTGTTTTCGCATCCTTCGTAGCTTCCAAAACCCATCTCCATCAGTCTGTCATCCGGAATGACAGGTATACCGCGGTCCTTCAGCAGGATCTCGGCGGTCTCTTTTGCCCGTATGAGGGGAGAGCAGTAGCATATGTCAAAATGGATATCCCTGCAGGCGACGGCAGCCTCGCGCGCCATCTTCCGGCCCTCGTCGTTTAAAGGGATATCCGTGCGCCCCTGCAGCTTATGGAGCGCATTCCAGTCTGTTTTTCCGTGTCTCATTATGTACAGCATAGATCTGTGTCCGCTATCCTTATCTGTCTTGTCCGGGCGGCAACAAAGCCAAAACCGAATGCTTTCTGTCTGTATTAAGATCCATAAGTATCAAAACGGATCGCAATCATGATACATCCGATATACTGTGCATGCAACCGTATAAATTGCATTTTGCGGGCGGGTGTCCTATAATACTGATGTTGCGAAAACTATCATATTAAAAGGAAGAAGAAATGAACGAACTTTTAGCGCAGAGGAGCAGACATATCATACCATTCAGGTTCGGAGACGCCGAGAGGTCAAAAAGGGACTATATCATGTTCCTCGACAGAAAGACCGACAGATACCACGGCAGGTGGGTCGAGGATTCCGTGGTTGAAGGTGAGCAGGATCTGTTCAGTTATGTGCTGAACAGTTTTGATGACAGGGGACGGTTTCTGCCCGGCAATATAGGTGCTTCCTTCAGATATCTGATAGAGGACGGCGACGGCGATGACAGTACCAATTTAGTACAGAGACTCAGGTATTTCGGCGGAGAGAAGTCCGATAACAGGGTCTTTGATTTTGATATAACCAATGCCGGACTGATGCTGTTTGTTACAGGCGTGGGCTTCTTCTGGTACGATATCGGCGAGCTTACGGCAGAGGACGGCAATGATGTGTCGATCGAGGACGAGATACTGTTTACGTCCCGCTTTAAGGAATTGAATCACCGTGAGAATCTTAAGAGGTTCTTCCGCAAGGACGATGAGAGACCGTATTCCACGGGCGACTGGGTGGCCGAGATCGTGACAGGTGCCTGCCCGGGAGCCGTGTTCTTTGACAGAAGAAAGAACATACTTAAGAAGAAAGAAGATGACAGACCCGAATCCGTGCCGGATAAGGCGCTTTTGTATCAGTATGCCGCATTTGACGAGGAGGCGGTCACGAGGCAGCGCATCATCGACACCATGTACTACAGGACAAAGGGATATAACAAGAATTACAGGATCCCGGATGATTTTGAGTCCCAGATCATGAGCCCCTTCGGCAATGTCAGATGGTATGCCTCCAAGGAGGGCGTGAGCTATTTCGCCTGGCATAAGCATTCCGCGGAAGGCTTCTTTGCAAAAGAAATGCCCAGGCGGTATATGAAGGATTATTTTATTCTTTATATGCTGGCGATCAATGAGCAGTATACGATGCTGAGCTTTGCCGAGCGGATGGCCGAGGAACTGCCCGCCGATCCTCAGGCTTATCTTACTGACGATCTCTATCTTGATATCACGGGAAATGAGGAGAGAAACGGCACTGAGCTGCTTGATCTCGAGCGCACCGTCGCGAGACTCAGCACGGAGATTAATGTGTTTTTTGCCAAAAATGTCCGCTCGTCCGTGAGTTTTGTGGATCATCAGGACCGCTTCTATCTCTATGTCATAAAGATGCTGCGCGTCAGAGAGGACACGGAGCAGATTATGCAGGGCCTCAAGGCGCTGCAGATGCTGCTTCAGGATGTGGTCAGACAGGAAATGGACTACAGCGACCGCAATAAGACACAGATATGGCGCAGGGAGAGGGCATATCAGAAGCTTGAAAAGGAGAAGGACCTTCTCAGAAAAGAACTCTTTAATGATGCCGTTACGGGACTGTACAACAGGAACGGGCTCAAATATTACGGCAGGCAGCTGTACACGGAGGCAAGGGAGCAGGGGAAGTGCCTGTTCGTCTGCGTGGCGGATATGAACGGACTCAAGTATATAAATGATAATTTCGGCCACGAGGAGGGTGATGCCGCACTGAAGGGTATTGCCGACATACTGAAAAAATGTGCGCTGGAAGGGGACTACACCTTCAGGCAGGGCGGTGATGAATTCCTTGTGATGGGACTCAGGGATCAGGGCAGCAACGAGGAGGCGGAATTTGCTGAACGCGCTGAAAAGGCCATGAAGGAGTATAACGATGATCTGAAGGACGAGCGCTACAGAGTCGCCATGAGTTACGGCCCGCTGGTAGTCGACATGAGGGATTCTCAGGACGATCTCGACAATCTGATGAAGATATCCGATGAGCGAATGTATGAGATGAAGATGAAAAAAGACGAGTATAAAAGAGATTGAGAAAAAACGGGCTGCCGCGATCGCGACAGCCCGTTTTACTGATAGTGCTTATGCGTTCACCCTGGGCAGCTTTGCCACGGATGCTGCGATATCCTCGTCAGTGGGGATGACGTCATCCATCTCGCCGTCATTGTATTTCTGATATGCAACGAGATCGAAGTAGCCCGTCCCTGTGAGACCAAAGACTATAGTCTTTTCCTCGCCGGTCTCCTTGCACTTGAGCGCCTCGTCGATGGCGACTCTGATGGCGTGAGAGCTCTCGGGTGCAGGGAGGATGCCCTCGATCCTTGCAAACTGTTCCGCAGCCTCAAAGACGCTCGTCTGCTCGACGCTGGTCGCTTCCATGAAGCCGTCGTGATAAAGCTGTGAAAGTGTGGTGCTCATGCCGTGGAATCTGAGACCGCCCGCGTGATTGGCCGAGGGAATGAAGCTTGAGCCCAGGGTGTACATCTTTGCAAGAGGGCAGATCATGCCGGTATCGCAGAAGTCATATGCAAAGGTACCTCTGGTGAAGCTGGGGCATGATGCGGGTTCAACTGCTATGATGCGGTAATCGGCCTCGCCGCGGAGCTTCTCGCCCATGAAAGGAGCGATAAGACCGCCGAGGTTGGAACCGCCGCCTGCGC
Source organism: Lachnospiraceae bacterium (assembly GCA_024697225.1). Lineage (GTDB taxonomy): Bacteria > Bacillota > Clostridia > Lachnospirales > Lachnospiraceae > Butyrivibrio. The sequence continues at coordinate 36,530 of JAILGA010000057.1, forward strand.
AGCCTATGATGATGTCGGGCTTGATGCCGTATTTGTCGAGAGCTGTCTTGGTCTCAAGACCTATGACCGACTGATGGAGCAGCACCTGGTTGAGCACGCTTCCCAGCACATATCTGTAGCCGGGATTTTTGGTGGCGACTTCTACGGCCTCTGAAATGGCGCAGCCGAGACTTCCTGTGGTTCCGGGGTGCTCCGCGAGGATCTTCTTTCCGACCTCTGTGGTCTCTGAGGGAGAAGGTACCACGGAAGCGCCGTAGGTTCTCATGACCTCACGTCTGAAGGGCTTCTGCTCATAGGAGACCTTGACCATGTAGACCTTGCAGTCCAGATCGAAATAGGAGCAGGCCATGGAAAGAGCAGTGCCCCACTGGCCGGCACCGGTCTCGGTCGTCACGCCCTTGAGACCCTGCTTTTTGGCATAATAGGCCTGGGCAATGGCGGAGTTTAGCTTGTGCGATCCGCTGGTGTTGTTGCCTTCGAATTTGTAGTAGATCTTAGCCGGTGTCTGGAGCTTTTCCTCAAGGCAGTAGGCTCTTACGAGGGGTGCGGGCCTGTACATCCTGTAGAAATTGCGGATATCCTCTGGGATCTCGATGAAAGGCGTTGTCTCATCCAGTTCCTGGGCGACAAGTTCCTCACAGAAGATGGGGGAGAGCTCCTCGGCTGTCAGCGGCTTTCCTGTGCCGGGATTGAGAAGCGGGGCGGGCTTGTTCTTCATGTCCGCTCTCAGATTGTACCATGCCTTAGGCACCTCGTCCTCGCTCAGATAGATCTTGTAGGGGATTTTGTCAGCACTCATTTTTTACCTCCTTCTCGAAGCGCTTCGCTCCGAATTTGATTCCGGGACACAAAAAAACCTGTCCCGACAACAGTTGCTGCTGGGACAGGTATCATGACCTGCGGTGCCACCCGGCTTGGTGTTGTTCACACCCTCTTAGCGCATACCAACATATGCTGGATTTTGATCACGGAGATCCTCGCTCCGTCTCCCATACTTTGCGTGACCGCATTTCCGGTCGCCCTCTGAAGTCCATTCGGCAAAACACTTATCGCTGCGATCTCACCATCCGCAACTCTCTCATGATAAGGAGGGATTGCTTACTCACTCTTCATCAACGGTTTAAAGCAAAATAACACAGGTTCATCCGTGTTGTCAACAATTTTTTACACAATTGATTTTACATTTTTGCCTATGATCTCGTCGATCCCGCAGATGGTGGAAAAACAGCTGAAGTCAGCAAGTATGTCGCGGATCTGGCGCACCTCGTACTGGCTTACCACCACGTAAAGCGCCTTGTTCTCACCGCCGATGTAGCCCTCGGTATCCCATTCCGTACAGGTGCGGCCAAGGGACTGATAGATGCGGTCCTTTATCTCGCCTACATCATCATGGGTGAAGATCAGGCATGCCCGCTGTGCATCAAAGCCCTCCTCGACCCGGGTCATGACGACGGAGACAAGGATGTAGGTGAGGATCGAATACAGCCCGCGGTTCCAGCCGTAAAGCACGCCGACCAGCATGTAGAGGAATATGTTGAAGCACAGGACCTGCCTCCCTATGGGCTGGTGTATTTTTGGGCTTAAGACCGAGGCTATGATCTCAGTGCCGTCCAGGCAGCCGCCGTATCTGAGGACGAGACCCACGCCGACACCAAGGATCAGACCTCCAAAGGTCACAGCCAGCAGATAGTCCTCGGTGACCGCAGGGGTCTTTTCGAAGAAGCCCACCGCGAGGGCGAAGATCGTCATGGCAAAGACGGCGCGCATCACAAACCGGACGCCCTTTTTTTTGAAGCCGAAGAACAGGAAAGGGACATTCAGTATCCAGGTCACGATGCTGAGCTTGAAGCCTGTAAAATGTGCGGTTATCATGGATACGCCGACTATGCCGCCGTCAAAGATATGATTGGGAGCCAGGAAATCCTGGATCGAAAATGCGGCGATGACGGCACCTACAGCGACCATGATGTAGTTGACGATCTCCTCGGCGATAGAGCCATATTTTTTTAGTCCTGTCATTTTTTTCTACCTCACATATGATCCATGATGTCTGTACCTACCTGACAATAATAACACAAAAGCATATGACTCGCATGATAAATGTGCTAATATGTAGAGGTATGTTTCCTTAACATGATTCTTTCACACGGAGGAGCGGGGATGAAAAAGAAGGCTTTGTTTATCGGCGGCACAGGAACTATCAGCACAGCTATCGTCAAGAGACTTGCAGGCGGATCCGACTGGGATGTCTGGGTCTTAAACCGCGGAAACCGGGCGGATGTCCTTTCCGAGGGAGTACACCGGATCGTCGCTGATATAAACGACGAGAAAGCGGTTCAGGAGCAGCTTGCTGACTATTCCTTTGACTGTGTATGTGAGTTCATCGGTTTTCATGTGTCACAGGTGGAGCGCGACGTGAGGCTCTTTGCGGGGAAGACAAAGCAGTATATCTACATCAGTTCCGCGTCCGCTTATAACAAGCCCGCGGCAAATTATGTGATCACCGAGGGTACGACCCTGGCAAATCCCTACTGGCAGTATTCAAGGGACAAGATCGCCTGCGAGGAATACCTGATGAAGGAGTACCGCGAGAACGGCTTCCCGGTCACGATAGTGCGGCCCAGTCACACCTATGACGAGCGGAGCATACCTATGGGCGTCCACGGCAAAAACGGCTCCTGGCAGGTGATAAAGCGCATGATGGAAAAGAAGCCCGTCATCATCCACGGCGACGGGTCAAGCCTGTGGACACTCACCTGGAATGCGGATTTTGCGGTGGGCTATACGGGACTCATGGGAAACCGCCATGCGATAGGAGAGGCTTTCCAGATCACTTCCGATGAGACACTCACCTGGGATCAGATCTTTCAGACGATAGCCGATGCGCTTGGCGTGGAACTGAACGCCGTTCACATTGCGTCTGATTACCTGTGCGCCATGGGCGATCCCATGGGCTATGATTTCACGGGATCCCTGCTCGGAGATAAGGCTGTCTCGGTGGTTTTTGACAATTCAAAGTTAAAGAGGCTGGTTCCCGATATGCGCACCAATGTACGCTTTGATACGGGCGTTCGCTATGCGTTAAACTATATACTCGATCATCCTGAGGAGTGTCAGAAGGAAGATCTCGAATTTGACGCCTGGTGTGACAGAGTCATAGAAGCACAGGAAAATGCAAAGCTGAAATGAGAGCGATGGCTTAAGTAAGCCATCAGGCAGTGTGCAAAAAGCAAAGCTGAGGTGAGAGCCTCAGCTTTTGCTGTCTGTTTTTCCGGTATAAAATGTGTACGTGTTTTTGCCCTGCTTCTTTGATTCGTACATGGCTCTGTCCGTTTTTTCAAACAGATTGGCGACATCGGTTGCAAGAGATCCGTGGACTATACCCACGCTTATGGAAACTGGCGGAAGACCGTCCCCGGGATTTGCGAGGTTTTGATTGATATGATCCAGCTTGGATTCGATCAGTCTCTTCTCCATTTTGCCCGAGTGGACCATGAGTACAACAAATTCATCGCCGCCCACACGGCATATGTAATCATTGTCGCGGAACGCCTTCTTCATCTCGCGGACAAGACTGATCAGCACATTGTCACCGGTCTCGTGACCGTAGGTATCGTTGATGGATTTGAAATTGTCCACGTCAAAAAGCATCATATAGGTAGTGTCCAGATCGATGCCGGATAGGAGAAGATCATATCCGGCCCTGTTATAGGCGCCGGTCAGTTCATCGTGAGAGGCTTTGAAATTGAGCCTCTCAACGCTGCTTTTATAGGTTGAATACATCTTGTTGTATGCCTTGGCGAGATATCTGAATTCATTGGCGCCGACCTCGGGTATCGGGCTGTCTGCCTTGATCCTGTCCACGGCTTTGAGAACCGGGTGGACTCCGAGGAAGGAAGTCAGAAGCACCATGCATACGATAGAGAATACCTGGACAAATACGGCGGCAAACAGAATATTCCGCTCCTTATACAATCTGGAAAGTTCCTCACTTTCTGCACTGTGGGTGAGCTTGTCTATCTCATCGAGACTCTCGCGCATGGAATTGCGGATCATGTCTTTCTTGTCATAGTAGGCATCGTCAAGCACTATCTGCGTCGCGAGGCGCATCTTGTCTTCAGGGGGGAGATCTATATCGGTTTCCATTAACGGATAGTCCTTCAGGATCTCCGGATAATCGGTGTAGCCTTTTGCCTCTATCACAAGCCGCATGGCATAATATTCCCTGTCCATCAGTTCCACGGAATGGCTCATGGCTTCCCGGAGCTGTTTCACCGCAGCTGTGGTCCGCTCATCTATATCCATCATGGCGATCGCTTCCTCGCGGCGGTTTGCCTCAAATGCTTCCTGCATATAGTCATCGAGAAAACGTCTGTCTCCGTTGACCGTGAATCGCTGGACACTTTCCGTCAGAAAATCCGATGCATTCATAAGTTCATGGGCTGCTTTTTCGAGCTTGATATGCTCCTCCGTTGCAGCAGCAAGTCTTAAGAATGTGGCGGTAAGACGGTAGGTGAAAAACACCATGATCCCAGATACTATGACGGTTATGAGGATGAGGCAGATGTTTATTACTCTGAGTGATATTCCTTTGTAAAACTTATTTGCAAAATCCATATGTCAGTTCCTGCCATAAAAAAATAATTGAGCATTATAGCACATGATCCCGCATATGTCACTGAAATTTGCCGAAAAGGCTTGTTACAGACGGAAAAAATAGATGTAAAATGCACCGGGTTCTGATGATTCTTGCACCGGATTCTTGATTGAAAAGCACAAAATTGATAAAATTAATTCTGATTGCACAGGAGGATGACCGGAATATGTACTATTCAAGTTTTGGCATACTGATCGTAATACTTCATCTGATACTTAACTTTGAGATAATCAAGAACGGGGGAAAGGACCTTCAGCGCGGATCGCGCTTTCGTTACCGGCAGTTTCTGAATGCACTTCTTGCATTTTATATCACGGATCTGCTGTGGGGATTTCTTGCGGAATCGAGGATACGCGTACTGGCATACTGCGACACGATGCTGTTTTTTGCCATAATGGCTGTATCCGTCCTTTTGTGGACAAAATTTGTCGCGGCATATCTGGGGAAGAGAGGGATAAAGGCCAGACTCTTCATTGCAGCCGGATGGGGGATCTTCGCTTTTGTTATCGCTGCTCTTGCCGTAAATATCTTTTATCCGTTTGTCTTTGCGTTCAATGAGGATGTGATATATGTGCCGTATCCCGGGCGCTATATGCTGCTGGGACTGCAGTTAATACTGTTCATACTGATCTCCGTGTATTCCTTCTTTGCGACGATCAGAACGGAGGGGACAAAGAGGATCCATTATCTCACTATCTGCGCATCGGGCGGCGTGATGGCGCTTTTTATATTTTTGCAGGTATTCGACGCCTTTGCGCCTTTTTACGCGATCGGATGTTTTATCGCAAACTGCCTGATACACGTATTTGTCGAAGAAAATGTAAAGAAGGAAAAAGAGCGGATCACCGAAAAGGCACAGAAGGAAAAGGAGAGATACAGTCAGGTCGCCGCAAGCCTTGCCTCGGATTATGAAGCGATCTATTACATCAATATCGAAACCGGAAAGTATATCGAGATAACCGCCAGTGATACATACAGATCCCTGGATGTTCCGAGTATCGGCGAGGATTTTTACAAAGAGACCCGCGAGAACGCTGCGAGATATGCGCATCCTGATGACCGCGCTTTTGCGGTGAGCATGTACTACAAAGAGACTATGCTGAAGAATCTTGCGGGAAAGAAATCGTATTCGTACAAATACAGGATAATGGTCGGAGAGGAGGCGAGATATTTCCGCTTCGTCGTGATGCTTTCGAAAGACGGGGAGCATTTTGTGCTGTGCGACAAGGATATACATGACACCATTACAGCCGAGACAGCTCTTCTGGAAAAACAGAAGATGAGCATCACTTTCAGTCAGATAGCGGAGAGCCTGGCGTCCAATTACGACGTCATCTATTATGTGAACGCAAAAACCGGAGAATATGTGGGATATACGTCGCACAATATCTACGGCGGCCTCAATGTCAATGAGACCGGCAGTGATTTCTTTGCGGAGGCGAAAAGGAATATTTCTATCATTATCCATCCGAGGGACAGGGAACGGCTTCTTTCAACCCTGAACAAGGATTATCTGCTGACTAATCTTGAGAGCAGGAAACAGGTATCGGTGCAATACCGCCATATCATCAATAATCATATACAGCATACAAGGTTTTCCGTCAGAAAATCCAGCGACGGAGAGCATCTTATCATCGTCGTTGAAAATATCGATGATGAGATCAAGAGAGAGCAGGAGCACATGCTCGCGCTGAATACCGAGAAGGAACTGGCCAGGCGCGATGAACTGACCGGCACGAGAAACAAAACCGCATACAATGAGTTTGAACAGTCAATACAGGAGAATATGGAGAATTCCATGGACTGTCAGCCTTTTGCGATCGCGGTATTTGATCTCAACGATCTCAAGAGGATTAATGACACCGAAGGCCATAAGGCCGGAGACGAGTATATAAAGTCTTCCGCAAAGGTCCTTTGCGATGTATTTGCTCACAGTCCTGTATTCCGTATAGGAGGCGATGAATTCGCGATTTATCTGTGCGGCGCCGACTATGATTCGAGAGAGGAGCTGATCGATAGGATCCGCAGAAGCTCCTGCGCCAACTGCAAAAGCGGCAGCGGCCCTGTTATTGCGGCGGGTATGGCGGAATATGATCCGGATAATGACACTGCGGTTACGGAGATATTTGACCGCGCAGACCGGCAGATGTATGAAGACAAACGCGAGATTAAGAAAGGCATAGGCGGGTGAAATCATTCTGTTTTTGGCGATCATCCGGTTTTTGACTGCAGGAGAGGATGGAGAATAAATGGGTTACTGGGTTGTGGTGGTGGATGATGAGCCGTTGAGCCTTACAAACGCCAAAAATCTGCTGCATGAACAGAATATGCGTGTCAGCTGTATCAGATCGGGAAAGGAGTTTCTTTCCTTCATTGAGAAGAATACGCCCGATCTGGTATTGCTTGATATCATGATGCCCGAGATGGACGGTTTTGAAACTTATCGTGCGCTCAGGCTTTTTGAGGAACGCTCGGAGAGAGCCCAGATTCCTGTCATATTCCTGACGGGCGAGGATGACAGCGAAATCGAACGCAGAGGATTGAAGGCCGGGGCGTCGGATTTCATACATAAACCCTTTGACAAGGAAATCCTGATCAGCCGTGTAAAAAATACGATCGAAAACAGCAAAACCATTGAGGCGCTCACCGAGGAGGCCACATTCGACAAGCTCACAGGGTTCCTCAATAAGGCCAGCGGGATCGGGAGAATTGCGGAACTGTGCAGAAGTGTCTCCGGGGCACTTTTGATCCTTGATCTCGACAATTTCAAGCTGGTGAACGACCTGTACGGACACGATATGGGTGACAGGATCCTGGTCGCTTTTGCGAGCGTCGTAAGACTGAATGTCAGATCCGATGATGTGATATGCAGGATAGGCGGGGACGAATTCCTGGGTTTCTTTGCGGATATGAACACGGAGGATGCGGTTGCCACTTTTACGGGAAGGCTGAATGACCAGCTGGCCGGGGAAGCGGAAAAACTGATGGGCAGCGAGCATGGCATACCGCTTGGGATATCCGTCGGAGCAGTTTTTACCGATGAGCAGACAAAAGAATACCAGTTCCTCTTCCAGCGTGCGGACAGTGCTCTGTATGAGGCAAAGCGCAACGGCAAACACGATTACAGGATTTTTGATCCGGATGTTACATCAGAGGACGGAAAAGCGGATCTGGACGGCGAGATAGTGAGGCTTACACAGATACTTTCCGAACGCAACAATGCAGCGGGAGCCATGATCCTGGGACGGGAAGCTTTTTCCTGGATCTATCGCTATACAGACAGACTGCTGTCCCGCTACGGGGGGCTTTCCGCGCGGATCCTGTTCTCACTTTCTTCGGATGACAGCGGAATCATCTTCTCGGATATGGTCGCGGGATTCGGCAATGTTCTCAGAACTACACTCAGAAAGACCGATATCATAATGCAGTGGCAGCAGAACATGTATTTCCTTGTGCTGCCGTTTCGCTCGAGGAAGGATACCGGGAGAGTGGTGGAAAGGATACTGAAAAGATGGCATGACGTAGAGAACAGTGACAGGATCAGGATACAATACACGGCGGTCTATGCAGAAAAGGAAGAATATGAACTTAAGGAACAATGAGAAGTTTGTCATGTTTGTCATAACCGTGGCTTCTCTGGGACTTGCCGTGGAGAATGTCTTTATGGGATGGGAATTCTGGGTACCTCCCGTGATATTTTTCGGCACGGTACTTTTGTGGGGCATCCAGTTATCGGGGCAGATCGAATATGGCATCCGGAAAGTGTTTCTCTTTGTCGCAGAATGTCTCATTATCTTTTACCACGGCGTTCATAAGACGAGTCTTTTTGATATTGCGCTGGTGATCGTCCTTGCGATGGCAACGTATTCGATGCTCGATACCCTGTATATGATGCACATACTGCTGCTGGAATTTCTGGTCCTTATGTTTATTCAGCTGATCAACCTGCCGGGAGGCAATCCGATCGTCTATGACAGGATCACCGTATCGAGACTGCTGCTTCATACATGTATCGTACTGCTTATCTATTTTTTTTCTGTCAAGTCCATCAACAATCATCTGGATGACGAGGAGGAGACCAGGATCAGGAATGAGCGCATCGCATTGAACGACAGCAGCACGGAGGATTTTCTGTCCAATATATCACATGAGTTGCGCACGCCTGTAAATGTAGTGAACGGTATGTCCGATCTGCTGATAAAGAGAGGAGTCGGAAGCGAGGCGGATTCCATCAGAAATGCCGGTGTACGGCTTGCATACCAGATCGAGGATATACAGGATTACACTGAGTGCAGGAGACATAAGGTGTTAATTGAGGAAGACAATTACATGAGCACTTCCCTGATCAACGATGTTGTCACGAGCTTCCGGACGAATGATGCAGCCGAAAAGCTTGAACTGGTAGTAGACTTGAGTCCCTCGGTTCCAATGATGATGAGGGGAGATATCAGAAAACTTCACAAGATATTCAGACATCTGCTGGAGAACGCCGTCAAGTTCACGAGGGCCGGCGGTATATATGTCAAGATGTATACAGAAAAGACGGATTACGGTGTCAATCTGATGATAGAGATGACAGATACAGGGATCGGAATGGATAAGCTGGCCATTAAGCAGATCACTGAGGGAATGTATCAGGCAAATAAGAAAAGAAACCGGAGTTCAGGGGGAATTGGTCTCGGACTTTTCATTGTATATGGCTTTGCCCACGAGATGGGAGGTTTTGTTAAGATCGAGAGCGAGAGGCGAGTCGGAACAACGGTTCGTGTGACTTTGCCGCAAAAGGTCATTGATCCCAAACCCTGTCTGGTATTGGACGAGGACTTTGACGGAGTGGTGTTATTCCATGTGAGACCTGATAAGTACAAGGTTCCCAGGCTGCGTGATTTCTACCGTAGTATGGCTGCGAATCTCGCATACGGGATAAAGGTCCCCCTTTATCCGGCGGAAACGGTTTATGAGGTGGAACGTCTCAGGGAGAAACTTCCTGTAACGCATGTTTTTATGGGACAGGAGGAGTATGAGGAGAACCGCGGCTATTTTGAGGAGCTGGCAAAGGAGGATATCGTGGTAGCCGTTTCGGCCGGACCGGATGTCAGACTGCCCGAAAACAGCAGGGTAGTACTGATGCCCAAGCCCCTGTACGCGTATCCGGCAATAAAGATCCTGAACGCGGGAAGAGATGCCGGGGATACGGATGGCTGTGATAATGCGGAAAGACCGGTGTTCAAAGGCTGCAGGGCGCTGGTTGTGGATGATGAACCCATGAATCTTGTTGTGGCGTCCTCTCTCTTCAGGGATTACGAGATGGAGGTGGACACTGCGGGAAGCGGCAGAGAGGCCATCAGCAAATGCCGTGACAACGAGTATGAGCTGGTATTCATGGACCACATGATGCCTGAGATGGACGGCGTCGAGGCAATGAAACTGATCAAGGCCCAGGCTTCGGATATGGGACGGAAGCAGAATGTGATCGCACTTACCGCCAATGCGGTCTCAGGAGCAAGAGAGATGTTCATTCAGGAGGGATTTGACGGTTTTATCGCGAAGCCCATAAATACGGCGGATTTTGAGAGAGTTGTACAAAGGGTACTATCCGGAACTGAAGCAGACAGGGGAGGGGAAGCAAAATGAGTCCGATCAAACTGATAAGATCAGCCCTTGCCGCTGTCAGGGATCCTGAAAGGGATTTGACGGAACGGGTGTTTCTTATACTGACATTTATATCTGAGGTGACGGTGGGCATAGCGTTCATCGGCGATCTGATCACTGGGGAGAGCCTTCCGGAGCTCATCGTTCTCGCTGCAGTACTGATACTTGTGCCGATGCTTACATTGATATGTCTGCATCTGAACAGGCTTGAGGTGGCGATTCGGATCATCACGCTCTGCCTTGTGATCCTGATCATTCCGCTCCTGTTTTTCTTCGGGGGCGGTCTGAAGGGTGGCGGTTTTCTCTGGATCATTTTTGCATTCATATATGCAGGGCTTGTCCTGAAAGGGAAATGGAGGATCGTGATCTTTATCCTGATCCCGTTCCAGACGCTATTATGCTTCGTGATCGCCTATCACCACCCGGAGTTTGTGTATACTCATTCCCGGCAGATGTATTACGTGGATATCTTCCTCTCCCTTATCATGGTTGGAATGCTGTGCTACATCATGGCCTGGAGCCAGGGAAAACTCTTTGCCGAAGAAAACAAAAGGGCGAGGAATGAGGCCAAGCGTGCGGAGGATCTCACCCGCTCACAGAATCGTTTCTTTTCGAACATGAGTCACGAGATCCGCACGCCCATCAATTCCATTCTGGGACTCAACGAGCTGATCCTTCGTGATCAGGAGGCCACAGAGGAGATCATCCGCGATGCGTCCGGGATACAGGGCTCCGGTAAGATGCTGCTTTCCCTGATCAATGATATTCTTGATTTTTCCAAGATCGAAGCAGGCAGTATGGATATAGTGCCGGTGGATTACCGGATCGGGGATATGCTGTCAGAGATAGTGAATATGATGTGGCTTCGCGCACGCGATAAGGGGCTGGACTTTGAGGTGAGCATTGATCCCGAGGTTCCTGCCGTGCTCTACGGTGATGAGGTCCGGATCAAACAGGTGATCATCAATCTTCTAAACAACGCCGTGAAGTACACCAAAGAGGGACGCGTGGAGCTGAGGCTGGACAGCAGCAGCGTCGATGATGATACCGTGGAGCTGGTGATATCTGTTTCGGATACAGGTATGGGTATCAAAAAGGAGGATATGCCGTATCTGTTCGATGCGTTCAAACGGGTAGATGAGGGGAAAAACAGGCATATAGAGGGAACCGGACTGGGACTTTCCATAGTCAGTCAGCTCATCGAACTTATGGACGGGAATATCCGGGTAAACAGTGTCTATGGTGAGGGTTCCACCTTTACCTGTACTATCCGTCAGAAGGTGACCGACCGCACTCAGGTGGGCGAGCTCAATATCCACAACCAGCAGAACGGCAGAAGAAGCAATTATGAGAGCAGTTTTCTGGCTCCGGAGGTACGGATCCTGATCGTGGACGATAATGAAATGAATCTTGAGGTGGAACGAAGGCTCCTCACGGATACAGATATGGGCATCGATACCGCAAAGAACGGTAAAGAGGCTCTGGACAAATGCCTGAAGGTTCATTACGATACCATATTCATGGATCATCTCATGCCTGAGATGGACGGTATAGAGTGCCTTGAGCAGTTGAGGGAACAGGAGGGCGGCCTCAACCGGACGACACCGGTGATAATCCTTACAGCCAATGCGGGAAGCGAGAACAGAGAACTGTACAACAGGGCGGGCTTCGATGGCTATCTGGTGAAACCTGTTTCGGGACAGGCAATGGAGGAAATGCTGATCCGGCATATCCCGGGTGATAAGCTCATCCTGCGTTCAGTGCTCAAGGGAGACGACGAGGAGATACATACCGCTGACAGATATGCGGAAAAGGTACCGGTTATCATCACCTCCTCAAGTATGTGCGATCTTCCCGATTCAGTGATAAGAAAGCTCCATATTCCGATCATACCGTTTGTGATCACGACTGAACAGGGGGTCTTCAAGGACGGGGTTCATATTGATGCCTATGAGATGATACGGCATCTAAGTTCCGGCAAAAGTGCCGTCTCATCGCCGCCTGATGAGGCGCAGTATACGGAGTTTTTTGCGGACGTATTAAAGAGGACCCATCATGTCATCCATATCTCGATCACAACGAGTATGAGCGAGGAGTTTCATGTGGCAGGTGAGGCCGCAAAATCCTTTGATAATGTGACAGTCATTAATTCCGAATGCATCTCAAGCGCCACAGGTATTCTGGTCCTTATCGCATATAAGCTCGTGCAGCAGGGAATTCCGGCGCAGGAGATCGTCCAAGAACTGGAGTCTGTCAAGAAACGATTAAAATGCAGCTTTGTCATTGATACTACGGATTATCTGGCTAAAAAGAGTCTGATCGGCAAAAATCTGCACAGGATCGCGCAGACATTGAACCTTCACCCGGCGCTCACCATCAGAGAGGACCGGACAGGGATCGGCGGTGTATGGTCGGGAAGGACCAGACGCGCCTATCGGAAATATATCAGCAGGGCGCTTCCGCCGGATACGATACCGGATGCGGATGTGGTGTTCATAACATATGTTGATCTCACGGCGGAAACACTTATGTGGATCGAAGAGGAGATCCGAAAGACCGCATATTTCGAGCATGTGGTCTTTCAGCAGGCATCCGCGGCCATATCGTCCAATTGCGGTCCCGGAACCTTCGGGATACTGTACTTCTTAAAATCCAACAAGTCCTATAATATCGCATCCTTCCTTGATTACAGATCCGGGAAAGGGGAGAGCGCGGACAGCGGAGATCAGGATGTGTACGGGGAAGCGATGCCCGGGGCTGAGGATGAAATGCAGGATGAGGATACTTATGATGAAGACTTCGATCCTGATGATGAGGAATACACGGAGACATCATCAGATGACGGTGATGATGTTTCCGCTAAGGCATGGTATGACGGAATCGCCGGTCTGGATGTAAAGACCGCCATTGCAAACAGTGGTTCTGAAAGTGCTTTTGGGGCAGTGCTGAAGATCTTCTATGAGTCCATACCGGACAAGCATGCGGAACTGGAAAGAAATTACTCATCGGAGGACTGGGGGAGTTATACGATCAAGATACATGCCTTAAAGAGTTCCGCCAGACTGGTGGGGGCCATGGAACTCGGTGCTGCCGCCGAGAGTCTGGAGATGGCGGGCAAGGAGGGTGATATCGCTTATATCAGAGATCATCACGCAGCCGTCATGGGGGATTATCTGAAATATCATGAGATCCTTGCTCCTGTATTTGCAGGCGAAGGCGGCGCAGAGCAGGAAGAGGACACAAGACCTGAGGCAGATGATTTCCTCATGGAGAGCATATATGAGGAACTTGCCGATGCGGCAGAAAATATGGATTGTGACCGGGTGGAGGCGATCATGAAGGAGATCGGGGAGTACCGCATCCCGGATACGGAGAAGGAACGGTTTGAAAAGGTTCGCGGAAAGGCCGGTATCTTTGATTATGAGGGAATCCTCTCGGCGATCGGGCCGTAACAGGTATGGAGGAGGTTAGAAACATGGATCCACAGATTCAGGAAAAAATGCAGAAGATATTCCGGGGAGAACTGAAGTACAAGTCGGCTAATCTTGCGTTCAATATGCTGATCACAAAAAGCCGCAAAAAGGTCGCGGAAGATCCCGGAAGCATGGAAGGCTGTATGAAGGAACTTGAGGAGTTTCTGGCAAAGTATCCGATCGTGGCAAAGGTTGATCTTGCAAATATCGCGATGCTGTGACGTGTGGTACGCCATACATTGTAAAGGAGGTTAATATGCTTGTAGAGCTTAAAGAGGCAGTCAGGCTGATCAATGAAGGAAGAACGCTTCACATCGCGGCGGACGATATGCTTTTGAAGCAGCTCCCGAAAGGAAAGTGGGTCGGAGGTACCACACCCTATTTTATCGGAGATGAGGGCGGCATATTTTCCAGGGATCTGCTGTTTGTCAATGAGATCGATTATGCGGACGAAATCTCCGTCAGTGTCTACGGTAAATATAATGTCTTTCAGCTGGTGGAAGAATGCTACGACAACGGGCTGGCGATCCTCATAATGCCGTACGGCTCCAATGTGGCGGCCAAGTATGCCAGGGAGGCACCCGAGGTTGAGGAGCTTTTGATGCATCCAACATTTGGCTGGATATCAGGTTATGATCTCGATGCCGGCGGCGAGGCAAAGGTCTATGACGGGACGACCGGCACCTCCTATACCGACAGAGCCGTGGTGATGTATCTCAGGCTCCCGGAGGGAAAGACGGCCATGATCAACATGATCAATATCTTTGAGGACGACAAGACCGATCCCGTCATTCGGTTCCATGAGAACGACCTGAGTGTGAAAAAGTGCACCGTAAACGGACAGGAAGTGGATTTTGCAGAGTATATCCGGAAGAAGGGAATTGACACCAGAATGCCGCTCGTGGCAGATTATAACGGATCCTATTTCAATATATCCGTAAAGAGTATCGAAGACGACAGGGTCAGTTTCTACGCGCCGGTATTTAAAAACGTGGACTATCGTTTTGCGGTCCGGGTGGACGATTATGCCGCGGAATTTGAAAAGAGGATCGCGGAGGCGGGTGCACGGAATCCGGTGATGTCCTGCAACTGCATACTTAATTACCGTTACGGTGAGCTTAACGGCAGGAAGATCCCGCCGTATACAGGACCGGTCACTTTTGGCGAAGTGGCCTATCAGCTGTTAAATCAGACGCTGGTCTACTGTGAGATTTTGGGATAAGTGATGGATACCGTAATCAGGATCAATGATGCGGTCAATTCCTTTGCGTGGGGGACCTTCGGCCTCGCCATACTACTGGGCACGGGGTTTGTCTGCTCCCTGGTCACGGGTTTCTTTCAGATCACGCATCTGAAGCACTGGATGAGCAGAACCTTTGGAGTCATGCGTGGGCAGGGCCGGATCATCAACGATGCCGGAGCGCTGTCTCAGTTCAGAGCATTCTGTACGGCGCTGTGCGCGACGATCGGGACCGGGAATATCGCCGGTGTTTCCACGGCTATCTGCTTCGGCGGACCGGGTGCTGTCCTCTGGATGTGGGTGGCTGCCTTTTTCGGAATGATGGTCAAATATGCCGAAAACGTGCTGGGACTGTATTATCGCCGCCGCAACCGGGAGGGGTCGTGGTCGGGTGGTCCGATGTATTATCTGGAGGATGGACTTGGATCGATCAGGCATTGCAGAGTGCCGGGAAA
Source organism: Lachnospiraceae bacterium (assembly GCA_024697225.1). GTDB lineage: Bacteria > Bacillota > Clostridia > Lachnospirales > Lachnospiraceae > Butyrivibrio. Next base: position 52,007 of record JAILGA010000057.1, read on the forward strand.
ACTCCTCGGGATCCTTTTCTGCATCTTCACGGTGTTAGCTTCATTCGGAATAGGCAACATGGCTCAGATAAATAAGATCACCATCAATTTTGAGTCGGCTTTTCTGAACGGGGTTGATATGGGAACGTTTCTCGGCGCACCGAGCGTCGACTGGCTTATCGGAGTGATACTGATGATCTCGGCCGCGATCATCATTCTGGGCGGTTTCCGGCGGCTCGCCGCGGTTTCTGAGAAGCTGATCCCGATCATGTCCATAGCCTATATTGTGGGATGCCTTTTTATGATCATGCTGCGTCTACCGATGCTTCCCGCTGTGTTTGCATCGATCTTCCGGTGTGCATTCGGCCCGTTGGCCTTAAAGGGCGGCCTTGCAGGGACAGCAGTGCAGATAGCATTCAATACGATCAAGAACGGCTGTAAGAGGGGAGTTTTTTCCAACGAGGCGGGTCTGGGATCTTCGGTTATGGTGCACAGCAACAGCTGCGTGAGGGAGCCTGTCCGTCAGGGAATGTGGGGCATCGCGGAGGTCTTTCTGGATACCATGGTCATCTGTACAATGACGGCGATCGTAGTCTTAAGCTCCGGCGCGATCGACCTGAATACCGGTATGGTAAAGGACGGGGTCAATGATTCAACGCTTGTCGCCAAGGCGTTCGGGGCGTCATTCGGAAGACCGGGAGAGTGGTTTGTGGTAATAGTGATCACACTGTTTGCCTTTACAACGGTGCTTGGATGGTCGTATTATGGAGCAAAGGTGACTGAATATCTGCTGGGGGTCACCTGCAGCAGGATATACCGGCTGGTGTTTATCGGGCTGATAGTTTTCGGCGCGGTGATGGAGTCCAATCTTGCATGGGATATTTCGGATACGTTCAACGGTCTTATGATGATCCCGAACCTGATCGGGCTTATCGTGCACATACCGCTGATCATTAAGCTTACACGCAACTATACGGACCGGAGGATACGGGGTAAAGACATCGCACCCATACTCTCCTTTGATCCGGATATTCAGCATGAGGCGCAGGCAGCAGTGCAGAGGGGATTGGATTAGAAGTTTACGGGCTTTCGTATCTTGTTTATGGGAGCCGGATAGAGCATATCACTGGAGGATACTTAAATGAACGAAGAGATCAAAAACATCGTCATCCTGGTACTGCAATACAGTGTGGTCGTAAAAGGTATTGAACGGAAGCTGAATGATGCAAAATTCCAGACAACCGTTTTGACGGATTCTTTTGACAGGATCAGAGATATGTCAGGCACGACAGATCTGTTCATCCTGTATCTTCCGGGGGATTGCAGCAACAAGGCGGATGTGCTGGAAAAACTGGTATATATCTGCGATCAGGTCAAGAGAACAGGCAGAAACATGATCATGATCGGGGAAGCCAACGATCATCCCGAATTGGTGAAGAAGGCGCATGTGATCTCGGATTTCCCATGGCTTGACAGACCCATAGAGATGGATGTCCTCCGGCCCGCGATCGAAGCGGCGATCGAAGGCAAGACCGTGAGCGTCGGAAAGAAGAGGATCCTGATCGTGGATGACGATCCATCTTATGCCAAAATGGTGCGTGAGTGGATAAAGAGCGATTATCAGACCAGTGTCGTTACCGCAGGCATGCAGGCGATAACATTTTTGCTGAAGAATCCTGTGGATATGATCCTGCTTGACTATGAGATGCCCGTTGTCGACGGCCCGCAGGTGCTGCAGATGCTGCGTCAGGAGCCTGCCACTGCAAAGATACCTGTGATCTTTCTTACAGGCGTGGGCACAAAGGATGCGGTGGAGCGCGTTATGGCGCTGAAACCTGACGGGTACGTCCTGAAATCAACTACAAGGGAGAATCTCCTGAAATATCTGCGCGGCAAAGTGCGGTAGAATAGCGGACTACTGTTTTACTATCTCGGAAGAATCAAGCATGATCGTGAACGGACCATCGTTTGTAAGCGAAACCTTCATGTCAGCCCCGAATTCTCCGTGCTGAACGTTTTCAACCCTTTCCCCGCATTTCTTTATGACATATTCATACAACCCGTTTGCAAGCTCAGGCGAGCCGGCATAGGTAAAGCCCGGGCGGTTCCCGCGTGAGCAGTCGGCATACAGTGTAAACTGTGATACGATCAGAAGCTCACCGTTGACATCACTTATGGAGAGGTTTGTTTTTCCGTTCTCGTCCGCAAAAATGCGCAGATTAAGCATTTTCTGAATCATTTTGTCCGCGATCGCTTCGTTGTCCCCCTGCCCGACACCTGCAAGTACGAGTAAACCTCTGCCGATGTGCCCTATAACTTTATCGTCCACCTCAACAGATGCGTCTGTCACTCTTTGTATAAGCAGTTTCATCATGTTCTCCTTATCATGGATTCGCGCAGTTCTCTGTTGAGCCTGTTCAGAACGCGCTTCTTGTCAAGACACCACAGAGGTGCAAGCAGCAGGCGCCTGGGACCGTCGCCGGTCATGCGATGCAATACTGTGTCAGATGGCAATATTCTTGCACATTCTCCGATGAGTGCCGCATAGGCTTCAAGATCCATAAGCTCAAAAGGCTCTTTTTCGTATTCCTCCGCCATGGCGGTTCCTTTGAGGATCTGCAGCATCTGGATCTTGATCCCGTCAAGAGCAGGATCAAGCTTTGAAAGATATCGGATCGAATCCAGCATGTCTTTTCGGGATTCCCCGGGAAGATTCATGATCATGTGCACGATCACCGAAAAACCTGCACTTTTGAGCCTGACATACGACTCATCAAAAACGGAGAGGGGATAACCGCGGTGGATGCGCAGGGCTGTCTCATCATGAATTGTCTGCAACCCCAATTCCACCCACACGGGTTTTATTTCATTCAGTTCAAGAAGCATATCCATCACTTCAGGCCCCAGACAGTCAGGCCTGGTGCCCAATGACAATGCTGCGATCTCATCCCGCATGATCGTATCCAGATAGAGCCTGCGTAGGCGGTCAATGTTCCCATAGGTGTTGGTGAAGGCCTGGAAATAGGCAATGAAACGCTGTGCGTTTGTTTTGCCTGCGATCCGGGTTTTTGCCACTCTTATCTGCTCGTCGACGGGCGCCGCAGGTGCGGCAAACTCACCCGAACCGCCCGCCGAGCAAAAGGTACAGCCGCCGTGGCCGGCGTGCCCGTCGCGATTTGGACATGAGCAGCCGGAACTCAATGAAAGACGATATGTTTTTTCTCCGAATTCGGCGCGGAGATAGTCGGACAGCATTTTCATGCAGGTTATTATAGCACAGAGTTTCGATAAAACGCTGCGTGTAATGAACAGAAAAGAATCCCTGAATTGCAAAAGCAAATGTCCATTAGCGGGAATTTACTTTTGCAACTCAGCTGATTTTAGCATTTGATATTTCAATTCCGCGAGCTTCCAATCGGTCAAAGTGTCGATGTCCTGTACCTCCATTTCACTGACAATGATAGGCTTTGCCTTATCTACAGAAGAACCGGTCTTTCTGAAACTTTCTGTCCTGAAGAAATAGAATTGTCCGCTGTCGTGTAAGATCGGGCAAAGGTCCTGTGATCTTTTCATGTAATCCGCATGCTTAACCGGGAGAACATAGCCGTCCTTCATGATCAGGCCCCTTTGCGGCGGGAAGGAAAACTGCACAACAGGGAAGACCGTGTTACACTCTTCTGACATCAACAGTTCGTAAGCCTCTCTCAACCTGTCGGCTGTAATGAGCGGCGCCGTCGGATAAAGATTGCACATAATATCGAAGCGCAGACCGAGTTCCTCATATCTGTCAAGGACCTCCAATAGTGCGTCTTCTGTGGTTGACTGGTCGTCAGATGTTCTACTGCTTCGCAAAAAGGGAACTTCTGCACCATACTCTCTGGCTATAGTGGCAATCTCTTCGTCATCTGTTGATACCATGACCAGATCGAAAAGCCCACTATCCCGCGCTGTCTGAATCGAGTATGCTATGATCGGCTTTCCGCAAAAATCGCGGATATTCTTTCGCGGAATCCTTTTTGACCCGCCCCTGGCTGTGATGATCGCTATAGTTTTTTGATTATGGTTTTCTGATTCTCTGTGATTCATACCGGCCCCCCATTTTGAACAACAAAATAGGCAAAGGCACCTTGATTGGCGCCTTTGCCATACGCATATTATACTACAATGTTTTTTCTGTTAACAGCATGTACATTAAATATGTCTGCTGGTCAAAAAGTGATGAACCCCTAATCAAAAGACGATAAGTAAACACGTCCTTTAGCGCGTATATTATTCCCTTGGAAATGATGAAACCGCCGGAAAACGGCAAACTGTCAGATGGAGGAAGAAGAAATGAAACTGTGGAACAAGAAGGAAACGATCGAGCTATATTCTGAGAGTCAAAAGGACAACATAATCGAACGTCTGGAATCTGCGCATGTCAATTTTCAGATTCAAGAAGTAGAAAATCTTTTCACTGCCGGAAAGCATTTCAATATCAGTGTTGATGCTAACGACATAAAAAAGATCGCGTGACTACGGACAAGTTTTGCGCACGAAAGGCGCGAGATGAGGCGGTGAAGAGAGGAGTGGCGGACATGTCCAGAAGCTCCTCTTTTTGCTATACTGTGATAGACCCGACTGCTGATACGAGAGGAAATGAGCATGAAGACCGTTGAAACGTAAGAGGGCTAACGAACTCACCCGTATATTACCTCCGGTGGGCACGCCCGATCATCGATATAGTAGTCACAGGTTATCTTTCGGGAGTTGTTGCCATATTTCTCCACTATCTCCGGCAGATTGTCGTTGACCGCGTCAAATTCCAGCTCCTGTTCGCTGCACCACGATAAGGCAGAATCCAGGGCATCACCCGCACGGCAAGTCCATAGGATCAGTTTGTTTCCGCGCCGCTTAGACGCCTTAAGATAGTTGATCAGAGGCGTGTTTGGTTCACCAAGAGCTGGCCACTCGCTAAAGCAGAGCGTTCCGTCAAAATCAACGGCTATTATCTTGTTTTCCATAGAGAAATACCTCCCCGTGTATGCAACAAAAGCACTTATACAGTCGGGAGACGCGCGTCTTTCCCTTGTTTATATAATAGAACACGTGTTCGATATTTGCAACCGCTAGATATAGGGGAGGCATCCGACCTGACCCCTATGGACTGATTAAGCTGGGGTGTTATTGTACAGCGTTTGCGCTGTATGAGATTACGCTCGGAGGGGCAGGAGAAAGGCTCAGAGAATCCGACAAATTGGATGATGCAGATCTGGATTTCCTGAAAAAAGCAACCAAAGAAAGAAGCTACAGGGAATTTGCAGCCGAAAACCTGGACGAACTGGAGCTTATGATATCAGCTATCTGATCATAAGCGCAGGATGCCGTGTTAGACTTCACAATCTCTCCTCGCGGTGGTAGACTGATTGTTGTTGCCGGAAAAATCTCAACTAAAGTTCACAAAGGGCATTATAAGATGAAGAAGATACTGATAGTGCTTGCGGCTGTTTTATTACTTGTCGCCATCGCTGTGATCGGTTACAGGGTGCATATGAGTTATGATATCGAGCCGCATGAGTATTACGATACTAAGACCATGACGGCGCAGGGGCGCACTTATGACAAAAGCTCCGTGGTATATATGACCTCCGACATTAGCCCGGAGGGCTTGCAGAAGGCATATGATTCCCTGGAAATCAACCTTACGGGCAAAGTAGCCGTTAAGCTTTCAACCGGTGAGGCGGGAAATCCCAACTATCTGTCACCTGAACTCATCAAGGATCTTGTTCAGCGTCTGAACGGCACGATCATCGAGTGCAATACCGCGTACAGCGGCTCCAAAAGAGCTGAGACGGCGATGCACATGCAGGTGGCCAAAGACCATGGCTTTACAGATATCGCGGAGGTCGACATCATGGATGCGGACGGATATATGGTCATACCTGTCGAGGGCGGAGTCAACCTGAAGGAAAACTGGGTTGGAAAGGATCTTGCCGACTATGATTCGGTACTGGTTCTCACTCATTTCAAAGGTCATCCCATGGGCGGTTTCGGAGGATCCCTGAAAAATATCTCGATAGGCATCGCTTCTGCGGAGGGCAAGACCCGCATTCACTCGGGCGGTGTATTCTCCAAACCTCCCATTGATGTGGGGGCTATGCTGACCAATCAGGATGTATTCACCGAGTCCATGGCCGAAGCGGCAAAGTCCGTACATGATTATGAAGGCCACGGAGAGCGCATCGTATATATCAATGTCATGAACCGCATGTCGGTGGACTGCGACTGCGTTTCTTCGCCGGCTGAGGTTGATATGCACGATATAGGTATTCTGGCATCACGTGATCCGGTGGCTCTTGATCAGGCGTGTATAGACCTTGTCTTTGCAGCTGATGACGGAGATTCGCTGAGGGAACGCATTCTCAGCAAAAACGGGCTGCACATTCTGGGACATGCTCAGGAGATCGGCCTGGGAAACCGTGCATATGAACTTGTAAGCCTGGATGTTTAAGGGGCGCGCTGCATGGAGATCATATATTTGCTGAATGATTTTTTTCTTCTGACTGTTTAAGGATAGCACTGCATGGAGATCATATATTTGCTGAATGATTTTGTTCTTCTGACTGTTTAAGGATAGCGCTGCATGGAGATCATACAAAGGGAAGGGATTTACATCTGGTATTATTTCTCGAGGCAGTTTTCGCAGATCTTCGGATACTGGGTGGCCGGAATGCTGATCGGTTCGGCGGTCTCGGTATTTTTCAAGGATAAGATCCACGGGCTCGTCAGAAATATCGGCGATGGAGCCGGCGATGTGTTCGGGATCGTGGTCGCTGCAGTTCTGGGTATATTGTCACCACTGTGCATGTACGGAACCGTCCCAATTGCCGCTTCTTTTTCCAGGGGCGGGATGAAAGACGGCTGGCTCGCCGCATTTATGATGAGTTCGATCCTTTTGAATCCCCAGCTTGTGATCTACAGTGCTGCCCTCGGCGGGGCAGCGCTTGCGGTGCGTATCGTAAGCTGCTTTCTCTGCGGAATAGCTGCGGGCGTGGTGGTCCTGTGTCTCTTTCGCGGCGGATCATTCTTTGATTTCACTGGCTTTGACGAGCCGAAAAACCGGGACACCGATCCGAATCCTGTCGTGAGATATGTCAAAAACCTCGGACGAAACATTCGCGCTACAGGTTTATATTTTCTTGCGGGCGTTTTTCTTTCGGCACTGTTTCAGAGATATATCCCGCAGGAGTGGATGACCGCCCTGTTCGGAGGAAGCGAGGCTTGGGGCGTACTTATGGCGTCTACCATCGGCGTGCCGCTCTATGTATGCGGCGGCGGAACGATACCGATCCTGCAGGCCTGGCTTGCGGATGGTATGAGCATGGGAAGCGCGGCGGCTTTTATGATAACCGGCCCCGCAACCAAGATAACCAATCTCGGCGCGCTCAAAGCGGTGCTTGGCGCAAAGCATTTCCTTTTCTACTGGCTATTTGTGATACTGTTCTCATGTATCGCTGGACTCGCTGTGAACGCGGTGCTGTAGGAGGAGACTTCTTCCGGAGTGGCATATCTGGTTGATCGGACACGGTCGGAATTTATACTTATGCAATTTAGAAAAGAGCAAAAATACGAGAATGATTGCTTTTTGACCGGATCTGGCCCGCGGCATTCTTGATTTCTCAGACACACGCGTATAAAACAGACAGAAACAGTAGAAATTATGGCAATATAAACCCAGATGCAAGATTCATACGCGTACATTTTTGTATCACGCCACAAAACCAGATCCCAATGGCGATAATTGCGGCATGAAGCAGTGCCGATGTTTTTTTGTGAAAGCATTTGGACATACCAATCTGTCGGCGTATAATGTTAGAAGTTGTTAAGTTGATGCTGAATGCAGAAAAAATGTTAGCAGCGGTTTTATCCTGAATGCAGGTGGAATGTAAGCAATTGTTTTGATCCTGATGCAGGTAAATGTAAGCAGCTGTTTTTATCATGAATGCAGGTAAATATAAGAAACTGTTTTGATGCTGAATGCAGGTAAATAAAGAACTCGCAAGGTGATGCGGTTAGTTGATGCGATTCATTACAAAGGGGGGCAAAAATGTCTGAGAGTATTAGGTGGGGAGTGATGGGAACGGCCGGAATAGCAGCGGGATGCACGATACCCGGAATGCAGAAGGCAAAGGATTGCGAACTTTATGCGATCGCAGGAAGAAGCCTGAAGAAGGCGGAGGAGTTTAAGGAGCGCTTTGGCTTCGAGAAGGCTTATGAAGGATATGATGCACTTCTAGCAGATCCTGAGGTTCGGGCAGTATATGTGCCGCTTCCCAATGATATTCACTGCGAATGGGTCATAAAGGCGCTGAATGCAGGAAAGCATGTGCTGTGCGAAAAGCCGGTGGCAATGAATGAAACGGAACTTCGCCGCATGTTTGCGGCGGCCCGGAAGAACAATGTGATCCTGATGGAGGCCTATGCGTATCTGCACAGCCCGTATGTGCAGGCGTTGAAGGATATCATTGCGGGCGGTGAGATCGGCGATGTCGACTACATCGACACTGCATTCCTCACCCAGGACTATTCTTCTGATTTCCGCCTTCACAAGGAGCTTGGCGGCGGCGGGATCTACGATGTGGGCTGCTATTGCACAACGATGATCCTTTCTCTTATGGATTCCCCGATCGAATATATAAAGGCAGACGCCGAACTTGATGACACAGGAGTTGATCACATGGCATCAGTGCTTCTCGGGTTTAAAAACGGCGCCCGCGCCACGTTCAACGTGGGTATGGCACTCGGCATCGACACCTCTGACAGGTATGACAGGCTCTTTATCCATGGTTCAAAGGGATATATCCGTTCCGATGTCGAGTATAATCAGGAGGGTGAACTGGAATTTGACGTCACCGTAAAAAGTGAGAGCGGCGAGAGGAAGACCACTGCACGCAGACTTTCTGCTGGGTCGAATTACACTCTGGAAATAGAGCAGATGAACCGGTGCATCAGAGGTGAGGAGAAACCGCATATCACAGAAGAATTCTCGCTGAAAAACATGCGTCTTTTGGACAGACTTCTCGACAAAGTGGGCTATGCTGATGCAAGGAGTGAGTATATCCTTGACAACGGCGTTGCGATACCGGCAGTGGGCTTCGGATCCTACCTGGCCACCGAAGGCAAGGGCAAGTCGGTTATCAAAGCTGCGCTTGATGCAGGTTACCGTTATATCGATACTGCAAGCTTTTATTTCAACGAGGATGAGATAGGTGAAGTCGTCGCTGAATCCGGAATTCCAAGAGATGAGATATTCTTATGCAGCAAGGTCTGGCCCGATGCGTTCGGATCCGAAAAAACGGCGGAATCCTTTGAGAACTCGTGCAGAAAGCTGAAGACGGACTATCTCGATATGCTGCTTCTTCACTGGCCCAAGCTTGTGCATGATGATGAGGACAGGATGGGACCTGCAATCGAGGCGTGGAAGGTGCTTGAGGCTCTATATGAGAGTGGAAAGGTAAGGGCTATCGGCGTGTCCAATTTCCTGCCGCATCATCTGCGTGCACTTTTGAAAGAAACGAAGATACGGCCCATGGTCGATCAGCTGGAGCTGCACGTCGGCTATATGCAGGAGTATGCGCTTTCATATCTCAGAAAGGAAGGGATCCTGCCGCAGGCCTGGAGCCCTCTTGGAAGAGCGCGGGTGATGAATGATGAGTATGTGACAAAGATGGCAGAAAAATACGGAAGATCCAGCGCTCAGATTCTGATCAGGTATCTGCTTCAGCGTGGGATCCCCGTGATCCCGAAGGCATCCGATCCCGGAAGGATGAAGGAAAATCTTGATATCTTCGGATTCAGCCTGACGGAGGATGAGATGTCCTTCCTGTCATGTCTTCCGGAGAGAGGCTGGTCGGGCGAGCATCCCGATATGCAGGACAGGGGATGATATCCCCTGCCTTTTTTTCTACATGTCTGGTTTTGATGAGGCAGGCATGTGAAAAAGAAAAAATCAGTTTTGACATGTCGAGAGTAAGGTCGCCAGGCATGTGAGAAAGAAAAAAGCTGATTCTACATGTCTGGTTTTGATGAGGCAGGCATGTGAGATAGAAAAAATCAGTTTTGACATGTCGTGAGTAAGGTCGCCAGGCATGTGAGAAAGAAAAAAGCTGATTCTACATGTCTGGTTTTGATGAGGCAGGCATGTGAAAAAGAAAAAACAAGTTTTGACATGTCGAGAGTAAGGTCGCCAGACATGTGAGAAAGAAAAAAGCTGATTCTACATGCCCGGTTTTGCCATAAATGTGCGGTTTTGTTATAATGCGTATGATTCTTTGCGAAAAACTGATCGATGCAGCCTGCTGCGTTAAGATTATTCCTGCAAAGCCAGCAATACATAGATTTCTTTATCAGTGATAACTGCCAATGTATGATCTGAAATATGGGACACTATGAAGGGAATATCGACATTATCGAAATGCAGTAAGAATTTGCTCGAAATACTGATAAGGCGAACATCTGTAACAGAAATACTGTCAGGGCGTAATCTGAAATACTGCCAGGGCAAGATCTGATATACTGCCAGGACGTGATCTGAATATGGGGGACTATGAAAGAGACATCCGGATTATCAAATTATCATAAAAAGAAACTCGAAATACCGACAACAGAAGAACTGAAAAAAGCGCTATCGCTGACAGGCGGTTCCGCAGATAAGCGCGGATTTCCTGCGGATGAGACAAAGGCGCAGAGGATCGCAGAAGATATGGGGCTGGGATTTAACCTCGGGAACACTTTTGACGCGGTGCCGCATCCCGACAGCGGTCTTAAGGGCGGTCAGACGGAGACGGCCTGGGGGAACCCGTATACAACGCGGGATATGATAAAAAAGCTCAGAGAATCCGGTTTTAAGACCATGAGGCTTCCCGTCACCTGGCATCCGCATGTGTCGGGGAGCAGCGATGTGATCGATAAGGATTGGATGGCAAGGATCCGGGAAGTTGTGGAATGGTGTCTGGATGAAGATATGTATGTCATATTGAATACGCATCACGATATTCTTGAAGGGTTCCTTCTTCCCGACAATGACCATATTGAAAGGTCGAAGGAATTCATGAAGAACGTATGGGCCCAGATTTCTGAAGCCTTTGCGGACGTCACCGCAGAAAGGCTCGTTTTCGAATCCTTAAATGAGATCCGCGTTCCGAGGACCTCTTATGAGTGGACACCGGACTACAGCAATCCTGACTGTCTTGATGCCATGCGCAATACCAATGATCTGAATGACATTTTTGTTAAGACTGTGCGTGCATGCGGGGGAGAGAATGCAGACAGATGCCTTGTGCTGCCCGGTTATTCCACATCAATGGAAGGTGTATGCTGGGAGGGCTTCAGGCTTCCGGAGGACATTGCCCCCGGCCTGCTGATGGTTTCCGCCCATGTATATTCGCCGGCGCATTTCACTTTTTATCTGAAAGAAGGCATAAATCTGACGACATTTGATCTTGAGTCGGAGGAGTCCGTCAAACCCATAGACGACAGGCTTGAGAAACTGTATGACTGCTTTGTCGCAAAGGGAATACCGGTTCTTCTGGATGAATTCGGAACCGTTGACAAAGATAATGACGCTGACCGGCTGAAGTGCATCGTTTACACGGTCGCCAAGGCGTCCCAGCTCGGGATCAGGTGCTGTTACTGGGATAACGGCGTATATAAGAGATACGGCGACGGTATGGCAGTTTTTGACAGAGAAAACCTTGAAATGTATGATGAAGGGCCTGTGGAGGGCATGCTCGCCGCCGTGAATATGTTTGCGAGGTGAGTCAGCGCGGGGATAGCGAATTATTATGGACGAATACAATGAGGGGAAATAGCCATACGGCTATTTCCCCACGGGAGATCAGGTTATCTTCTGTATGACGTTCTGCGTTGTCTCCTCAATGTTTTCTATCTGCTCAACCAAAACCTCTGTCAGTTTGAGCTGTTGTTCCTGACATTCGGACTGAATCGCCAGATTGCTCTTCATATCCTCTATATCCGAGGAAAAAGTCCCGATGATCTCCATGATCCTGCCGGATGCCACCTTTATATCATTGGCAAGCCGCTGCATTTCTGCCGCAACCACATTAAAACCTTTGCCGACCTCACCGCTGCGGGCGGCCTCGATAGAGGCGTTAAGCGACAGGATCGAGGTCTTGCCGGAGATGGCCTGTATGTTCTTGACAAAAGACTGTATCTCCGTGACATTTCCCATGATCCGCTCTGTAGAGTCCTTTATGGCATCGCTGCTGGCTCTGATTCTTCCGCTGTATTCTCTGGTCTCCTGTATCTCGCCCTCAACACTGTTAACCGCCGCCAGAAGCTTTTCGGAAGCCTCTTTGGTATAGGTCTCATTTTCAAGGCTGATGGCTATTCCCATGGTACCAACAATATCCATGCCGTCCTTTATGGCGATCGTGATCGCCTTAAATTCAAAGCCATATACATCAGCAGGGCAGATCTGTTCGAGTTTCTTTCCGGTAGTGAAGCTTATCCACATGGGATCGTCATGTGAAAGTTTGTCTCCCACATGTATGTCGGCGACCATCTTGATGCCTCTCCAATAGGCAAGAAACTCATTACCGTCGGTGACA
>JAILGA010000096.1 GCA_024697225.1 Lachnospiraceae bacterium
AAAGCTCTTCGCGCCTTTAGCTGCGTCATTTGCAATGCCGTAGACCGCGCTCTTTATCCCGTCTTTTCTTGCCCGGGAGGCATCCTCGTCAGCGATGTCCTTTTGATGCTTCAGGAATGCGGCGTTCTTTTCGTACTGCTCACCCGGATCATCATCCCAGGCTGTCATCTCGTCGCGCGACTCCAAATTCGCGTCCTCGATGATCACCAGTTCCCTGTGTCTGGCATCAACGTCGCGGCGGGCCTGTGTAAGCACGGCGCGCTTTCTCTTAAGATTCTCGGTGGCGAGAGCGACCTGCTGCCCGGCTCTTGCAACGAGCGTCTTCTCCGCAAGGAGAGGATCGTCCTCCGGAGCGGGTGCGGCGGGAGCGCCGGTTGTCGTCTGGCCGGGTGCGGCGGAGGCGGGTGAGGATGCTGATGTAGTCGAAGCAGTCCCGGATGAAGGTGCCACCGGGGTGCCTGTTGCAGGCCCGGAGGCTGCGGTTGATGTCATGCCGGATCCGGTTTCTTGTGCCACGGGGCCCTCAGTCGCTGCTGCCGCCCGCTCCTTCTCAACCTGAGCCGCCAGCTCGTCACGCTTTTTGCGCGCCTCTTCCACAGCTTTCCGCTGTGTCTCGATGGCGGCATCACGTATGGCGAGATCTGCGCTCTGCTCTTTGGCGGCGAGCTCTCTCTGACTCTTAAGCTCTTCCTTTGCAAGCTCAACCACGGACATTTCGGGGGTCTTTGCAGCTTCATCGAGGAAGCTTCTGTCTGCCTCCGCCCTGGCTTCAGTCTCCTCAAGCTCACTCTCAAGTCTTGTAGAATAATCATTTATCTTTCCGGAGAGAACCCGGATCAAAGCGCCGCACTCCATGGTCAGGTCCGTGACCTCATGAGCGAGCGTAGTCCTGTCGGGCTGATCCTCTTCCATCGAAGCCTTTATCTTTTCCGCCTTCTGATTTAATGCTTCGAGGGTCTCCCTTATATCAAGCTGGAAAGCCTCTTCCTGTTCCTTTTCTTCTGCGGCATCATCGCCGGTGTCACTGTCTTTGCCTGACGCATCATCGTCCTCGCCGGCTTCCGCCTTTCCTCTGACAAAGCCGCTCACCTTCTGATATACCTCAAAGAAGGTCGATGCCACTGAGACCGCAGTATCCACCTTTTCCAGGTTCTCCGGCTTCATGAGATCTTTGAGTTTGTCGCTGTAGCCCTGCAGTTCGACCAGTTCGGACTGCAGATCGCGGTCTTTCCTGATGGCATCGGCTTCCTGCGTCATCAGATCTCTCTGCCTTAAGTTCGTGCGGGCAGCCATGAGAGCTTTCAGCATCTCATCGGAAAGCACGCCCTGAGATGAGCCTGCAGCAGTCGACCCGCTGCTCTGCGACTGCGAAGAGCCCGCAGCAGTCGACCCGCTGCTCTGCGACTGCGAAGAGCCGCTCTTTGTCCCCTGCGCCGAAGTCACATAATCAGCGGTATGCTCGGCTATGATGCGGTTTCCGATAGCCTCCAGATCGATCCTCGCCTGATCTCTTTTGACCTGATCAGACTGCTCGCCGCGAAACTGCTTTTCGATGGCCGCCAATCTCTCGTCCTCGTTTTTCCTGGCCTGATCGAGGGCTGCTCTCTTTTCGGAAATCTGTTTCTCGAGCTCCTGAACACGCTCCGCGCCGTCGGTCACCTGCTGCATATGCGCGCCGCTGCTCTTTACCGCCTTCGCAGCTTCCTCGGAAACAGTGCCGGTCTCGCGGACCTCATCTTTGACCGAACTCAGATCCTCGGCCGCATTTGCCGCACCCGCGCCAACAGCCCGTCTGGCCCTCTTCAGGTCAGCTTCAAGATCCGCGAGTTCCTTCTCAAGCTGCCTCGTCTCACCTTTGACAATACCCTCTGCAAGAACGGCGCCCACACGGCTTACCGTGTCGCCAAAAGCCTCCGTCATCCGGCCCGCAAAACCTGTTATCATGGTTCCGGCCATCAGATCTATGCTTTTTGCGCGGCTCAGAGTTATCTCGTCGGACGTATTCTCCCTGAACCTGTCATCGCAGGCAGCCTGATCCTTCCAACGCTCGTGATCTTTTCTACGCTCCTCATCGAGAGCATTTTCCGCCTCGATCCTTTTGTTTTCCGCTTTGACAGCGGACTTGATCGCCTCCTTCTGAAGAAGCCTGCGGGAAAGCAGCGCCTGATAATACGGAATCCTTGCGCTCTCCATTTCGCCGCGCAGACGCTCCTTCTCACCTATCACATCTTTGTAGGGTTCGTATCCTGCCGACAACGCCGTCAGTTCCTCAAAGCCCTTTTTAGGATTGCCGTTTTTGTCAAGATAATGGGAAGACTCGGTTCTTGAATACTTCTTAATCCAGTCTGTCTGCTCAGGGATATTCCGGGCGGCGATCCTCTCGCCATACTGCTCCACCTGTCCGACAATCTTCAGATAATCATCGAGCGCCTCCTGCATGAACTCGGGCGTGGTATAGCCGAGACCGCGAAGCCGCATCTCGTCCGCTCCCCCCGCAAGCATCAGATTAGTCCTGACCTGATCCATGACCTGTGCCTTTTCGCTGTCGCTCAGTTTTTGGAACTGCGTGAAATTCCTGGCCTTACTTATTCCGTGAAAGCCCACATCCTTCACGACCTGCTTGAGAATGATCTTTCTTGCGACCAGACTTTTGTAGAATTCAAATTCCTTTTCCGGGTCTGTCTGAGCCTCGGCGTCCTCGTATGCTTTCTTTGCGGTCTGATAGGTCTGTCTTGTCCCTTCGTAATAGGAACTGTGTTCGGAGAGCTCCGCTCTGTCGTTGTCCGATATCGCATTCCAGGGGTGGTTTTTGTACCAGTCCTTCTGCTCCCTTGTGCCCGCATTTTTGAAATATGCAGAGAGTTCTTCGCGAAGCGTCTCAACCTCATCCGTCATATCGTCAAAATCATCCAGCGATTCGACGGTGAGCATCCTGTCCGCTCTCGAAGTGGGTTTGGCCTCCTGCTCCCTGCGCCTGTCTGCGATCACATCGTCGATGCGGTCCCTTGCTTCATCAAGTTCTTTGCCTTTTAGCTTCCCCAGCGCGGTAAAGGTGCCCGGCAGTCTCGTCCGGACCTTTGATTCAAAGGGCGGCAGCTCCGCGAAAGTATACCGGGAGAGTTCCTTCTCCCGTTCATCGAGGAGTCCCGCCTGGGTCTCCCCGTAGTCAATGAGATCCTGCCGCCACTGTTCAAGTACGCCCAGGACTCTTTCCTGCTTCTCGAGATCAAGTTCGCTCTGTGCCAGCTGCTCTTCCAGTTCCGTACGTCCACCTGCCATAGTTTCATCCCCCCCCAAAATAAATTAAAGATTCACAAGATTCCGCATGACTTCGTTATTGGTTGCAGGAAATTTGCTTAAGTGTTTGACATTACATATACATATACGTGTTGATCACAAGGTTTCCGGTTGTGTTTTTAAGCTAATCTTCAAGATCAGCGATTATTCTACTTAGCCGACCATGACATAGATTTGTTAACTGCCCGTTTATGGTGGAATCTACCGGAATGTCTGCTCAATTCCTACTGATGCCTTTCAGAGCCTCCATGTATCCGATTAGTCTGTCCCTCTGGGATCTGTCAAGTGTGTTGAAGCCCTCTATCATATGGCCTGTGTCCGTATGAACATCGACCACGTAATACTCATGATTCTTCACTCTGCCAGCCGCCGGGTCAACACCTGAAAGCAGCCATTCAGGGGACACGTCCAGCGCCCTGCAGATCCCCAACAGTTTGTCAGACGACGGGTTCGTGCCATTCTTCTTCCACTCGCTGATCGTGCTCGGCTTTATCCCCGTGAGCTCCGCAAATTCCTTCTGGCTCATAGAAAGCTGCGCCAGTCTCTCAAATATCCTGTCGCTTATCGTCACCGCCGTTTACCTCCATATCAAAATGGTGAAACCTGCCAAACAGATCCGCACCCTCGACATATTTTTTTCTCGTTTTTTCTTTGCACATGCCTGCCGGACTGAACCCTCAGCACATCTCCTCCGCCAATTTCAATTATATGAATATTTCTGCAAAAAAACATCCCCTTTAAGTTACTCATGCAGGGTTCCCCTTGTCACCCTGCATTCACGCATGCTACCACAAAGACCTTGTCTTCATCATAGTCCGGGGCAAACTGTTCTGCCAGATTACAGATGGCATTGATCCTGGCCTCATCTTCATCGAGCACATCAGCAATCTGATCAGGTTCAAATCCTTTGCGGAGCATTCTACAAACCATCCTTATCAACTGCCGCTCTTCGCCCTGTTCTATCCCCTGCTCTATGCCTCGTTCTATCCCCTGCTCTATTCCCCGCTCTATGCCTCGCGCTTCTCCCGCAGCGACTGCAGCGTCAAAGCGTTCCAGCCATTCCAGTTTCTGAACCTTTCCGCCCATGATCTTCCCCACCTTCCTGCGAACCTTCGCATGCTTTGCCGCAAAGCGTTTTGCGACCTTAGCCATATGATTTATTATAACACCCTTGGTACGCAGCGACAACTCGCCTTCCGGTATACCACGCAGTCTTTCGATGATATCATTGTACTGTTTCTCAAATTCCTTCATGGCCTCCGGATCGGACTCGAAGTCATCCATCCGGTTCTCAAGAGTGAAAATAAAAAACGGCAAAAGAAAATACAGCTTTCCCTCAAATATTTCTTCGATCGTGTAATCCGCCACGCAGATGACCGGCACATCATATGACACGCACCCACCCGGCGTGTGCATTTCGAAGGTCACGATCCTCGGCGGAGAACCGACATCCCTCAAGACAAGCAAACCGCTGTGCGGTATGTCAAGGATCACCTTTGCATGACTGCTCTCGTGCTCATCGATCGCCGTCTGCACCGCATACTGAAAAAGCCGGATCATAATACTCTTGCTGTATCCGCTGCTCTCGCATTCGATCTGATAGTTCTTCTCCTGCTCATGAAAGCGTATGCGAAAATGCGAATCCGTTATCCGCTTCTCGTCCTGCTTCCCTCTGTTTTCGACAAAATGCTCATTGCGCAGACGAATTACACTGGCAGTACCATCATAATCCTCGCCAAACATGTGATTCACCAAATATATCAGCGCATCATCACACTCCGTCTCTATCGTCCGAAATGCATCATCATAGGCGGTATGCCGATATGAGTCCTCACGGACACTTTTGTCATCACGGTTTTTATTATCCATTGAAAAGCCACCTTCTAAAATTCATGCAAAAATGTTTATTATCCACTAATGACCAACCCTTTCTAAACTCATCCAAGATTGTCTATTATCAATTATCAACTCACCTTTTTTTCTTTTTCACATGCCTGCCGGCCGCTTCGTCGACATGTCAGAACGGTTTTTTTCCTTTTGACATGCCCGCTGGCCGCTTCCCTGACATGTCAGAACGGTTTTTTTCCTTTTGACATGCCTGCCGGCCACGCTCCCGACATGTCAGAACGGTTTTTTTCCTTTTGACATGCCCGCTGGCCGCTTCCCTGACATGTCAGAACGGACTTTTTCTTTTTCACATGCCTGCCGGCCAGAACCTTCAACATATTTTCTCTGCTGATTTCAATTATATGAATCATATTGCATAAGAATACCTATGTCAACGAAAAACAGCCTGTCTGTCAGGTGAAAATGCCTGTCTGTCAGACACCGGGTTTTGCCATGCCAGGTTTTTCGATCAATGCGTCCTGCAAAACTCTTGACACATTGATATGACCGGTAAATTTATTGACAATCATAACAAACATGCTGGAATGATAACAAAGAATAACAAAGTTGCTACTTTCATAACAAAAATCAAAAACCACTATCAGCTCATGTGAGGACGACCATTATGACAAAAACCGATCCCTTCACCAGAACCCCAGGTATCGCGGGAAAAGCCTATATCGACAACGGCATCGCAAACCGGATCGTAGCGAATCTGTGCAGTGATGAATCCGCTAAATATGTATTCAAGATAACGGGGCTTCGCGGTTCCGGTAAATCCGTTGAATATGGCAGGATAATCCGTGCCATGAAAGAAAAAAAGAACTGGCTGGTATATCCTCTATCGGCCTCAGGTGAGGCAGTCTCCACACTTATAGCCAAGCTTGCCATGGAAAGTTTCATAGATGCCAAACGCACTACCACAACCCTTGGCTCCTCTACAACCATAGCAGGCAACGCTCCGGTCGTATCCGGCAACGAATCGATAAGCTTAAGCCGATCATCCGTCGATAATGACCACTTCTATTCTGACGAAGCCGCTCTCACTCACATGATCGCTACAGCCGGAAAAAAAGGTTTCAAAGTACTCGTCGGTATAGATGACATATCAAAGACACCGGAAATGATCAGGCTCTTATCGATCATCGGCTCCCTTATCCTGGAAGGGCAACAGATATACCTGATAGTAACGGGATTATCCGAAAACATTGAGAATCTGTCCTCCGAAAAAAACCTCTCATTCTTCAAAAGAGCCGATTCAATTGAGATAAAAGCCCTAAACAGATTCGACGTAGCCTATATGTATGAAAAACTCCTGAACATCGACTCCGCCGAAGCCAAAAAGATCGGAGCAGAATCAATGGGGTACGCATACGCCTACCAGGTATTGGGCTCACTATATTTCTGCAAAAATAAAAACGAAACCCTTGATGACATTATCCCGGAATTCGAGCGAATCATGTTCAGAGATTCCTACGACCTGATCTGGAAATCTCTTTCCGAAGGAGAAAAGGAACTGGTACGTCTGATCTATAAAACCCCGGACGGCAAAGCATCCGACATCAAAGCCCTGATGGAAAAACCGTCAACCTACGCAGTATACAGAAGCAGACTCATGAATAAGCACCTCGTCGACAGCGACAGCAGAGGGTATCTTAAAATACGCCTCCCTCGCTTTGAGAAGTTCATCGAAATCTGGGGCGGGGATTAATCTCCTACCTCACACTCACATACCCCACGACCGGGATGTTGTGATCCGCGGCAAGACGCAGCGCATCGAACACTCTGGTCCGCTTCGTCTGATCCACGCCCACGACCGCGAGCACGCCCGAGGAAGCAAGGAGCGCCTCGAGAGCCGCTTTGTCCTCAAGCGGATCGCCCGTCTTAACAGTACAGCCGGCCTTAGCGCAGGCGGATACAAGCACAGAGGCAAAAGTCCCCGCAAGACTCTCCGCCCCGTCGCAGGAGAGGGCAAAGAAGCCCGCGCCGGAAGCAGCCGGAGCAGCACCGGAAGCGTCGGAATCAACTGCAACACCTGAAACACCGACAGCGCCTGAAGCAGCCGCAAGCTCCGCACAGGTAAGCCCTGCAGCCTCTTCAGCAGACAGCGCTCTCTCGGAGTTCACCAGTTTCTCGCCCCAGCGCTTTATGAAATCCCACTTTGCGGCAGGCTTTCCGACGCCAAGACTGCCTGACGCACCGCCTGCCTTAGCTGCACCACCATCTGCAGTACCGCCTGCCTTAGCTGCACTACCATCCGAAGCACCGCCTGACGCACCAGCATCCCCCTTCGCAAGCCTCATCATACGCACCCCCAGAGCACTCTCAAGCTCCCTCGGCGTGCGCACGAGCCCGGCAAACAGATAGATCATGAAGATCACACCCATGTAAATAATAAGCCCCAGGGCAAAACCGATCACGGCCATCTTGGCCATGCCGCGGCCCTTGGTCTCCTCGGGCTCC
>JAILGA010000124.1 GCA_024697225.1 Lachnospiraceae bacterium
CAAGGCATCCGATTCGGTTCCTGTTCCGCGTCTTACCGATGACGAGGACAGCAATACCCTTATAGAAGACCTGGCGCAGATGGAAGAGAAAGTCACTGTTTCCGAAAATGTGATAAAGACAGAAGACGGCGGGATGGAGACTGTGATCCTGATCGGCGACAAAGAGGTTTCAAAGATCGTCACAGACGCGGACGGAAATGTGACGGAAGTAAAGACCGTAGTATGGATCGGAGGGCTAGGGAAGAGCTACCGCTATACGGGAACCGCCATCAAGCCCGCATTCCACGTATATGACGGGGCAAAGCTGCTTAAGGAAAAAACCGATTACACTGTAAGCTACAAGAAAAACAAGAAGGTAGGTCCCAATGCCTCCGTGACCGTAAAGTTCAAGGGAAACTACAAAGGGACAAAACCCTATAAGGTGAAATTTGCTATCGAGCCCGCCGTGATAGGTGAGGATGTACTGGTTTATAACACGGCTGTCGCAAAGACAGGAAAGGCCATCAAGCCCACACTGAACATTCTGTGGGCGGCGACCGGGAAGAAGGTTCCGGCAAAACAGTTTGTATTTACCTGTGCAGACAACACGGTTATAAAGGATCCTGCGGTCTATACCGTCGCAGCAGCCCCGAAAAAGGGCAACCCGAACTTCACCGTGGCCGAAGGGGTTAAGAATGAGGCTTCTCTCACAGTGACGGAAAAAACGAACCTGCTTTCAAAGGCCAATGTAACGCTTACACCGTCTAAGTATTATTACACCGGGGATGCCATTATCCCGGAAAAGGGAAGCTATTCTCTTACCCTTAACGGAACGCCTCTGGCTGAAGATGCGGATTATGTGATCGACAGAGTACTGAACAATGTGAACCCCGGAAGCGCCACTATCGTGTTTGCGGCAAAAAGTTCCGACGCCGCAGGGATTCCCGGCACGAAGACTGCCACATTTAAGATCCTTAAGGGTGTGGACATCACAAATGATGAGAAGCTTTCAGTGGAGATCAAAGACAGTGTCATCCCCTATGCAAAGGGCGGCGCAAAACCTCAGGTGATGGTATCCTACAACGGTCACAGACTGACTTCGGGCACGGATTATACTGTCAAATACGAAAAGAATAATGCAGTCACAAGCGGAAATACTGCTGAGATCGCAGTGATCGGAAAGGGGAAATTCAAAGGCAAAAAGACTGTGAACTTCGAGATAACAAGCCAGAAGATTTCTGCTCTTTCCGGGAATATCCTGATCAATGACAAGGTAGGATCCGCTAATGGCTATGAGAATCCCAAAGTCACCGTGACAGACCTTAACGGAAAGACCCTGAAATACGGAACGGACTACGAACTGACCAACTACAAAGAGCCTGGCGAGAGCAATACCGTGACGGTAGATGTGGTTGGAAAAGGCAACTACGAGGGCACTGTGAGCGCGTCCTACCGCATCATTGCAAAAGACCGGATGCTTGGCAGCCTCGGCGCGGCAAAGATCGCTCCCAGGGCTTATACCGGGGAGAAGATCGTCCTTACAAAAGAGGAACAGGGCGAGCTCTTATATACGGGGAAGGGCGGTAATAAGAAGTATCTGACTCCGGGCACTGACTTTGAAGTAGTGGCTTACAGAAACAACGTGAATACCGGCACCGCAAAGGTGGTCGTCCGGGGCCTTGGAGAATACGGCGGTCTGCGTACCTTTACCTTTAAGATTACCGGAAAAAAAGCGGATTACTCCGAAACACAGTGAGGATCGATCATCTGAAATCCAGTGAGGTCCCCTTGACCTTCTTACTCTCGTATACACCGCTGTCGGCCAGCTTGTAGAGTTCTTCAAAGGAGCAATTAGTGCCTTCTTTGAAGAACGCTGCACCGGCGCTGACACAGACTTCCTTGCCGCCAAGCTCCGGAATATCCATCCTGGCGATTTCCTTAAAGATGCGGTCCATGATCGCTTTACCGGATTCTTCATCACACAGATTCATAACATATGCGGCATACTCATCTCCACCCAGACGGAAGATGATATCTTCATCCCTGAAGGTATGCTTCAGCACATCCGCGATACCGCGGATCACCTTATCACCGACACTATGGCCGTATTCATCATTGATATCCTTGAAGTTATCAACATCCAGGATGCAGAGCATTCCGGGTCTGACATTTGCCATGGCATCGATCACTCTTCGCTCGCCGCTTCCGCGGTTTAAAATGCCCGTCATGATATCGGTGCTGGCAAGGATCTCAAGATTCTGACGTTCCTTCGCCGATGCCACGATGTCGTCAACGTTCTTAAAGCCGGCCAGCAAACCGCTGCCCGGAATATTGGCATTGATGAGAATATACGTGAACTGGTAATAATGTACCTCGCCGTTATCCATAACGCGGTAACTGGAAACATATTCTGAATTATGAGCGAGTTTTTTCTTGACCGTGTCCAAAGATATGGCGCTATACATCCACTCCTGATCCTCGGAATACACACGATCCTTCACATACTGTTTATAGAGCACATCGTAGGAATATACCTTTTCGCCCGCGCCCTCCATACCTTTTGTGACATAGCCGTCAAGCTTCAGGATCACCACATCGCCCGTCTGGGGATTGATCTTGAATATATTATAGTAATCGCGGCTCAAGGTCTCCACGATATCAAGCTGTTCTCGTAAATAGCGCTTATCGGCGATGTGCTTGCGGATGGATTTATCAATATCTCTGAAAGCCAGGATGAAATTCTCTGTTTCGCCCGGCTGTCCGGCCAGTGCGAAAGCCATCTGATGATAGGACATATTCCCGTCATCAGCCAGACGCATATAATCAAGAGTGAACAGGTCCCCGTCTTTGATCCGCGAAAAAACGACATCCAGCTTAACATCCCTCTGGATGCTCTCTATGCTGTTTACCACGCAGCGGTCTACATATTCCTCAATAAAACGGTCGTAATTATCAAATCGAAATCCCAGCTCCACAGCATAACGATTAGTATTCTCACCGGTCGAACGGTACAGATACATCTTCTTTGTACCGGAGTTAATGACCCAGATCGTATGATATTCTTTTCCGATCCCGGTTATGATACCCATCAGACGCAGTATCCGGGAATTAAAATCCTCTACCAGTCCGCGCTGATCCTCGGGATAGTTCTGCGGATCGATAAGTTCGTTTTCCTTTATGACTAAATCTGACTGCATTTCGTCCTCCTGCATGAAAGTACACAGAATAAATTTTACAACATTATGCGCAAAGCCACAATACCATAATTGAAACCGCGGGTTATATTGTATGCAGGGACATATTTCGTTATAATCAGTACATAAAAACAGGCAAAATATCGTCTGATGAATGGTTCTTAGCATAAACAGCGGACAGACATTGATCGCAAAGGGGGATATATGGATATAATAGCTGCGGTACTTACAACCGTTATTCTGGGCTTTCTGTACTGGCGCATGATCAAAAGAGAAACCCCGGAGCGGGTCGGAGTGTTTCAGGCTCTGCTGCCGCTCGGACCCGGCATTGCTTCCATGTTTCTGGGGGCATCATTAACCGTATTAGTTGCAAAGGCCGCAGGGGGTATGTCAAACCTGGTGGCGGGGGACACGAGCTTTGGCTTCTCGCTGCTTCGTTCTTTCCTCATGGCAGGTCTTACGGAAGAAACAGCCAAGCTTCTCATGATCCTCCTTGCGCTTGTAATCCTTAAGTCCAGGGTAAAAAACGTCTATGAATACGTTCTGATCGGCGCTGCTGTAGGCTTTGGCTTTGCGATAGCGGAGGAATTCTTTTACGCTGATTTCAGCGCCGCCTCAGACGCCTCTGATTACCTGGGCTTCGTCATAAGAATGATCTCGGTTCCGGCTCACATGACATTAAACATGATAATGGGCGAATTTCTGGGCAGGGCCAAATACAGCAGACTGACGGGGAAGGGGTCTCCTGCTCTTAACATCGTCCTTGCGATCTTTATCCCGATGTGCGTCCACTCATTGTATGACGCCTGCACGGTCTTCAACAGCAAACTGCTGACCGGCGCGATAAGCGGCACTCTTCTGGCACTTGCGGGCTATGTCGGGCTCATGGTTTACGAAATCGCAGTGCTGATCCGCTTCAGGAAGAAGACAGAGGAATTCTGCGGCATGCATACTGTGTAAGTAAACGTACGTTCATGCGTTCATGTGTTCGAAAATAAGGTGTGTTTATGGTACAGATCCGGAGGTAGGATATGGATAAAGCCCCTAAAAATGGCCTAAAAATGGCCCTAAAAATGGTATAATATTCGGGTCAGTCCGGAAGGGGGGAAAGCCATGCCGAAGGGAACGAACCAGAAACTGAAACTGTACTATCTGAGCCGCATAATGATCGAGCGGACCGATGATGAACACCATATCACCATGCCGGAGATACAGCGGGCGCTGGAGGAATATGATG
>JAILGA010000133.1 GCA_024697225.1 Lachnospiraceae bacterium
ATGATCCCGTGCTGCTGAATCAGCATATCCCTGTAAAACAGATCATCAGCCTTCAGATTGATGGCAGGGATATCGTCCGAACTATCCGCGCCTAACTTATCCCCACTCACTTCCATGACAAGTGCAAACCACTTATTGTTATCGCCGTGTCTGAAAACAGCATAATCAGGGTATCTCTTCCAGGGATACTCAGGCGAGACCTTGTATTTCTTTTTGATATATGCAAAAACAGCGTCTTTCATACTCACATACCAAACTCAGCGCAAAGCTTATCAAAACGAGCTTGCTCCTTTTCCTTGATCGACTTAGACAGATCGTTCATACAATGATGGATCACATCCGCGTCCTTCAGGACCTCATCCATCGGACCGTCTTCCACCAGTTTGTCGTCATGATGATATATGGCGGAACAGATCATGTCAGTCTCTGCCCCGTTTGTAAGCTTCAGTTCGCCTAGTATTTCCCTCGCAAGATCTGCGCCCTTATGAGCATGATCATCATAGGATCCGGTCTTGTATGCGTGCAGGTCATGAAGCATGGCTGCCATTGATGCGATCTCAGGATCAAGCCCACGCTTCTTCGCTATCATTGTTGCCGCAAGCGAAACACCATACAAATGCACTATAGCGCTATTCCTCTTATCTGCATCTCCGATCTCGTTCAGCTGCCCGTCCACATATTTCCTTAATTCCTTAAGCCTGCCCATCGTTATCTCCTCATCATAAAGAATGCTTATTTTCTATCATTGCAGTTACCAACGAAGCGGCCGTTCCTACATAATCATTACACTTATTACGCAGAATTCCTCTAAGCTCTGAACACTTTAAGGAGCCGAACTGTTCTGTGAATTGCTTATCAAAGGCATCTATTGTTTCCTGAGTTTTTCCCATTTCCCTCAAGATCTGTTCTGCCGCCAATACTGCTCCACACTTTCCTCCCTCTGATCTGGGCATCGGCGGTATAGTCTTATTCGTATTGATTTCAGCAAGAGCATTATAAACAGCAGCTGCGCAATTCATGCCATTTCTATGGTTATTTCTTGCCGTCGTTTCAAAATCCATTTTACATATCCCTTCATGGCTCTATTTCAATGCCGCACTAAGACTATTCGTGATCCCCCTCGGCCCGCGGATGGCAAATATTGCATACTCATACGATGATCTCTTGCTTTCTTTCCTCAATTTGCATACTGTCTTCTCCCATCCGGAAATTCCAAGTATGCCCTTCGGTTTTCTATATCATATTTTGCTACCGGTTCGCCTTTTATCCACCGCTCTTCGTCTTCAATACGGATCGCTGCCTTAAGTCGTTCCGTCAGTTCCTCATCAGAAACGCCACACATGGAATCTAATTCATTTGTCATAGTTTGTTTCCTTCCTGTGCTCGTTTATCTTTGTAATACCATCTGTTGCTATTGATATTGCCTTTGGGGAACCGCTGCCAGCCGTCTCCTAATGTATTCACGCATACCCGGATCCGTGCAGTAGATATAACATCCCTTCATTCCTCTAGTCATAAGCGTGCGGTAGGTATTCTTTATGATTTCGTCCGCACAGGCAACAGCTTTATGCGGATCATCCCTGTACATCTTCTTTATTCCAAACAAAGACTTATCTGTCTTGGCTCTTTTTGTGAAATCTGTAATCACATGCTCGTTTTCATATCTGAGATCATCTCCTATGATCACGCCGACATAGTCAAATTCCAATCCTTGCGTGGTATGGATACATCCGGCTTCATTAACCGAATTTTCGCTAATAGCAAAAATCTGGCCATTATCAAGATTCCAACTGATTTCAAAATCACCAATCTTTATGTCATGAAAATCACTGTTACTTCGGGTTTCCTTCGGCCAGTTCCAGCAATAGCCTGCCAGAATTCTTGCGCGGTTAGATACCTTGTTTTTTTCTATGATTATGCTTCGTATTTCAGCCGGGTTATCGCATAGTTTGACCTCATAATCCAAACCATCCAAATTGAAATTAGCCGTTTCGCGGATCTCCAGCAAGTCATCAATCCACGCAATATAGCCATTCGATCCGTTACATCTGAATTGCGATACCAGTTCCATCTCTGTTATCTCAGACTCTTCACTCTCAGCCCATTTTTTAATTTCATCAACTGAGCCGATATCTGACAGTGTAACCCGTTGGCTTTCATCTATAAAAAAAACCGAACATACCGCGGCATGAATTATCTCCTTAATCTGATTCTCATTTCCAGTGTTCCTTGTATATTGACTTCTTTTTTCCAGTCTATGAGCTTCATCGACAATCAGCGTGTGTATTTGATTCCTTCCGACATCCACATAACTGGCAGATCCTTTAAACAGGTTTTCAACCCCCGACTTTTTATTGGTGCCCCTCATTTTTTGGAGGTATACCTGACGAGGCGCCTGGTTCTTGGATACATACTGGACAAACTGCCCCCTCTGTGTCAATTCCGCCAGCAGCCTGACCGCAATAACACTCTTACCGGTCCCCGGCCCGCCTTTACAGATGATAGTCCGCTTTTTATGATCCTTCTGGCATTTAGTTGAGAGTTTGATTATCTCCTCATATACAACCTTCTGCTCATCGATCATGATAAATTCCTCATTACCATTTATCATTGAAGCAATGGAATCCTGCAAACTTTTAGAAGGACGAATCGCGCCATGGTCTATGGAATAAAGGACTTCTTTTTTATCACCCTTATTAACAAATCTTTTTATAAAATCTCTCAGGTCGCTTACCTGACCTTTGGTAAAAGCTGGTGCCTCGGATGTATAAGTTTCATACTGATCGTCATCAATAGGGTCATTATCCCTGCGGATATAGTTGTGCAGGAAGGTACAAGGTGCCAACTTCACCTTATAATCCTGAACCGCTGCATTATAATCAGAGATCAATTGAGCATAAGACCACGCTTGATATGAAGGGTGTACAACCTTCCGTATCGCACCGCCGGTAAACGTCTCTACTAGGGCTTCTGTATTCTCCACCTTTTCAAGCTTGCTCCACTGTTTTAATTCAATTATTACCATGGCAGGAGTCCCGTTGATATCATATCCAGAGATCATGAAATCCACCCTCTTAGCCGTCTGCGGAATATTATACTCTATCGCCACACCAGCATCCGAAGGGATCATAGGATCATTCATTACTTTATACATATATTGCATGGAATTATCCCATGAGAGGAACTCATTGGCGACTGTATGCCTTCCCATCTTATCTAGAATAGTATGCTCTATCTCTATCGCAATTGTATCGCTTTCTACACTCTTCAGAAAATCACTCTTCAATCCATCATAAACAATCATTCGTTCTTTTCTCCTTCCACAACATAATCCGTATACTTGCACGGCTTTCCAAATGCCTTTTCTACCGGATACTTTTTGTTGTTTTCATCAATCTTATCATTTATGATTTCGGGAATATCAAGCCCAAGATCATTCCCCATCAGGAATGCATAAATCAGGACATCTGCAAGTTCTTCTTTTATCTTTGCAACTTTTTTATCTGTATCGACTTCGGTATCCGAACCAGACCATTGAAATATCTCCAGCAGTTCCGAGGCCTCAAGAGCAATAGATATAGCCATATCCTTGGGGTTATGAAACTGCTTCCAGTTTCTTGCATCCCGAAATGCAACTATCTTTTCTGTAAGTTCTTTTATTGAATCATTCATACGCTTTCACCTTTTCAGTCCTAAAGCGTATTGCCATTTCAAAAAACACCTTTGATATTCTCTTGCCATGGCAACTTCCTACCAAGAATGCATCGTACAATACAATGAATCGTTCTCTTTATGTCATCCGCATTAATATAAGCGTTCATCGTCCATTGCAAAACCTTTTTTGAGATATTCCTTAAGGATAGAGCTAGCCCATATTCTAAACTGTACCACCCTTTGTGACTTTACCCTATATCCAACAGATATAATCATATCCAAATTGTAATAATTTGTCGGCTTAGTAGAAAATTCGGAATTTCCGAATTTTCTCATAGTTTCCTCAAGCTTTAATTCTCCATCAGCATAGATATTTTGAATATGCTCATTAATTGTAGATTTTGCCTTTTGAAAGAGTTCCGCCATTTGCTCCTGGGTTAACTGTTCCAGAACTGTGACCAGACTTGTAATACCTCCAGTCCAAATTGTATCCCAGATTGAATCCACCTTGTTTTTCATTTCTCCAGTTATCATCTCGCCTCTCCTTCACCACTATAGATTTCAAGGAAGCCTATTTCCTGTCCTCAATTTAATACTTAATGATTGTAACATAAATCTGCGTTACTATTCATCAATTCTTTAATCAGTGGCATTTTCACACGTAATTACAATTAAATGGTGTTGTGTGTATGCGTTTTTGCCTGCATCGATGCATATCCAACATAACCCCTTCATCTACGCAATCTCCCAGACCACGGTCACGGTGTCCTTTACCTCGATGTCGTCCGGTTCGATATCCATTTGCAGACAAGCATCAACCGTACTGCCGCTTCCATCTTCATACACCATGTTTTCTCTCATCGGAACATATTCCAGATTGATCTCGCCCCAGGAATAATCTATGCTCAGGATATCCTTAAGACTAACCCCGGCTGCCTGCGACAGGATCGCAGCTTTTTTTCTGGCGTCCGATACGGCATTACCGAGAAGAAGGTTTTTAGCTGCTTCCGGATCCTTTACTGTGTAACTGAGACGGAATTCCGGTTTGATCTTGGGAGCCGTTGCCAGCGCGAACAGGATCCTGCCGAGTCTGTCATTATCGGATTCGAATTCAACCTTGAGACGATGCGTGTACTCGTAGCCTGCAAATCTTTTTTTCAAGATACTTAAATGCGGGCAGCCACGCCGAAACGCAGCTGCCCGCTATTACAATCTTCATCCTTCGTTTTTTTACTTGCCGGTAAAATAGTCAGCTTTTTATTTTCTTTATTTCTTTACAGTAACTGTCACGGTACCTGTGTAGTTCTTCAGGCCGGTAACGGATACGGTGCCGTTTTCTTTATCCGGCGATCCGATCTCGTACATTCCGGAACCCAGCGTCGTCTTCTTCTTTGCCCCGGGAATTTTAACCTTTACCGACTTTAACCCCTTCAGCTTACCGTTTTTGATCTGGATCTTTTTCTTCTTAAGCTTCGCATGCACTTCCACCTGACAGTCCTTCAGCGGCAGAGGGTTGATCGTATACTCGCATGTATTATTCTTGAGAGCGCTGTTGGCTGCGGCAACGAGTTTTTTCAGTTTCTTGTAGTCGGAGGAAGATAGTTTTTTCTTTGCCTTTTTTGTGACCTTTAGTTTGGGAAAGACAGTTGCTTTTTTGTCTTTTACAACGCTTGCGTTCCTGGCATTCGTCTGTACATATGTCACTGCGATCAGTTGCTCCGCCTTCACTCCTGCGGGGATCTTAACGGCATCGGTCAGAGATCGTGTATCGACCTTCATGTCGAGGTCTTTCTCCGGATCGATGGTCTTGCCTGTATAGGTCACCTCGTTTTTCAGGCTGGTCTGAATATTCAGCGATATGGTTTCATCTCCCACTTGGACTTTTGTCTTCACAGGAACAACGACCGGCTTGGGCTGCGTGACCGTATCCGAGGGATCTGTCGGCTGGCCGGAGGGATTTTGCGGATCAGCGGGATCTGTCGGCTGATCGGAGGGATTCTTCGGATCCCGAGACTCCCCTTTCGCCACTACAACAGTCACACACTCCGCCACAGAGTCGGTATGATTTTTGTCGCCGGATGACATGTACCATACATGATAAGTTCCGGCATCGGTCGCCGTCGGTACAGATGCGGAGTAGGCGTCTGCAGCCGGCGGAGTCTTATCATCGGCGCCAAGCGCGTACTGTATCGCGCCGCCATTCGCAGTCCCGGCCAGGACCAGTGCAATGGGCTGCCCGGTGTATTTGAGTTCAATTACTGCCTCTGGTGCTTTTGTGACAGAAGATGGCACTTTTTCTACAGTAACTTCCGCGAAGTCGGAATAAGTTGTCTTTGTCTGTCCGTTTTCAAGTCTGGTTGACGTAACCGCGCAGTAATAATACTTTGTACCGGTATCAGCGCCGGCGGGAATGGTGTAGCTCTTCTCCACAGCGCCGTTTATCGGAGTACCTTTGCCGGTATCCTTGCTGTCGCTCTGATACCACATGTATGAAAGTGAATGACCTGCGATATCATCTGCTGCCACGGTCAGCGGCGTCGTCTCCTTGTAGCCCCAGTTCAGTTTCTGACCCTTGGGCTGAGTGGTTATGGTCGCCGCGGTAACCGGAAGGTTCAGTATTTCCTCCGCGGTCTGTGTCTCACCCCTGGAATTGACCCTGCCCGCAAATTGCACGCAGGGCGAGGAGAGATCCACATGGATCGCAGGGCGTGCGGCGACACTACTGTCGCCTCTTTCAGAAGCTTTAACCGAATACAGGTTTAGGTTTTCCTTAAACGTATCAAAATCTATTACCATGCCGTCTTCATTTACACATGATGCGTACCAGTAATTGTTAATTCTGTATGTGTCGCTAAGCCACCACTTGATAGGATCGGGAGTATTCTCTTTAAATACCCCGTTACACTGTCTGAAAAACGCATAATCCGACGGTTCTGCTTTTAGACTGTCGCTGTTGCATTCACCGTCTTCATCGACAAAGCCATATACGGGATCCTTCAATTCATCTACCGACAGGAGATATACCTTATCAACACTTTCAATTGTATCAGATATGCCGCTGGGAAAAACATGCTTTGTTTCTATGATAGCCTTTTTCTCGGCCTCGTTGAAGGCCGTATTGATAAAAGGTGGTTCATCCGGGTAGGAATCAGGATCATCCTCATTCAGCCAGCTTCTCAGAGTTGCATTTGGCCACTTCAGTCGTAAATCGCCAAAATAGTTATTAGTGAGATCATATTCTATGCAGATCAGGCCATCCTCCGCCAAAAGTACGGCTTCATTCCCTTCAACCGACAACACTCTCCATTCAATCGGAGACTCTGTAAATACGGCGCTCTGCTTGAATCTCCCGAAATACACACAATCCCATACGGTATTATATGCATCAACCGTCCCGGTATCCGCATATCTCGGATTTTTATATTCAGATTTATCTTTGTTCGGATCAGGTTCAAGATCAGGAGACGCATTATAGCCAGGGTATGCATGCACCGTACCTGCATCCGTCACATAAGAAGACGTCAGATCTATATACATCGCAGGGCGAACAGCGAAATGGGAAGTACTGAAATATATACTTGCATCCATAATGGCGCCGTCTTCTCTCACATATATCGGCTTATTATCGAATTTTCCGGTTGTCCTCAGCCAATACGAGCAGTTGTTGATCAGGTCTCTATTGGAAGATCTGCCTTTCCTGGAACAGCCGGTCAGATGGGCGTAATCGGTCACTTTTATTCCCCTGGAATAATTGTTATATGTGGTGTGTTCAAAACCGTAACTGTTCGCCCAAAAGTTCTCGCTTTCGGTATTCGATGTTTCATTACCGGCTACATCGCTCCAGGACAGGAGAAAGATCTTATCTGTTGTATTGCTGCATGCTGTTGTTCCGTCAGGTTTCTTATTCTCGAGGGTTGTGGGTTTTATAAGTGCTCTTTCTTCTGCAGTGAACGCTGTGTTGATAAAGGAATCCGGATCAGTTTCGTCGTTTAGCCATGTTCTGAGCGAGCAATCAGCCCAGGTATTATGCGTGCCGCTTTCGTCAAAAGGTTTGGGGGCCAGCCCTTTGTCCGCGACGACAAGGGCGTTTGTGCCGTCATCGTTTACCGAAAGTATCCTCCACTTGATAGGCTCTTCGATGATCTTCTCAAGGTCCTGGGGGATAAGTTCCGAAAGTAACCTTGTCCCAGGTGACGGTGCCGTCCTCTGCGATCCTGGGACTCTTTACCTTTACAGATGCTGCCTGCGTGTGAAGCTTTCCCGCCGGAAGTCCGTAAAAAGAGGTTATCGCTACTGCGGATGCAAGAATGATCGATATGGCTCTTCCAAACTCTTTTTTCATATTTCCTCACTTTCTGTAAGATATAAGGCGTCTGATAAGATTCCGGTATGCGGGGCAAAAGGATCACCGGACACAAAACATTCCATTCATATAATTATACAATTCATCCGGGTTGTAAATCAAGCGTCAGGCAAGCATAAGATCGTGGCGATTCCTCCTGTTTTGTGGTATCATTGTTCATAACGATACCGCGAATACGAAAAGAGGAAGGATAAGCAATAATAACCGGAGGGATTATGAAAAAAAACAGCAAAATACGTATTGTATCTGTAATGATGATCCTGACGATGCTTTTGAGCGTTTTGAGTGTTTCCGGATGCGGCAAAAACTCTTCAAAAGCTCTTTTGCAGTACTGGGCAGCTGACGCTGAGGCAGCGAAGAGTCTCCGCGACTATGTGGCTGCCGTCACAAACGAGAAGGATTCCGAAAACTACATCCCCAAAGAGGATCGAATTGCCGTATTTGACATGGATGGAACCCTCACATGCGAAACTTTCTATACGTATTATGATACGATGATGTTCATCAATTTCTGCCTTGAAGATCACCCGGAGAAAGTATCAGAGGAACTAAAAGCCGCTGCCCGCGAGATCAAGCCGGGTTATACAGCAGGGGAAGAACTCGCAAGAAACTTTGCGAAGGCCTATGCAGGAATGACAGTTCAGGAACTCTATGACTATGCGGTGGAATTCGGCAGGAAGAACACTGACAGCTTTAACAATATGCGTTATATTGACGGTTTCTACCTGCCAATGGTGGAGGTGGTCAGATATCTCCATGACAATGGCTTTGAGATCTATGTAGTCAGTGGAACTGAGCGCACGACCACAAGGGCTATCGTGGACAATTCACCCATTAGTGAATATGTTCCGTCAGATCATGTGATCGGAACCGAATTTGAGGTGAAGGTCAAAGGCAATGAGGATGTGTCCTCAAACATGGACTACAAGTATGCCGATGGCGACGAACTTGTATTTACCGGAGGCTTTATACAGAAGAATCTGAATGCGAATAAGACTATCTGGATCGAAAGAGAAATAGGGAAAATGCCGGTTCTGGCTTTCGGCAACAGCGGAAGTGATACCAGCATGATGAATTATGCGCTTGACGATCGTAATCCGTATCAATCGCGGGCTTATATGGTTGTGGCAGATGACAATGTGCGGGAGTGGGGTTCTCAGGACTGGAATGAGAAGTCTGCACAGTATAGGGAACAGGGTTATGTGCCGATATCCATGAAAAATGATTTTCTGAAAATATATCCGGATACAGTTACCAGAGCGGATGTACAATATATAGAAACCACTATCGACGTCGGATCCGATAAGGCGGCGGATGGCAAAATAATCCCATTTCCCGTCAATACCTCTTCGGAGGATAATACTGCCGGACAGCCGACAGCTGAACCGGCGGACGAAAATCTCAGGCCTGTTCTTTCCCGCGAAGGATACACACTTAAGCAGGCTGTAGTCCTGAGCAGGCACAACATACGCGCCCCTCTTTCAGGTGCGGGTTCTGCATTGGATGCTATAACACCCCACAAATGGTTTGAATGGTCGGCTGAAGCCAGTCAGCTTTCAGTAAGAGGAGGAACGCTGGAGACGGAGATGGGACAGTATTTCAGAAAGTGGCTGGAATCGGAAGGTCTGTTCGAACCAAACTATCGGCCTGAAGATGGCGCCGTGCGTATATATGCAAACGCCAAGCAGCGGACCATCGCAACGGCGCAGTTCTTCGCTGCAGGACTTTTGCCTGTCAGTAATATCGATGTCGAGTACAATGCCGAATTCGATACCATGGATCCGGTATTCAACCCGGTCTTAACATATGTATCAGCTGCATATGTGAATGATGCCCTTGATGAGATACATGATATGTATGCTCCCGTCATCGATGATCTTGAAGAGGATTATGAGCTGCTTTTTGATGTGATCGATGCAAAGGATTCCGATGACTACAAAAACGGAAACTTCGAGGGATTTAAGACCGATGATCAGGAGTTTTCGCTTGAAGAGGGAAAGGAACCGGCGGTTAGCGGTTCACTGAAGAAGGCTTGCCAGGTAAGCGATGCGCTTGTTTTGCAATACTTTGAAGAGTCCGATAAAGAAAAAGCTGCTTTTGGGCATGACCTTTCGGATGAAGACTGGGAGGCCATATCAGAGATAAAGGATGTATATGGAGATGTCCTTTTTACTGCTCCTTCAGTAGCAGTAAATGTTGCGCATCCGCTTCTTGAAGAATTAAACAGTGAAATGACGGCAGACGGAAGAAAATTCACATTTCTCTGCGGTCATGATTCTAACCTTGCCAGTGTTCTCGCGGCATTAGAAGTCGAAGATTACAGCCTCCCCGGAACGATAGAAAAGAAGACGCCTATCGGGGCAAAGCTTGTTATGAGCAGGTGGGCAGGGGAAGATGGCGAAGAGATGATCAGTCTTGATCTGGTATATCAGAAAACAGAGCAGCTTCAGGAGCTGTCTCTTCTTGGTGATGACAATCCCCCGGCTGTTTACAGTCTGAGACTTAAGGGGTTGAATGCCGATGAGAACGGGATGTATGAGGCGGGGGATGTGATGAAAAGACTTGAAGCGGCTATCAAAGCGTATGATGACCTCCAGGAAAAATATGATCAGCAAGAGGCTGCATAATGATCCTGTTTGTAGATGCTTGAGTCAGAACATATCCGAGGACTAAAAGGCTTGCAGATCTTATCTATATTGGCCCACATGCATGCCGCAAGACACATGGGACAGGGTTCGCCTGTTGTATAGAGTTCACTGCCCGACAGGTCGCAGGTGCCCAATATGCTTTTCAGCCTTTTCGCATTTCGTTGTATTTCTCAAGCAGATCAAATATGCCATCTTCTGACAGAACTCCCCGTTTCATATCTGCAGGAAATCGCCCCGCCTCATCATCTGCATAGTCCTGTTTCCACTCCGGACTCTCGTAGTAGTCCATAAGATTTTCTATTCTGTTTTGCAAAGCCTCCGCCTTCTCATCAAAATAATCATTAAGCATCTCCTCCGCTTGCTGCATGATGCCTTCATATTTTTCTACCCGCTTAAGCTGATGAGCATCAGCCATAAGGTGTCTTCCGCCAAGGATATTATTCCTGCATGCGCTTACCGGATACCACTGACAGTCTCCACAGATGTTCTGCAGTTTCTCCTCTGTCAGCAGGTCATGAAGGCTGCGTATCAGATCCTGATACCTGTACTCTCCCTCCTGAAGATCAAGAATATTGATAACCCCTGCATCATAGCGCAGGACCTTATCATCGTCTTTGCAAACATCATCAGTTAACTTTGCCGGACAACTCTTGCAGAGAGCGTCAGTAGTGAAGCAGATATTGACCCTGACGTCGGGATCTGTGCGTAACACGCCAACTATTTCCGACATGTTATCGACAAATGCCTTATTGTATCCCTTACCGCTATATCCCTGCGTACATAGCAGATGATGGGGACGTAATGTGATACCTTTGTCATTTTGAGTTTTCTTATCCATGTGATCCGGAAACGGTCCCATATACATACTCATACCCCTGTACTGTACAAGGCAAGCGATTTAAGAACTGCTGCCTTTTCCCGGGAGCGACGTTTTTACTTACTCACTTTTGCGGCCTTTACTAACTCGTCTGCATCTGCGATGGGCTTTGCCTTGATCTTGACCTTGAAGGCCTTGATACCGCTGTATTCGCCGATACCCTGTACCGCCACGGTCATGCTGCCCTTCTTCACGTTGTTCTTGTAGCCCACGATCTTGAAGCTCTCACCAAATACCAGACCTTTAGCATCGATCATGCTGCTATCCTGCTACTATTCCGCTTCTATTCTCCTGCACCGTCATTCTTGTATCAGGTTCATTTTGCCATAATTTCGCCTGTTTCTGCTCGTTTTATACGTGTGTGGCTCTTGTATCAGGTTTATTTTGCCATAATTTCGCCTGTTTCTGCCCGTTTTATACGTGTATGACTCTCGTATCAGGTTCATTTTGCCATAATTTCGGCTGTTTCTGCCCGTTTTATACGTGTGTGGCTCTCGTATCAGGTTCATTTTGCCATAATTTCGCCTGTTTCTGCCCTTTTTATACGTTCTCCTGTCGTATCATTTCTGTGTGTGAAAATTTTCTTTCCCGTATTTTCTCTATCCAACAAAACACTTTGGGGTGTACAGATCGCCCACTTCAGTGATCCTTTTCTTGAAATCATCTGCGGCATGGTTAGCTCGTGATCTTCATCTGTCTTCTCCAGCATGATGCGGCTGAGATAATACAATTTCAACTTCTGATTCTTTCCCTTGGGCATGGCATCCTCCTGTTCGGACGCGCGATATGACACTGTCATTATACCACGCGCCGGTCGAACGAGGGAAATTTATTGTTCAGGCGGCAGTCGTTATCCTGAATCTCCTTTAGCCGCGAGTATCCGTTATTCATATTGAAAATTCCTGATACATTAGCTAATATTGTTCATGAAAGTATATATTCACACAAAAGATCACCGGAAAATGAATATGCACAAGAAACTAAGCCTCCTGTTCCCCGATCAGGAACTGGATTACAAGCGTATAAGCGAAGTCACGCTCCATGATATCGGCATGGAAAACATCATCGCCTGCCTGTCAGATCAGAAGAACGAACGCACATATATCGGCAATGTGATGCGCATGATGACCGACTCACCCGAAAATGCAAAGTACAGGAGCGACATTTTTGACGATCTGTTAAAGAATCCCGATATCAGGGAGCGGATAACGACGCTCTTTGACAGGATCAACTTTCTGCGGGAATACGGGAGCTACAAACATGATCACGACCATACCGCCGGCGTCTGGGATCTGCTCCACAGACTTGAGGAGATAAACGATTACATTCAGTGCATCGATTCGATCTACGAGTGCCTCTCGAACGCCGACATCCGCTCGGAGGGGCTGCTCGCGCTGAAGGAATATGTACACAGCCTGTACACCGACAACGGATATGACGGCCTGAAAAAGGACATCTCCATGCTCCGGGCCGATACACAGAATATCAAAAGTGTTACCGTGGGGATCAATCTGAACGAGCGTTTCGAGGCCTGCGGCATCGGCGTGGTGTCGATCAACAACAAGCCCTTCACCAGGTCTCATATCGTCAGCCATTTTATGGACAGGATTTCCGGCAAAGATAATATCCGGGACGGCAACGAGTGGAATGACGACTACAGATTTGACGAGTTTACCGAGAAGAATACCTTTATATCCGGGCCGGAAGTAATTCCGCCTGTGTTCAGTCCTATGGCGATGCTGACTCTGATGAACGTTTCAGAGGCGGATGAGCGTATCAGGGGCATCACGAAGTACATGGACGATATCACCGACCGGATGCTGCACAACACCGTAATGCACCTGCGCGATGTCCTTAACAGATATACGATGCTTACCATCACGGACATAACAGATCTGATGCCCGAATTCATCTACTATATCAGGTGGGCTGAATTCATCGAAAAGCAACAGGAGAAAGGCTTCAGATTCTGCAAGCCCGAGGTCATATCGGGCGCCGTATCCATGAAAGCGATCGGCCTGTACAACATCAGGCTTCTTGAATCGGAAACAGCAAAGCGGGAGGACATCGTGGTCAACGATCTCGACTTCTCTGACGAGCACACTCTCTACGTGCTTACAGGCGCCAACAGAGGCGGTAAGACCACGATCACACAGGCCGTCGGACAGCTCTTCTTCATGGCGCAGGGCGGCATTTACGTGCCAGCGGTTACTTTTGAATATACCCCTGTGGATTCTATCTATACACATTTTCCTGCAGACGAGGACAAGACGCTGGATCTCGGACGTCTCGGCGAGGAATGCCGGCGGTTCCGCCAGGTCTTCATTGAAGCCACTAAGAACAGCCTGCTGCTTCTAAACGAAACTTTTTCTACCACTTCCTTTGAAGAGGGCTATTTCATCGCACGCGATTGCTCAAAAGCGATCCTGCAGAAGGGCTGCCGTACCATATACAACACGCACATGCATAAGCTCGCCTATGACATAGACGAGCTGAACGATACCGCCGGCCCTCACAAAGCCGCCTCTCTCACAGTCGCCTCACAAAACGGCATCCGCTCCTTCAAAGTAAGCGTCGCCCCGCCCTCCGGTCTGTCATACGCCGCGGACATCGCCGAAAAATACGGCGTGACCTACGCCATGCTGACGGAAGCAGACAATAAAGAAAAGGATTGATTCATCCTACGCTTTATCCGCCCTTCTTTGTCTTGATGGTTACATACATCTTCTTGCCGTAGATGTAAAAAGGTATCTTAACTGTCTTGTTCTTTTTCACCGGCGTCCCTGATATATACCACGCAAAATCATCTCCCTTTTGAATGCTCAGATCCGGTATTGCGGATCTGTTCTTTATCTTGTCGGTCCTAAACTCCGCATTCATAAGGATACCGGCCTTAAGGTCAAAAACCAGGCCCTTCTTCACGGAGGCCGTAAGACCTGTTTTCCCCTCGAATGTCTGCTTTAACACCCTCACGGTAAGTCTCACCTTATTACCGGTTCTGGAATCGGTGTAGGTTATAGCCATGCCCGATTGAGGCGTATTCTTCTTTGCGCTGATACTGCCCTTTTTGCTTACGGAAAGATACTTCTTACCCTTCTTTTTGTTTTCGAATCTGAAGCTGTTCTTCACGCCGTTTGCTATCTTGAATTTATTGCCTTTGACCACGGTTATGACGGCCGACGTCACGTCTTCGGACAGTTCCAGCTTGTATGAAGTAATCCTGCCTTTTGAATCCGTGACAGGAGTCAGCGCATGTGTATCGCCCTTTGCCACGAGGCTACCGGCGCCCACAGCTACCCTTATTGCCGTCTTTGCTGCTCCGCCGTCATTTGCCGTGGCGATTATATCGGCAACACCGCAGGCAACTGCCGTCACCTTGCCT
The DNA here is from genome assembly GCA_024697225.1 of Lachnospiraceae bacterium. Lineage (GTDB taxonomy): Bacteria > Bacillota > Clostridia > Lachnospirales > Lachnospiraceae > Butyrivibrio. The sequence goes on from JAILGA010000133.1 coordinate 14,925, forward strand.
GCAGCATCGACTCTCGCCACGCTTTCATCCGTTGAAAACCAGTAAACTCCGATATCCGACATCTCTTCGGGTGCCACAATCGCAGTCAGTGTCTCACTCTGCCCCGGCATGAGTTCCAGCGTGCTCTTATTCGCAGTCACTTCCTCGATGAAGCAGTGATTTACACTGAACATCTCCGTGTTGTCGCCGACATACGCTTCTATCGCGTTATTCTCGGTCCCGTCATCATTCAGATTCGTCACCTTCGTAAAGATCACATCCCCGTATGACGTTATCTCATCAAGCACGCTGTCATCGAGAACGATCTCTTCGCTGCCGCCGGCCTTAACTTCCAGGATCTCTTCGGACCTGACGCCGTCCTCGTCAAAGATCAGGCGCTCATTCCCGTTCTCATCCCTTGCAAAGAGTGCGAATTTTACTCTGGTGTCAAATATGCACTCATTAATGATCCTATATGTAACACCCATTCCGGTATCATCTGCCGTGACATTCTGATCCAGCGACAGCTCTACATCTCCCACGTTAAATCTGACATAATTCTTTTCATCCGCATCCTCGAGGTCCTTACCGGCTGCGATCTGCCCGTCATTCAGGTTAAAGTATGCGGACTGCTCGCTCATGATATGCATCGAAAGCTTATCCGCTTTCTTAAATGTATTCTTTCCCACATCAAGGACAATGCTGCATTCCCCTGGATCTCCGGGTTCGAGCGATCCGTTGCCCTGTGCCGCAAGGTCGATCACACCGTTGTACAGGATATTTTTATCCGAATCCCTGACAACAGCCCTGATTTTTTTCATATCATCAAAGCTTGCGTTGATCACGGTAAAATCAAGTGTGACCCCCTTCTCGCCAATCCTGATATCGCGCGGATCCACATCGATTTCCCCGTCTTCATCAGCGAACATTATATCAAAGTTATCAAGCAGGGAATCCATATACATATTTGTGGAAAGGTCAAATGACCCGTCACTGTCAAATGAGGCCGCGCCCTCTGTGTATATAAGGATCAGATCTTCAAGCGAGCCGTTTGCGCCGATGTGGTCAGGCTTCCAGAATCCTGCAACCGATGATACGTCGCCCGATATCCCTGTATCCTCAAGTTCTATGGGGAATCCGGCGTCATACTCCTCATCCCCGGCATACTGCTCATCATCGTCCGCCTTGTCGATAAAGTACACCCATACCTTTTTATCAGCTGCCTTTTCTGCCGCTTCGTCGCTATAACGATCATCTCCCGAGCGCGTAATAAGGACCGAGTATTCCTCACCTTCGCCGAGATCCAGATCATCGCTGTCCATGAGAACAAAGTCGGGTGATAACGCCGAGCTGTCGTTTATGTGCAGCTTCATTAACCCGCCATCCAGGGATTTTGCATACCGGATCACTGTATCCTGTTCATCTTTTTCGCTCCATATAAGCACGGGAGTCTTATTTCCGTCAACACAGGCAAACTGCGGGTTTGCGGGGCACTTTCCGGCAGAGGCCAGCAATTTGGCTTCCGCCCCACCGGATACTGTTCCGGATAGTTTTTTCGCATATAATTCCACATCATCTGTGGTAGAAAAATCCCGGTCCTTATCCGCACAATAAGCCAGTACTGCGTCATTGCCGAGCTGTCCGACACTTAACCAAGAAACGCTTGCCCCTGAGGTTACGATATCCTCGTATGTCCAGGCACCGGCCGTTTTGCTTTTATATACATGCTTAATTACTTCTGTACCCGTATCTTTGCCTTCATTCATTGATACCGCGGGAGTATCATCCTGAAGCCACACTATATGAAGCTCGTCATTTACCGCGGCGATCACGGGATTGGAGTCAAGCTTTCCTTCGTTGTTCAGAGTCTCATAATCTCCGAATTGTCCGGTTGCCTTATCGTATTTGGCCACCCTGATATCGACGCCCTTCATGAGGTCGCCGAGAACACTCTTCTGATCCTCCGACAGCGTATCACCGCTTATACCGTTCAATACCCCCGCCTGCATGGCGCTGACCGGCGCACAGGCATCCATCCATACGGCCCATATGTCGCTGCCGTCTGTGGCAAGGGCAGGTTCAAATTCCGCTGCTGCATGTTCCCCGCTGTCTATGTGCGCGGGAGCGCTCCCGCCGGCATTAGGATCCGCGGCATCAAAGGTCTTATAATATACGCTCGTATAGTTCCCGTCATCTGCCGCCTCCTTATCATTTGCTCCGGTAAAGACAAGAACGGCTGTGCCGTCTTTGGTCTGTACGGCCTTCGGCGCCGGCATGTTATACATATTCTTAAGGAGTACGTTTCTTCCTTCATCCTCCCCTTCGCAGAAAAGAGCCTCCTCATTCCAGTCGCTGATCACGTCCTCGTATGTCCTTGCCGGCACATATTCTCCGCCATCATAAAGATTGTTTTCAGCTCCGCTGAACCGGTCTTCATCCTCATCCTTATTCCTGCCGTCCGGCCCCCAATCGGTTATCTTTATCTCGCCTTTTATAAAGCTCTTCTTATAGTCAAACCACAACACAGTCACATATCCGCCGGCCTCGCCTCTGAGTTTCCACTCACCCGAGAAGCCCTCGCTGTCGAGTCTCATATGTACCACGCTCTCCGCTGCGCCGTAGATGCCGATCGATGCCACCTTTGCCAGACCGACGCCGGCTCTGAGTTCGATCCCCGGCAGTATGAACTCTGCGTCCCCCGAAAAGTTGAAATCCGATCCGTCTTCGGTCTTTTCGATCTCAAGAGTGATCGTGCCGCCTGCACCGAATCTGATCCTGATCGCAATGGGTATGAACGCGATCGCGGTCTGCCATTGCCCGTCATAATATACTTCAAAAGAAATGCAGACCCGCCCGATAGTTGGTGCGGACAAGCCGTCTTCCTCGTTGTAGGTCCCCTCGACATAACCCATTATGGTAAACGACGGCTCGATCTCGGCTCCCACCTTCATAGGCGCTGCAGAAGCCATTTTTGCCGAGTTGAAGGCCTCCATGGCCTTCTGAAAATTCTCGGCCACATCTCTCAGCTCACCTCCGAAATACTTTTCAAGACTTACGCCGCGGTCATCGACATTCTGCTTTACCGCTGCGAGGTCGATGCCGATGCCCACCTCGTATGTGCCTTCTACCCTGTCGTAATAAAACGAGGTATAAAGCCCCGCAAAATCAAAGGACAGATCATCGGAAAGAAACGGTATATCCCCGCTCGGCAATTCGACATGAATCTTTTGTCCCTCGCCGAGACTGATATCATTTTCCGGGCTTAATGACTTCCTGAATCTTGCATACAGGGTATCGACTTCCTCAGGAACCACCGACCCGGCAACATACCTTCTGCCGTCCTGTTCCCTGTCATACCATCCGTCAAAATCATAACTGTCGGCCTTTTTGTCTCCGGTTTTGTTCCACACCGCTTCCGGCAGCTCTTCTGCGCTTATCCTGTTGTTAAAAATGTCAAGAGAAACGCTGCTCTTTCCATCAACTGTGGCATTTGTTCCCGCCGACAGCGTTATGGTCCTGTCGCCCGCGGGTCTTACGACTTCGCTTACTCCGGCACTCGTGACGGTACCGGCATATCCTATCTCCCCCATCGCTGCAAGATCCACGCTTATCACGGCCCTTGCGCCCTTCTGGGTCGCACTTTCCGCGCCGAATATGGAGCCTTTGACATAAGGTGCTTCCTTTATCTCGCCATTTTTGTCCACATATACGTTATTTCCGTTCTGCAGATCACCTATCCAGTATTCGCTATCGGCTTTCAGAGACGTAGCGTCCGTAAATCCGTATTTCTCATCATTCAGGATCGCAAGCGTCGGAAGTCCCACGGCGTCACCGTATTCATTTGAGACTACGATCGAAAGCTCCTTAGCGGTAAACAGGCCCGGTGTGAGATTGTTCTTAAGAGCGCGCCTGATCAGGGAGTTTTTGTAATTCTTATCGCGCGTGGTTATGTTGTACATGTAGTTGTTAAGAGTCTCATCGCTCATAAGAAGTGCTTTTCCGTCAACGATATCCAGCACTCTCCATTTGACGGATCCTGTCGCGGCATTGTTTTTTTCATTTGTCCTGCTGCCGAACCATATACAGTCCCAGGTGGTGACACCGCCGCTTATCATCGGTGTCCTGAGTTCCGACGGCTGAACGGATCTTGGATCCGATGACTGCTCTGAAAAGAGCTCCTCAGCATGATCCGCATCGATTTCCGACGGGCTGTCCGTATTGTTATCTGATAACCTGTCAGTATTGTTATCTGTTGACTCGTCTGTCCTGTCTTCCCCTTCTGTCCTCTTGCTCCCTCCGATCTGCTCTATGACAAAATCGGTCATATCCATCCCGCTCGCGTCAAAAACCCTTCCGTTTAGCTGCGAGAAATACGCGTCATATGTTTTTAGCACTTCCTTATATCCGGGATCATCCTCCGTGATCAGGGCGCCATTCTCATCCAAAACCTTCATCACCGGCGCAGCTGTGCCGGAAGAAACAGGCTTCATTGCTGCCGCATCCACATCGGCGGATATTGCTGCCGCATCCGGCACACCTGCCTCTTTTGCGTATGCTGCAGGCATTACCTCTTCAACTAACAGCGAAGCGCATATAAGCGCGCCCATTACACTCTTAAGAAAAGCTCTCATTTTTCGATCTCCCCGATCCCTTTATTTGTACACATTCACACATTACAACCGGAAGACTATGATTCATTTACAAATCCGGAAATGAATTTCCATGCACATTCGCAGCTGTGATGGCGGCATTCATGGATCTGTCCGCTGACGCTCGCGAAGGCTGTACGGCATACACCGTCCGTACTGTTGTAATAGCGAACCGTCAGATCGCTGTCACGGCTGTCATCATGGAAAACCTCCACCCTGTCTCCTGGTATGCCGTAGAACTTATCTTTCCAGCTATCCCTGTCCTCAAAATCAAGGACGTCAAAATCATCCTTAAGTCTGTTCACCTGTGCGACATACTTGAGCCTGTCGAGACATGAATCCGCCTGCCCCGGAAGCTCGGGAAGATGCGACAGCTCACCTCCCGAATAAAACACCGGCCTGCTCACGGTCATATTCAGACGCGGGTCACCCAGAGAAAGACCGAATCTGTTATCCTTCATCGGAAACAGCGCGCTGCATGGCATAAAGCCGGCAAAGGCATCCGGATACTCCTGATAGAGATCCCATGTCTTCCCGCTCCCCATGGAGAAACCGGTCGCATAGATGCGCTTTTCATCCACATTGTAGCGGCTCTTAACTGCTGCTATGACTTCCATGATCTCCGTGGCCGTCACGGAGAGATGATCATCGAGCGACACAAAAAGGAAACCGTATCTGTGACAGATCTCCCACCATCCGGCGACAAAGGTCAGGTACATGGATGTATCTCCGCCTCCGTGGAAGCCCATGACCAGCGGCACGGGATCCTTGTCCATAATATGGTTATTGTAATAAGCAAAGTATCCCACCTTATGCGTCGGCTGATCCTTGTATCTGCTCCTGTTGTCGGCGCTCGTCTTTACCTCGACGATCCCGGATTCCTCAGTCATATCGAGAGCGTCAAAATCGGGCTCGATCTCGATCTTTCCGCACCACATCTTAAACCTGCGCACAAAAGCTTTGAAATCCGCTTCCGTCTCCGCCGCATCCTTAATTAGCAGGTTCTCGCAGCCCTCAAAAGCAGCATTCACTTCTTTCGAATTTCCGACTGACAAAATGGCTATATCTTTTCTTTCAACTTCCGGCATCACGCTTAAGCCTTCCATTGAGCACATGGCCGGCGTGATCTCTCCGGGTCCCCAGAGAAACTCTCCATTGATGGTCTTCAAAAGGTTTTGGGCCACATAATCCGCCGATCTGCCATAACTGTAGATATCCGCCCTGAAGATCGCACCTCTGATGAAATAGCCTTTGAACTCATTTGTGAAGAAATCGGTCAGCGAAGCGATCCCGTCAGCATACTCCGGATTTCCCTTTGTCTCGCTGATCAGCTCCCTGTAGAGTTCCTCTGTGGCGCCGGCCCAACCGTCTTCATGAGTCGGATATACAAAGAGAACGCTTGTGTCGACAGCTGCCGCAATGCGTGCAAATCCCCTGTCTTCGGCGAATCTCACAGCATCCTCCATGCTCATCCTCTCCTCTTCAAAGATGAGCAGGAAAGGCGCCCTGAAACCATAGTTGTTCACCTGCCCCTCGATATCATTGTCGGGTACATAGGCCTTTAAGTAGAAATTGGTGTAAGATGCCTCCCAGCACTTACCTCCGGCCACGGTCTTTACTTCAGGTCTTGTCATCAGACTCATTTGCATTCTCCTTTCACTCAGTCGGGCATTTTCACCTTGATTTATTCACCTCAACCAAAACACCGCAGTATAAACTGCGGTGTTTTCATGGAAACGTCCCTGGTATCGATCACCTGCCTTACTCGCTGAAGAAGTCCATCTCACCGAGCAGCACTGACGAAACATCCTTTAATGAAGACGCGCTCTGTGAAAGCGTTTCTACCGTTGCAGTCAACTCCTGCATCGATGCGCCGGTCTCCTGACTGGATGCCGCATTTTCCTCGGAAATTCCGGAGAGCGAGTTGATCACATCGACGACATCATCCTTGGCGGAGACGCAGGCCTCGGCGTTCCTTGAGATCTCTTCAACGCCGCTCGATGTCTCCGTGATATCATCGATCATCTTATTGACTGCATCAAAAGTGCTCGTGATGATCTCCTGCTGCTTTTCGTTATTCTTCTGCACCGTATCAGCCATACTGACAGCGGCCTGCGATTTTTCAAGAAGCGCTGCCATTTCCTTGCGGATGCTCTCTGCCGACTGATTGGAGTCAAGCGCAAGCTTTCCGATCTCTTCCGCGACAACTGCAAAGCCCTTGCCCGCTTCACCTGCTCTTGCTGCCTCAATGGATGCATTCAGGGACAGAAGGTTTGTCTGTGATGCGATGCTCGAGATCGCTTCGACCATGTTGTTGATATTGCCGACGGAATCGCTGGTAGCACTGATCCTCTCAGAAATATCGCTGATCGCCGTGCTCATATCTTCAGAGCTCTTCCTTAGGTCTTCAAGACTCTTAGCGGACACGGCAGACGCTTCCTGCATGCGGGTTGCGATACCAGCAAGTTCCTGCGTGGATTCCTGAACACGTCCCGCAGCCTCCTCGATCTTCTGCACGCTGATTGTCGCAGTCTGCAGTTCCTCGGCCTGCTTGGATGCGCCTCCCGCTATGCCCTGAACGGCATCAGAAACGCTTGATGCATTGCCGGATATCTGCCCGGACATATTGGCAAGTTCCTGTGAGGACTTGTCGACATCCTTTGCACCGTTTGTGATCTTGCCCACGATGCTCGCGAGCTTATCCACCACATTATTGGTGTTATTAATGATCGTACCCAGTTCATCCTTGCGCTCTTTAAACCCGTTTATCTTCCTGAACGAACCTTCTGCAAGAGATGAAAGTGATCCATCGACCGCAAGTAGCGGCTTGGTGATCGATCCCGCAAAGAAGAAAGCCACCAGGATGCCGGCGATAATGAATATCAGACCGATGATAACCTGTAATATTACTGTGCGATAAGTTGATTCAAGAGCAACTTCCTGTACGCGGCAGGATGCGACGATCCATTCACTCGTGGGAAGCTTTTCCCAGGAAATGATCCAGGTATCTCTGGCAAACGGAGCGATATAATCACCGCTTGTCTGTCCGCCCCTGGAATCCGTGTAAAACGGGTTCTGATCCTGCTTCTCGGGATCTTCCACATTGACTTCTCTCAGAGAATGGGCAACAACCGTACCGGTGCGGTCCACCATGACGATCTCCTGCCTGTCCTGTATGACATCGCTTGCAAGAAGATCATGGAGAACATTGGTATCATAGTTTCTCTGCACGACACCGATAGGTGTCTTTCCGTCAGAGCCGATGATCGGAACAGAGATCGTCGCGATCGCAGTTCCGGTGGATTTGGATATGATCATATCGGACACGTAATACGGGGCGCCCGACATTGGCATTTTGAAATATTCGCGTTCCGCCACATTGACGCATTTACCGATCGTGCGGACCCTCTGTTCGCCCTGTGAATCAGAAAAGGCTGTCGAGTTTCCGTCTCCCATATTCTGGTCGATCTTCAGAAGCTGTGCCAAAAGCTGTGCCTCAACAGCTTCGTCAGGCTCGCCGTTCTCAAGATACGAAATAACAGCAGGCGACAGAGCAAAAGACCTCAGCGCCTCGATATTGGCCGTATAGATCTTTTCCATCTGTTCGGCGACGTATGCCGCCTGCACTCCGTTGATCTCATCCGCGGCAGATTTTCCCTGGTTCAATGATTCGATCATGCTCGTAACCGTTAGAGCGATGACCGGCACAAGAACCAGCAGTGCCATGATCGCGATCAGTTTCGTCCTGATACTGTGTATCCCTTTCATTCCTTTCTCCTTCCCCCTGTTTAATGTAATTTTCTTTTGACTGCATGTTTTTTCAGGCAGAATTAACTGAAAAGGTATTATAACACATATTATGGTTACAGAAAAGTCTCAATACACATTACACAATTTTGTTGAAAAAAACATAATATTGCCGGATAATGTAGTTATCCGCAAACCTCTGTAACTTCTGCGTGCTCTTTTATCTTAATCTCAGGAGGAATCGGATCATTGACCCTTTTTCATACAAGGAGGATAGAATGAACGAAGTACTCAAGGCATATATTGACATTGTACCTGTAATAAAGGATGCCTTCGGCATGGACATCATGATGAGTGTCACCGACGGTAATGAGTTTCTTGCC
>JAILGA010000019.1 GCA_024697225.1 Lachnospiraceae bacterium
CGGTCAGACCTGTCCCGGAGCTGGAGTATCCGGGCGCCCTTATGAAGACTGCGGCTGATGCGCTGTTTCCGAAGGCCTCCGCGGTTGTGATGCAGACAAAGGCGGCAGCGGAATTCTTTTCCGAAAAGGTGCAGAGAAAAGCGGTCGTGGTACCGAATGCCGTTTCGAGGGAGTTTACGGGAGACGCCGCAAGAAAAGAAGACAGTCGTGACAAAACCATAACCGCAGTGGGCAGGATGGACGCCAACAAGCGCTTTGACCTGCTGCTTGAAGCGTTTGCGGAAATAGCAAAAAATGCCGATGAGGAAGAAAATAAATATCGGCTGTTATTATACGGAGACGGCGAGGACAGAAAAAAGCTCGAGGAACTTGCGAAGAGCCTCGGTATAGCTGAGCGGACGTCTTTTGCCGGCTATCAGAAGGGTATAGCGGATAAGATAAGAAACGCAGGTGTCTATTGCCTGATGTCTGACACCGAGGGGATGCCCAATACGCTGATAGAGGCGCTGTGTCTGGGGATACCCGCAGTGACGACGGACTGCGTGCCGGGAGGTATAAGACAACTCACAGGAGATGATGAGTGCGCCCTGGTGATACCCGTCGGCGATAAAAAGGCACTGGAAGAGGCCATAAGGCGCATCATCCATGACGAAGCCCTTGCGAGAAGCCTTTCGGAAAACGGGAGGAAGCTCAGGGAGAGATTCAATCCGGACCGCGTGACGGATCTCTGGGAGAAGCTTCTGCGGGATTGTATAAGATGAGGATTTCAGCCAATGTGCGGTATAGCAGGCTTTTGCGAACTGAATAAGGACAGAGCCACGCGTGAACAGCTGATCCGCCGTATGACGGACCACATGCGCGAGCGCGGTCCGGACGCGGGAGGGGAGGCGCTTTATGAGTACAAGGCGCCTGACGGCAGAGATATTCATGTGACCTTCGGACACAGGAGGCTTGCCATCATAGACCTTACAGAGTCCGGTGCACAGCCCATGGATTCTCATTCGGGAAGGCTTTCCGCGGTCTATAACGGGGAGATATACAATCACCGCGAGTTAAAGAGCGAGCTGGAAAAGGAGGGGGCGGTCGACCCCTCGTTGTGGCGCGGAACCTCGGACACCGAGATCCTTCTCGAGGCAGTTGAGAGATGGGGCCTGGAGGAGACACTTTCGAAGTGCCGCGGTATGTTTGCCATCGCGATATTCGACCACGAGAGCGGAAAACTCATGCTTGCGAGAGACCGCATAGGTGAGAAACCCCTTTATTACGGATTTGTACACGGCGACTTCGTCTTTGCGTCCGACATAGGATGCTTCAGGGAGATAGAAGGCTTTGGCAACGGGATAAAGAGGGAGGTGCTGCCGCTTTACTTCGTACACGGCTATATCCCCGCACCTTATACGATATATGATGATATATGGAAGCTCATGCCGGGGACGGTGCTCACGATAGATCCGCCGTACTCTCATTTCGATCCCTCGGCGGACATGGATGTACTCAGGGAAGAGAAGTATCACGCGGGTGACAGGATAGAGGCAAAAGACCATGCCTACAGCGTGTTCTATTCCGTCAGGGATGTCGCGAAAAAGGGAGCGGAAGACCCCTTCACAGGAAGCCTCGATGAGGCATCGGACAAACTGGAGGAGCTTCTGACAAAAGCCATCAGCAGACAGATGATAGCGGATGTTCCGCTGGGGGCCTTTCTCTCGGCCGGAATAGATTCACCCACCATAGTCTCGCTCATGCAGAAGGTCTCACGTTCACAGGGAGGCGCGCCTGTGCGCACCTTTACCATAGGCATGAGGGAGGAAGGCTTTAATGAAGCAGAGATAGCGGCGCAGATAGCGGCGCATCTGGGCACGGATCACACCGAGAAATATATAACCAAAGAGGACGCCCTTGCGGTGGTACCGAAGCTTGCCCGCATGTTCGGAGAGCCTTTTGCCGATTCCTCACAGATCCCCACCTTCCTTGTGAGCGCCATGACGAGGGAGCACGTGACGGTATCACTTTCAGGCGACGCCGGGGATGAGCTGTTCTGCGGGTACACTTCATATACTTCCATCGACAGGATCTGGGGCAAGATGAAAGGCATCCCCTATCTGCTCAGAAAATCCGCCGGGCAGGCGGCGCTTCTTCTGCCGGGCATAAGAAACCGGGAGATCCCCCGCACCAAGGCCACTCTTCTTACAGCCAGGGGACCGGTGGAACTGCACAGGCTCGAGTCGGATCACGAGCCCGTGATAGGACAGATCGCAAAGACTTCCGGGAAAGGTCTTTCCTACGCGATGACCGGCCTTTCCGAGGATGCCCTTCCCGAGTGCAACAGACTGGTGATGCTCTCTGATATGCTCCTCTATCACCCCGATGACATATTGGTAAAGGTGGACCGCTGCGCCATGGCCAATTCCCTGGAGACAAGAGTGCCTCTTTTGGATCCTGACGTGATGGAATTTGCCTGGTCGCTCCCGCTGGAGCATCTGATCGAATACAGGGAGGGATCTGACGGATCAAAGATAAGGACCGGCAAGAAGATCCTTAGGAACGTCCTGTACCGTCATGTGCCGAAGGAACTGATGGACAGGCCCAAGAAGGGCTTTTCGATACCGATAGAGAAATGGCTCCTTGAGGAGCCTCTGCACAGCTGGGCAACAGCCCTCATCGCCCCGGATAAGATAGAAAGAGAGGGGCTTCTTAATGCTGATGTTGTGAGCAGAATGTGGGAGGACTACGAAAAACGCGGCCTTTTCCGCGTGCAGCTGTGGTACGTGCTGATGCTCGAGGAGTGGCTGGCAGATGTCCGGTAAGCGATGCGGAAGAGCCACTGATCCCGGGTCAGAGTCGAACGGTGCATGCCTATGACAGTCAGCGTCATAATTCCATGCTATAACATAGGAGACCGGATCGTGCGCTGTCTGGATTCAGTTACAGCGCAGACCTATACTGATCTGGACATCATCATTATCGATGATGGTTCAACCGATGGCTCGGGTGAACTATGTGACGATTATGCGTCAAAGGACGAAAGGATCCGCGTCATTCATCAGATAAACGCGGGACTCGGGCCCGCCAGAAACACCGGCATCGATGCCGCAAAAGGGGAAGTGCTTGCCTTTGTGGACGGGGATGACTGGATATTTCCGCAGATGATCGGCACCATGGTCGATGCACTGACGCAGAATGACGCGCAGATGGCAATCTGCAGGTATCTGCAGGTAGGCGACGGCGATGATCCGGAAGAGGTCACAGGGCGATCGGAAAAGGGGGTCTGGATGACCGGTGATGCGAACAGTGACGCATCCGACGGGACAGAAGATCAGGGCAGAAAACCGAGGAGCCGCCTGCTTACCCGCGACGAGGCTCTGTACGCGCTCGTTGTCGAGGACGAGGCAACAGTCATCCAGAACGCGGCATGGAATAAGATTTACCGGCGCGAATTCTTTTTTCCGGAGGACGGGTCGGAGATACTCCGATATCCTGCCCACCGCTATGAGGATATAGTCATCACTGCGAAGCTCATCGCGCGCTGTGAGAGAGCGGTCTACATCGACGCACCCCTCTACGCCTATGTCACGGACCGCGGCGGAAGCATAATGAATAAGAGCAGGCTTGAGGGACTTCTCCGCGAACAGATCCCCTCCTACTGGGAGAGGGATGAATTTCTGTGTTCCATAGACAGGAAGGATCTCGCTGACGTCCATGATTATATCGTCGGGAAAAAACTTCTTGAACTCCATACCGCCGGCAGGCGAAATGGGGAAAAGAACGCTGTGCGCGAACTCGATGATATCATAAGATCCCGTTATAAGGACCGCTTTTCTAAGATCTATGACAGCGGGGATCCCGTTGTAGATTCCCACCACAGGCTCAGAATGCGGCTCTTTCTCATTCATCCCGCTCTTTATGACGCTTTCACAGCGGTCAACGAAAAACTCATACTGCCGCTCAGAAAGTTATGACAAGTTATGGTAAGTATTGCACTGTTTTCCGGCGGCGCATTTCGTGGTAAAATATTAAGGTTATGGTGATAATACGTTTGCAGGGGGGGCTGGGAAACCAGCTGTTCCAATATGCGCTTTATCTGGAGCTTCGGGCCCGGGGGCGCACGGTAAAGATAGATGAAGAGAGCGGGTTTGTCTCCGACAGACAGCGGCGGCCCTGTCTTAAGGAGCTGACCGGGGTCGATTATGTATGTGCGGCTGATAAAGAGATAAAGACGCTCAGAGATGCCTTCATGGATCCTGCAAGCAGGATACGGAGAAAGCTGACCGGCAGGAAAAACAGGGAGTGGGAGGAGCCTGACGGGCGCTTTCACCCCGAAATACTGACCATGGATGAGGTGTATCTCAACGGATATTTCCAGAGCGAGGGATATTTTCCCGACAGGATGGTGCGGGAAAAGCTTCTCGTGATGTTTGATGAAAGCATAAAGAGCAGACTACGGCTTGGAAAAGATGCATATGCGGCAGCAGATGACAGCGACACTGCCGGGACTTTTGTCGGCAGATGCTTCAGAGACCTTGCTGAGCGCATAGCCGCAGACGGCGTAAATTCCGTGAGCCTCCACATACGCCGGGGAGATTACCTTCAGCCCGGAACGGCAGAGACACACGGCGGCATCTGCACGGAGAAGTATTATGAAAAGGCCGTGTCACTGATGCTTGAGAGGGTGCCGGAATCGGTATTCTACGTCTTCAGCGACGATCCGGGCTATGCGGCCGGGTGGGTCAAAGAGCATAATGACGGGCAAGGGAGAACGGTGACAGACGTGAGGCCGGTCTTTGTGGCGGCGGATAAGCCGGGAGGGGAAGGTGCGCAGGACCCGGTGAACACTGAAGAAGAGACAGCCTCCGCGGACACGGAAGCCATCGACGATATCTCAAGCCTCCTTCTCATGCGGATGTGCAGGCATCACATCCTCGCCAATTCAAGCTTTTCATGGTGGGGGGCCTGGGGGGCTGACGGAGAGATGCTGGTGCCGGGGCGCTGGTTCAACAACCGCGCGGATGACGGCATTTATACGGACAGAATGAAGAGGATCGAATGCTAAAAAAGCTTTATACGATTTTCGGAAGCAAACAGAAGACACAATTCTTCGGACTGGGGATCATGATACTGATCGGCGGTCTCTTTGAGACTCTGGGCGTATCAATGATGGTACCCGTCATGACAGCGGTCACTGATCCCGCATCCGTCAGGGATATGATCGCGCAGTATGAGCCGGTTCGGGGCATCGCGCAGGCGCTGGGCATTCTGGAGTCGGACATACGGCTCATCGTGACCATGCTGGTCTTTCTGATCCTCCTTTTTATCGTCAAGAATACTTATCTTCTCCTTCTCGCGAGAAGGCAGAGCACCTTTATCTCGCGCACCAGAAACGAGATGATAAGCCGGGTGATGAGGGAATTCTTAAACCGCCCCTATGAGGATTATCTGGGGGCTGACATCCCCACAGTGTTTCGGATAACGGACAGCGACATACCAAAGATGTTCTCGCTGGTGCTGGCTCTTCTGAATCTTTCTACGGAGCTTGTGGTCAGCATATGCATCTGCATAGTGCTGTTTGTTGTCAACTGGAAGCTGACTGCCTTTGTGGCGGTGATCTTCCTTCTCATGACGGGCTTTAACCTGAAGGTTTTAAAGCCCAGGCTCAACGAGATCGGAAGGGCCAACCAGAATATCCAGTCCCGCATAGCCAAGTGGAGGATAGAGGCGATCTACGGCCTTAAGGATGTAAAGGTGCTGCACCGCGAGGATTTCTTCATCAGGAATTACTATGAGAGCGGCAGGATAGGCGCGGACACGGACAGAAATTATACGGTACTCAATAACGTTCCGAGACTTCTTATCGAGACGGTATTTCTGGGGAGCGTATTTGCCTTCCTGGCCATATATGTAGGGACCGGCGGTGACGTGAAACCCCTGATCCCGCAGTTTATGGCCTTCGCGGTGGCGGCTGTCAGAGTAATGCCGAGCGCCAACAGGATAAATACCTATCTCACGGAGATCGCCTATGAACAGCCGTCCCTCGATTATGTATATGAAAACTATTCCGATGCAATGAAGGAGAACAGGCCCATGCGCGCCCTGGCAGAAACCGGTGCCGGGGAATTCCCGCAGCTCTCGGAGCGCATAGAGCTTAAGGACATTACTTACCGCTATCCGGACACCGAAAGGGATATATTCACTTCGGCATCCATGTATGTGAAAAAAGGTGAATCCGTAGGTATCATGGGCGCCTCCGGCGCCGGCAAATCCACGATAGTTGACATACTTCTGGGGCTTCTTACGATACAGTCGGGCTCCATCACCTGCGACGGCAGGGATATCTTTGATAATTACAGCGCATGGCTTTCCCAGATCGGATATATCCCGCAGTCAATCTATCTGGTGGACGAGTCCATCAGGGACAATATCGCCTTCGGAATTGACGCCGACAGGATTGATGAAAGCCGCCTGTGGGAGGTTCTCGAAGAGGCGCAGCTCGCTGATTTCGTGAAGTCTCTTCCTGAGGGACTTGATACAAAGATAGGCGACCGGGGCGTCAGACTCTCCGGCGGACAGAGACAGCGCATAGGAATTGCCAGAGCACTCTATGCGGATCCCGAGATCCTGGTTTTCGACGAGGCAACAAGTGCTCTTGACGGCGATACAGAGGCGGCGCTCATGGAGGCTATAAACAGCTTCCACGGCAAGAAGACCATGGTGATCATAGCCCACAGGCTAAATACCATTGCAAAATGCGACAGGATCTATGAGGTGACGGACGGCAAGCTTATGGAGACCACCCTTGAGGGGCGTGGAGTGATAGGGGAATGATAGGAACCGAGTTCATCGACGGACAGGGGCTGGGAAACCAGCTGTTCGTATATGTGGTCGCAAGAGCCATCGCAAAGGAGAGGGGCTTTGAATTCGGCACCGCCTCTCAGGAGCTTTTTGCGAACAATATCCATTCAAGGCGCGGGATGTATTTCATGGATATCGATCTGGGGACGCCCATCTCTCCGGAGATGAAGGATAAGATGAACCGCTTTGATGACGATGAGACCAGGCTGTTCATGGGCAATTCAAAGCATGACATGACTCATGGCTGCTACGTCAGCGGGGCAGATCCGTCGATACACGAGGTGCCGGACAACACGCTGCTCTACGGCAATCTGCAGGCGGAGAGCTATTTTGCAGGTGCCCGGGACGAGCTTAAGGACTGGCTTAAGGTTAAGCCGGAATATGATTCTCTCGAGTATACGGACGACGATCTGTGTGTGATCAATATGCGCGGCGGGGAATACGCGGGGGATCCCGCGCTGTGCCTCGAGAGACGCTATTGGGTGAGCGCTGTCAGGGAGATGAAGAAGATCAATCCCGCAATGCGGTTTCTGATCGTGACAGAGGATGAGGATACCGCACACAGGATACTGCCGGAATATGAGGCGCATCATTTCGATATGGGAAAGGATTATGTGACCGTCAAAAATGCCAGATATCTGATCCTGTCGAATTCATCTTTTGCAGTGATGCCCGCGATGACAAGCGACTACCTGCAGTATGCGATCGCCCCGAAGTACTGGGCCAGACATAATGTATCCGACGGCTACTGGGCATCGGAGCAGAATATTTACGGTTTTCTGCATTATCTGGGCCGCGACGGCAGACAGTATACAGCGTCGGAGTGCAGGGAAGAGCTTGCGCTGTACAAGGAGAGATCAAAGCGCTATGCCGCAAGGAACATCAGACCGGAGGGCGTCCGCCTTGCCGCCGAGAAGCTTTGCTGCAACTGGCGGTATACGGCCTTCTACGGCAAACGCGCCGCGTATTCTTTGGTGAGAAGAACGAAAAGACTGCTGTCCCGCGGCGGCTCGGGAGCGGAGAAAACATGATGAAGCTAAAGCTCCCCACAGTCACTCTGGCCGCCATGACCAGCGTCAACGTCTACGAGACTGTGCGCGCCATGGCGTACAGTATGCGGGATATAGAATTCGGCGACGCGGTGTTCATAAGCCACAAAAGACCGTTTTATCTGCCGCGGGGAGTGAGATTCGGAAAGATCGACAGACTAAATGACATCGATGCCTTTAATCATGCCTGCGTCTACAAACTGCAGGACTATGTAAAGACCGACTACATGCTGCTCGTCCACGCGGACGGCTTTGTGGTGCACCCTGAGTGTTGGGAAGATGAGTTTCTGAAATATGACTATATAGGTTCGCCCTGGCCGGTCGGGGAAAACGACGCCGCCTATACCGACGCATCCGGCAGGTTATGCCGCGTGGGAAACAGTGTGTCAGTCAGATCAAAAAGGCTCCTTGAGTATCCGTCGAAGCACGACCTGCCCTGGGAACGGGACAGAGAAGGCTTTTATAACGAAGACACCTTTCTGTGCGTGAGGCACAGGGCCGAGATGGAGTCCGAAGGACTTAAGTGGGCGCCCTTTGAGATGGCGCTCAGATTCGGAAGGGAAAAGCCTCTTCCCGAAAATGAGGGGTTGGACACCTTTATCTTCCACAAGTGGTGGGGGGAAAATGAAAAGTATCCTCAGTTTCGCTCGCCGTATAAAAGATTCAAGGACTGCGTGCGGCCCCTTCTTTTCTGGCGGCGGACAAGGAGCTGGCGGGATGCGCACGGTTTTGAGGATGAAGGATGATCGTCGACTGTTTTCCGTTTTTTAACGAACTGGACCTTTTGAGACTCAGGCTTGCGGTGCTTGATCCGATAGTCGACCGCTTTGTCATTGAGGAGTCGGCGGAGACCTTTTCCGGCGCGGAGAGGGAGCTTCTGTTCAAAAAGCATGAGGCAATGTTTGAAAAGTATCTCCCGAAGATAATCTATATCCCCGTGACTGAGAGACTTGAGGGCGCAAAGACTCACGAGAGGGATTATTTCCAGAAGAATCATCTCGAAAAGGGGATAGATGATCTCTCTGATGACGACATCGTGATCTTCGGTGATCTGGACGAGATCCCGCACCCGGGAACGCTGATGCGTCTTATATCGGAATTTGATAAAGAAAAGGTTTACCACCTGGCCCAGGACAATTTCTATGTCTTCATGAACATGATGGAGACATCGGGGAGCCTGCTATCCATCACAGGTGAGTTCCCGGATGTGCCAAAGGATAAGCGCAAATGGCTGGGAACCAAGGTGTGCGCGAAAAAACATATCCCTGCGGAGGGGATCGTGAGGTTAAGGGATCTGGTTCCTCCGGGGGATGAGCGGAGCGTGCGCGTGGAGCGGGGCGGCTGGCATTTCGGTTACATGGGCGGCCTGCATGAGAGCGATGTGACTAAGCGCATCGGCGACAAGGTAAGGGCAGCGGCTCATCAGGAGTACAATGATGCCGAGATACTGAGGGAGACCATGGATCACCTGATCCTCGGCGAGGACATCTTCGGAAGGGTCGCGAGGTTCACGCAGATTCTGCCTGACGGCGGTTATGAATACCCCGAATGGCTGATGGATCACAGGGATGAGTACGCACATCTTTTCATGCCTGAGATCACGGCGGCAAAGAAGCTCGGAGCGAGGCTTGATCTGACTGCTGGGCGCTTTGCGAGGAAAGCAGTGAGGAAGATAGGAAGGATGCTCCGGGGAGGAAGGCAGTGAGAAAGATGGGAAGGATGCTCTGTGGAGGGCTTCGGTGAGAGGTGCCCTGGTTGACAACATAATGGCGGCTGTTTTGGGCAAATTGCACGGGGGCTTTGATCTTGCTGCAATGAATCCCAAAACCGCACAGGGCAGGGAGAAGCTTGGCTCGCTCCTAATCTATGCCGCGCTGATAGCGGAGACGATCATCATGCTGATCGATATGAGCGAGATCCCCTACAGCAGCATGAGCCTTATTTTCCGCGGAACCTTTGCGATATCCTTTCTGGCGCTTTGTCTGAAGCACCATG
>JAILGA010000026.1 GCA_024697225.1 Lachnospiraceae bacterium
AGCGGATGGTATGATGAAGAAGAGGAAGGGGAGAGGATCTACGATACTACCACAGTAGAGGAAATAGACGACCATGTCATCTATGCATACTGGGGTGAAGCTCTTTCGGAGGGCGATGAGAGGATCAGCCCCGATGATGTCGAGCGGATACACAAAGCTGAACCGGCAAGCGTTACAGCAGCCGATAAGAAAGTCAAGATCAGCAAGAAGGTCTCGGTTACGCTTACAGAGCTTACCACCACCTGTGAGAAGAACGCAACAACCTACACAGGCAAGAAGATAGATATAAAGAACGCACTGAAGCCTGATATCGACGTGACATCGATAATGCAGAATCTGGAATCTCTCAGGAAAGGTACAACAAAGGACGACATATTCAAATTTGACTATATCACGAAGAACATCAATGCCGGTGCGGCTGAATACTACGGCAAGCTCAGTGTGAAAGCAGGCGCAAAGAATTATATGAGCAGACCTGATTATAAGAAATTTAAAAAGCTCATAAGCGGAGCGAATGCAGCATTAAAGAAAAAACCGTGCGAATACTGGATCAATCCGGTGTCGATCACGAGCTGCGATCCCGCCATTGTTGCAAAATTCAAGAGCGGCGCCATCCAGGTCAAGGATGACGGATCATTAAAAAGCGTAAAGAAGGTTACAGTCACAATAAACGGCAAGACGTATAAGCTCAAGAAAGCCGCGTACAGCCTTCTTGACGGAAATGCCGAGAACAACACGGTCAGGATACAGGGTAAGGGCAATTTCACAGGAAAGCTCACGGTCGAAGTCAGGAAGAAATAAAGAGCAGAGCAACATCAGGCTGACGATCCGTCAGCCTGATGTGTTTCTCAGGGATTTTTTCCGAAGACGTGATCGAAGTAGCCGCAGTTTAATACACCTTTGCAGTAATTCATGCGGTTCTTTACTTCGGCCCTAATGCGCTCCACATAGCCGTCAGGGATTTCCGCATTCTCGGAGACAGGGGTGAAGCGGTTTTTCGATGCGATATAGGTTCCGAGATCAGTCTTCCAGTCATAACCGCTGTCAAAAATGATCGCCTCTTTATCGGAGAAGATATCCCGGCCTGGGAGAAGTCTTGATTCATATTTTACTCCGAAAAGATTGCACAATGTCGGCAGTATATCCAGTGAAAACACCGGTGAATCGATCACTATGGGATCCATCTTCTCGAGGCAGCCGCTCCAGATGATGAGACGGTTGGAGTCGCGTTCCAGATAATTCGTTACTTCAAAACCGTACAGTTCCGAGAGATTGGGCATGTTTCCCGGAGAAGCGCCTGTATCCAGATTGTAGGGGAAGTGATCAGCGCTTATGACGATCACGGTATCGTCCGCCATATTTCTTTTTTCAAGTTCGTCAAGAAGCCAGGCCATGGCATCCTCAAGAGGCATATTGCAGGCGAGATAGCACTTCACGATCTCAGAATGATCAAGATTCTCAACTCTGCTGTAGTTTTTGGACGCCATCTGATTGATGGATCTCCCGTACTGGCCGTGGCCCGAGACTGTCATGTAGTAGATATTAAAGGGCTGTTTGTCCGCATAGGTAGGGAATGTGCCCTGCAGCATTTCGAGATCACTCGCGGGGAAGCCTGATGTGTGCAGATATTCCTCCATGCCGTTCCCGACACCCATAAATCCGCCGGAATAGCCAAGCTTCTCATGGGTCACATCCCTTTCATAGACACCTTTATTATTGTCATGATATGTCATGCCGTAATAACCTTCGGCACTCAGCCTGTTTCCCATGGTTATCCAGGTATTGTGTTCTGTTATCTTTTTCATGGATTTTCCGCCGGCTGTGGGGATCATCCCGAAAAGATTAGAGTATTCACCGCCTGTTGTTCCCGCAGAAGCCGGCTGATAATAATCGGGGATCTGAATCCCCTTGGTGGCGAGCCTGTAGAGAGCAGGGGTGAGCTCCGGATCAAGAATATAGCCCGAAAAGGCCTCCGCTGTAAGGAAAATGAGGTTTTTCCCCTTAAAGAGTCCCGTAAATTCGTTCTGCATCGACGGCTCAATGGTATCCACATAGAGATCAAGCTGTTTCTCCGTGCCATCGGCACCCTCGGCGAGTTTCTTAAAGCTCAGGTTCAGGCAGTTTGGTGCAAATGAACGTTCCTCAGCATCAGCATCCGCAGAAGAGGATGCTGATGCAGTATCTGATATGTTTTCCGTGACGGTATCAGCGTCTGCTGTGGAGGATTCTGATGCCGTATCCGACTTTTTATCCGGGGGAGTATCATCATCTGCAGAAGAGGATTCTGATGTGATATCTGACACGCTATCAGGGGCGTTATCAGCGCTAGAAGCATCTGATGATGAATCCTGATCGGTTTCAGTATACGTATCATCGTCCGCAGAATCGATGACAGACTCCGCATCATCTCCTGTATCAGCTATATCCGTATCGACATCCGTGTCGACAAATACAAATTCTTCCGTGTCTCCCGCTATCAAATGCATGATATCAAGCCTGAGACCGGTCGCAAGACCCATCGAACTCACCGCATTCTGGTAATTGTACTCAGATGAATAAAGAGACCTGTATATATCATTGAAAGATACCGCAAGCCTTCCAAGAACAAAAAATGCGGCTGCGGACAATGCAAGCACAGCAAAGCTTCTGCGGGAGAGCCCCGGCATCATTTCCTTATCACGCTTAATTATCGCAAAAGCAATAAACGCGAAGAACGGAAGGAAAAACAGAAGTATCGCCGAAATGCCTTCAAAGCTTATCACTATCCTTAATATATCGCCCGCAAAACCCGTAAATGCCTGTCCGGCGCCGTTTGTCATCGTATTTATGTCGTAAAACACATTAAAAGAGCGGTAAACAAAGTACTGAACTAGATAGATCACGGGCGTGACAAAAAGGATGATGCCGGAAACGATCCTGTTTACAAGCCCGTTTTTTGTCAGACCGGATAAGATACTAAGTATTGCACCGATACTTAAAGAGAATAAAGCTATGATCAGAAATGAAAACGCGCCTGTCCCGGTGCCTGAATAAAGTTTAAACAACAGTTCGTAATAAAGTATCAGAATTAAGAAAGAGTAATTGATCATATTTGCCATGTTTTTTTGTAAAGTTTTGCCGATAGCGCCAAACGCAGGTACAGCGGGGGATATATTAAACTATTCGCAAAACACAGGTTTAACGAATAGTTACATCCAGAAGTTTCTGTATTACGTCATAATCATAGTTCATAACGGCTTTTCCGAGCTGATCAAACAGCTCCTTATCATCCTCCGGTATAACAAATCCCTTCATCTCATCATAGATCTGTTCCAGGCGCTCACAATCCATATCTTCAGCGGCGGATCTCATTTCTTCATAAAACCCGGTCATAACAGTGCCATCAGCCGTCTTTTGCGGAGAATCTGCTGTCCCCGTGATAGTTTCCGACAGTTGCAGCGCTTTCTTAAGCGGCGCCTCAAAGGCCAGATATTCTTCCATAAAGGACTCGTGATGCTTTCTTATATAATCCGTATCGCCTCTTTTACCGGCATTTTCAAGCTCCTGTGCCTCTTCGCCGAAGGAATCCGCACCTATGATCCGCGCCGAACTCTTAAGAGCGTGTATCCTGATCACATAATCGTTGAATTTTCCCTCACTGTAAAGCTTTTCTATCTCGTCTTTCTTTTCATCCATGCTTTCAAGGAAAACATGAAGGACCGAGATATACAACTCCCGTGTACCGCTGTATGCAATGCCTTTTTCGACATCGATTCCCGCTTCATCAAGACCCTCCAGGGCATCCGGCTCATCTGCCGGTCGCCCGCTCTCCGGTGCTGACACATCACATTCTGCGTCGGCATCCCCGCCTGTTCTGACCTTATCTTCCGGCAGATATTTAATCAACATTTCCTCAAGCGCGTCCGTGTTGATCGGTTTGGTGAGGTAATCGTCGAAGCCCGCCGCCAAATACTCCTCCTTTGCGCCGGATATGGCATTGGCAGTAAGGCATACATACGGCGTATCGAGGTTCGGGCATGCGGGATTTTCCTTCAGTTCATGGAGCGTCTCGATGCCGTCCTTACCAGGCATCATATGATCAAGGAAGATCGTATCATAATGCTTTTTCAGCGCGAGATTTATTGCCTCCTCACTGCTTGAAGCCTTGTCGATCTTTATCCTTGTCTGCTTAAGCAGGCTCGCAAAGACCATGAGATTCAGACTGTTGTCATCCACAACAAGGATCTCCGCATCCGGGGCTACAAACTTTTCCTTATAGGCAGCCATTGACCTGACAGACTGTTTCCAGGTTTCCTCGTAGTCACCGATAGGTTCCCACTTCACCACCTCCTGCCTGATGGTGAAACCAAACTGCGACCCCTCACCATATGAGCTCTCAACCGCCAGTCTGCTTCCCATCATCTCAAGGAGCATCTCGGTGATGTTCATGCCGAGTCCTGTGCCCTCGATACTTCTGTTGCGCTTCTCCTCAATGCGTTCGAATCTTGAGAACAGCTTCTGTATATCATCCTGCCTGATACCTATGCCTGTATCTTTGACCGAAACCATAAGAAGGATCGCATCGGGATCATCCTCGATCTTTTCATAAGAGATACTGAAGATCACGCTGCCTTTCTCGGTATACTTTGCCGCATTTGTCAATATGTTGGTAATGACCTGTTTTATCCTGATCTCATCGCCGCGCAGCGTTCTGGGCGTATTCTTATCTATATCGAGTTTAAGAAACAGCCCCTTGTCATCGAGCCTGGTTTTTATCATATTTACCAGATCGTTAACTACCGAAGACAGATCATACTCAACCGGGATGATCTCAAGCTTTCCCTCCTCGATCTTGGAGAAATCAAGGATATCATTTACCAGACCAAGCAACGTGTTCCCCGCTGTCTTGATGTTCTGTGAGTACATACGGATATCCGTGTCTGCTTCATTGCTCTCACGCATGATCATCTCATTCATCCCAAGGATCGCATTTATCGGCGTGCGGATCTCATGGGACATATTGGACAGGAATGATGTCTTTGCCTCGCTGGCAGCGATCGCTCTGTCAGAGATGGCCTGCAGACGTTCTCTTCGCTGAGTGGTCCTCTGTACGATTATCGCAAGTGCAGTCGCAGCAAGAAGCAGATAGACAAAGATAAGAAACAGGGAAAACGGGATCTCTCTGTTGACAACGTCACGATCCTGCGCCACCGTGATCGTATAACCGTCCAGATCCTGCATCGAACAATAACAATATCTGTTGTCGATGCGCCCCGTAAAGTGGACTACAACCGACTCTGCGCTGTAATTAGCTTCCAGGGCCAGGCCGATATCTGTGAGATTGCTCCCTATGTGATCCCTGTCGGTTGCACCGAGGATCTCGTGGGTAAACTTGTCGGATACCAGTATATTGACGCCCTCATATGCCGGGATATTGGCCACAACCTGGGATATCTCGTTGCTCTGCAGTTCCTCGATAAGACGCTTGGGTTCTATTCCCACCTGAATAATGCGGGTTCCGCCGTCATTCCAGCAGATGGCGTACATCATAGGCTTGCTCTCAGCAGTATTCGGAGTGACATCCTGGCACATCGAGAGAGTTTTGTCCGTGAGCATGGGTTTGAAATATGCCATCTGCTCCCCTGAATCAAATGTAAAACCAAAATACTTCGGGACTGTCCCGCTGTATATCTCGCCCTCCGGCGTAAACAGGTGTATCTCATCGATCGACATCAGCTTTGCAACACGGTTAAGCTCTTCCACATCGTATTCCGTTTCCGGGTTGGTGTCTACGATGTAAGCCACTGCCTTTGCCTTTGAAATATAATTCTCTTTCAGTGATTCGGTGAGGGAACGCTCCTTGCGTTCATTGGCAAGTATAACGTTCTCGATCTGATTTATCAGAAGGTCCGAGGTCTGAAAGGCCTGATCCTGTTTGTTCCTGCTGAGGATAGTATAAAAAACGGCAAGCATCACCAGGATGACGATCGATATGATCGCGGTCATCCTGATAAAGATTATCAATCTCCCGTTTTTTAGGAATTTCAGCAGTTTTTTCATTTTTTCCACCAAAAATACACACGGACACTCATGTGCAAGATTTTACCATATTATATGCCAAAAATCCATTTCTTTATGGGAGTACACAGGTTTATTGTCTGCTAAAGCGCCTTTTCAGATCATCGCCGTCCCAGAGCAGAATACCGAGTTTTTCTGCCATCTGCTTTGCGGGCGCCGTGAATGTGGAATTGGTCATAACGGCACCCACCATCATGCCGTAAAAATCCTTTGCCGCATATATTTCCTGCACGGCATAGATGCCGACAGGTTTATCATAACGTTTGCATTGCACGGCATAGGTGACACCGTCCTTTTGAGCCAGGATATCGGCACCGAAATCCCTTGATGCCGATGTTGTGCGCACATGCAGAAATCCCGTTCCCGCAAGAAGCTCCGCACAGTAGTGCTCAAACTCTATACCGTCAAGTTCATCGATGTCGTGCCTGTGCCTTATCCTGCGGACAGCGGCAATTATACCGGCAAGAATAAGGCAGCCCGCTGCCGCAGCTATAAGCGGTATGATAAAGGAACTCATCATATAACCGCCTGCTTAAGCGTATCGATAAACGCCGCTCCGCCTGAATCCGAGACAATTATCTTTACACCCAGAGCTTTTTCGATATCATTAACATGAAGATCATCAAGGAACACATCTTCACCGTAGCGCAGCATGTTTCTGGTGATGATCAGACCTTCCCCAAGATCAGCATCCTTTAACTGCGCTATGATGTCCCGGCCCGTAAGCAGCCCCGATACCGTGATGCGCCCGCCGAAGAAGTCATTTCTGACAGGATAAACATTTACGCTTATACCCGGGAATTTCTCCATGAACATGCCGCAGAGTCTGTTCATAAAGGAACCCACAGCCATACCGCAGGCTATTGAGCAGGATCCGGACAGATTTACATCCCCCTCCTCTTCTTTCAGTGCGTCTGCGAATTCATCATACAAGAGCCTCATCATCCCGACGCCGTTTTCAAGCTGCAGAAAACCATCGTAGTTAGAGGCTTCCGGCAGCGGCATTTCCGCCAGCAGATACCACTCATCTCCGGCGTGTACGAAATTAATCCCGTGTCTGTCAAAAATCCGTCTCTGCGCTGTGTGAATAATATCCAGCACTTCTATGGCGTCCTCTTTTTCAAAGGGTTTAAGCGGATAGAGACTGTCCCTGAATTTTGTGAGTCCCACGGGAACCACCGACAGACTCTGCATGTTCGGGATATAGGCGGCCAGATCATCGATCGACTTCTCGAGGTTTTTACCGTCATTTATCCCCTTGCAAAGAACTATCTGGCCGTTCATTGTTATGCCGGCCTCGTTAAGTCTCTTTATCTTATCAAGCGCCTTTCCTGCGAACCGGTTACTCAGCATCATGCACCTTAGCCCGGGATCGGTGGTATGCACCGAGATATTGATCGGCTGAAGTCTGTAGCGAATGATCCTCTCAAGATCCTCATCCTTCATATTGGTCAGGGTCACATAGTTTCCCTGCAAAAATGACAGCCTCGCGTCATCATCCTTGAAATAAAGGGTTTCACGCATGCCGGGCGGCATCTGATCTATAAAGCAGAATATGCATTTATTGGAACAGGATCTGTATTCATCCATGAGGCCGCTCTCAAAAACGAGTCCCAGGTCGTCATCCTCGTCCTTTTCTATCTCAAATTCGTACTCCCCTCCCTGCTTCGCGCGGACCAGAAGAGTCAGGTTTTCGGTTCTTATCCTGAATCTGTAGTCAAAGATATCGACGATCTCTTCGCCGTCGATAGAAAGAAGCGTATCACCGGGTTCTATGCCAAGTTCAGCAGCGATGCCATCTTCCTCGACCTCTTTTATCAGATGCTCGTGTTTCATCCGCATATATGCTCACTCGGCCTTTTTATCCCTGAGCATCAGATCAGCGACTGCGTCGGCCGGCGCCTTGTCTTCAAACAACACCCTGTATACTTCATCGATTATCGGGGTGGTGACGCCGTATTTCCCGGCAAGCTTATGCGCGGCGCGCGTGCAGTGCACCCCTTCGACAACCATCCCTATCCTGTCGCAAGCCTCTTTTGCGCTTATCCCCTGACCAATAAGTATCCCGGCCCGCCTGTTTCTCGAGTGCATTGACGCACAGGTGACGATAAGATCGCCGACCCCCGCAAGACCGAAAAAAGTGGTCTGCTTTGCGCCGATGGCGGTTCCCAGGCGCGCCATCTCCGACATTCCGCGGGTTATCATGGCTGCCTTGGTGTTGTCGCCGTAGCCAAGACCATCGGCAACCCCGGCTGCAAGTGCGATCACGTTTTTTACAGCGCCGCCAAGTTCCACGCCAAGCCTGTCATCACTTGTATATACCCGGAATACCGGGCACATAAAGTCATCCTGTACTTCAAGAGCAGCACCGGCATCATCGGATGCAGCGACTATCACAGTGGGCAGCCCTTTGCTCACCTCCTCGGCGTGAGAAGGTCCGGACAAAACAACGATACGGGGATCCAGTTCCCCAAGCTCCCCGGTTATGACCTCCGAAAGAGTATTCAGCGTTGATTCTTCAATTCCCTTCGCACAGTCAACTATGAGTGCGCCCTTTTTCAGATACGGTCTCATCAGAGCCGCGGTCTCCCTGATATGTATCGAAGGTACCACCAGTACTGCCTCATCGGCATCCTTCAATGCCTCCTCCATATCCGGGGTGAATGCAGCGTTTTTCAGCGTGACACCCGGAAGCTTTGATGTATTTCCCCTCTCCTCGTCAAATCTCTTCGCATTTTCCGGGCTTCTTGTCCAGATCTTCACCGAATGACCGTTGTTCTCGAGAAGATATGCCAGTGCGATCCCAAAGCTGCCGGCGCCTATGATGCCAATATTCTTCTTCATGTCACTCTTCGCCCTCGATCATTTCAACGGCAGTCTGCAGCTCTCTGCTGTTGTATTTGGCAACTATCTCCCTGATCTTCTCAGTGGGGGTGGTAACACCGGAGAGCGAGGCGTCATGATTGATGAAATCTATGATCGTCGCCAGGAATTTGCTCATATCCGCCTCAAGGAACCATTCTCTCTCCTTTAATTCCGGCGGCTGCCAGGTGAGATTGGTGGTTATGACCTTGTCAAAACTGCCGTTCTCGTATGCCCTGTCAAACATCTCAAGGCCGTTGGTGAAAAGTCCGAAGGTCGTGCAGATAAACACCCTTCTGGCGCCCTTTTCGCGTATCTTGGCAGCAGTATCTATCATGCTGGAGCCGGAAGATATCATATCGTCAATGATGATGGCATCCTTTCCGTCTATCTTGTCCCCAAGAAACTCATGGGCTACTATGGGGTTCGAGCCGTTCACGATGCGCGAGTAATCTCTTCTTTTGTAGAACATACCGGTATCAGCTCCCAGAACTCCCGCAAAATAGACCGCCCTGTCAAGCGCGCCCTCATCGGGGCTTATGACAACCAGATGCTCCTTGTCTATCGTAAGATCGTCAATACCTCTCATCAGAGACTTAAGGAACTGATAGGAGGCAAGGAAATTGTCGAAGCCTCCTATGGGCGCCGAATTGGATATCCTCGGATCATGGGCGTCAAAGGTGATGAAATTGGATATTCCCATCTCATAGAGCTCTGCGAACATGACTGCCGCGTCAAGTGATTCCCAGCCTGTCCTCTTGTGCTGTCTGCCCTCATACAGAAACGGCATGATAACGTTTATGCGTTTAGCCTTGCCGTCTGCGGCCATGATAATACGCTTCAGATCCTGATAGTGATCATCCGGCGACATATGATTCTCAAAGCCGTACATCTTATATGTGACACTGGGATTGCACACATCAGTGATGATAAAGAGGTCGACGCCCCTTACGCTTTGTTTTATCTCTCCCTTGCCCTCTCCGCTTCCAAATCTCGGGCAATCGTAATCTATAAGATAATTATCTTCGCTGTAGCCGCGGAACACGGGGTTTTTCCCCTGATTGGTATGGATCTCGCGCCTAAATGAGGCTATATAATCGTTGACCTTTTTTCCGAGACCTTCGGCGGACTTCATGGCTATTATTCCAAGAGGTGCAACCGGAAGAGATTGATCGAGTTTATCAAAATTAGGCATGCTGTTCTCCCTGACAATTATCAGTCAATTGTTATTATCACGACTCTTATGATATAATAAAAAAGTTGTTTTTGAAAGGTGTGTATGATGAAAAAAAATATCGTTGCCGTCGTGGGACGGCCAAATGTCGGAAAATCATCCCTTTTTAACGCTCTCGCCGGAAAACGGATCTCCATAGTCGAGGATACGCCCGGTGTTACGAGAGACCGCATATATCAGGACGTTGAATGGACGGGAAAGACCTTTACCCTGATAGACACAGGCGGCATAGAGCCCGACACCTCCGATTCCATAATGAAGCAGATGCGGGAACAGGCCGAGATAGCCATCGAAACCGCCGATGTCATAGTCTTCATGGTGGATGGAAAATCCGGCCTCATGGATGCCGATTCCCTGGTGGCCGACATGTTAAGACGCGCCGACAAGCCTGTGGTACTTGCGGTCAATAAGATCGATGCCTATGGGCGCGACAGCGTGAACATTTATGAATTCTATGAACTGGGACTCGGAGATCCCATACCTGTTTCCGCCGCAAACAGGCAGGGACTGGGTGATCTGCTGGAGGAGGTGATAAACAGATTCTCCGACGGCCCGGATGCCGAAGCCAGTGATGATCCGGGTGATGACAGGATAAACGTCGCTGTCATAGGAAAGCCCAATGTCGGAAAATCCTCCATGATAAACAGACTCATAGGCGACGACAGACTTCTCGTCTCCGATATTGCCGGCACCACGAGAGACGCCGTGGACACCGAAGTGACACATGACGGCAAAAAATATGTCTTTATCGATACCGCCGGCCTGAGGCGCAAAAGCAAAATAAAGGAACAGCTCGAGCGCTTTATGATAATCCGCTCCGTCGGCGCGATAGAGAGAGCCGATGTGGCCGTCATACTTATAGACGCGGAGGAAGGCGTCACAGAACAGGATGCCAGGATCGCCGGTATCGCGCACGAAAACGGCAAGGCCATAATCATCGCGGTGAATAAATGGGATCTGATCGAAAAGGATAACAAAACGGTAAACGAGTATACCGCAAAGATCCGTTCGGTGCTTTCCTTTATACCCTATGCCGAGATTGTTTTCATATCGGCCAGGACCGGTCAGAGATTAAACCGCCTTTATGATATGATCGATACTGTCAGTGAAAACCACGCCCTTCGGGTGCAGACCGGCGTTCTCAACGAGGTTCTCACCCAGGCTCTTGCGATGCAGCAGCCGCCCTCTGATAAAGGCCGTCCGCTCAAGGTTTTCTACATGACGCAGGTATCCGTCAAACCACCGACCTTCGTTATTTTTGTGAACGACAAGGAGCTGATGCATTTCAGTTATACAAGATACATAGAAAACAAGTTGAGAGAGGCCTTCGGATTCAAAGGTACTCCGCTCAGATTCATCATCAGAGAGAGAAAGGACTGAAATCACCATGAATGGATTCGCACAGAGGATCATCTGTCTCATAATAGGCTACATCTTCGGTACTGTTCAGACCGCCTATTTCTACGGTAAGATGAAGGGAATCGACATCAGGAAACACGGCAGCGGAAATGCCGGCACAACAAACGCCCTGCGCGTACTTGGAACAAAAGCCGGATTCATCGTACTCTTCGGCGACATGATAAAGTGCATTCTCGCAATTCTTGTCACCTGGCTCATCTTCGGCAGATCAAATCCCGAGATGACTTATCTTCTGAAGATCTATACCGCAGCAGGCTGTGTACTCGGACACGATTTCCCGTTCTACATGAATTTCAAGGGCGGCAAAGGTATAGCCTGCACAGCGGGATATATCATAGCCTTCCATCCGAGCTTCATCCCCTTCTGCTTTGTGGCATTTATGGCTCCGTTTTTGATCACACACTACGTCTCACTGGGATCCATGTGCATCTACGCCTGTTTCCTGGTGATCATGGTTATAGAAGGCCAGCTGGGAGTATTCCATATGCCGCAGTCCATGCTGATCGAGATGTATATCGTTGCCTTCCTGATGTGCGCACTTGCCGTGTGGCGCCACAGAGAGAACTTAAAAAGGCTGGCCGCAGGCGAGGAAAGAAAGACATATCTGTTTAAGAAAAAGTGAGCACCCGACAGGTTTTCTTATTCAGATGACCGGGAACAGCAGGGTCACCTTGAACAGATCTCCGTCGATGTCTATCACCATTTCTCCGCCAAGTGCCTTTGTGAGGCTCTGCGCGATCGAAAGTCCCAGTCCCGAGCCCTCTGTGGTTCTTGACGCGTCGCCGCGTATGAACCTTTCGGTGAGCTCCTTCGGATCGATATGAAGCTGTTCCTCCGATACATTTTTGATAGAGAGCGCAGCCGAAGCCGGCCTGCCGTCCTCCGCAGGATTGATCATCAGATCAATGTACAGTCTCGTATTGGGCATGGAATACTTGGCGGCGTTGCCCAGCAGATTCTCCGCTATTCTCCACAGATGATGCGGATCGGCTGAGATGTACACCGCATCGGCCTTTGTCTCAAATACAGGCACAAGTCCCCTCGCATCGAATTTTTCCGAGAACTCTCCCAGCGTCTGATGCATGAACTCCACCAGATTCAGACTGACCGGCGATAGTTCAATATTCCCCGAGGATATCCTCGATACCTCCACAAGATCCTCTGTGAGCTGCTTCAGCCGCTGAGATTTCTCATCAAGAATGCGGATATACGATACTGCCCTCTCGTTACCTATATCCTCCCGCTTCAAAAGATCTACATAGTTGATTATCGATGTGAGAGGTGTCTTGATATCATGCGACACATTGGTTATGAGATCCGTCTTTAATCTCTCATCCTGCATACTGGTGCGCACGGCATCCTCTATTCCTATGCCTATTAAATTGACGGCCTGCGCAAGCCGTTTGTTCTCGCCGTGCATATGAGCTGTATCAAGCTTGTATCCGGTCTCTCCGTTGTTGATTCTCTCAAGGCCGTCCGCGATCTCCCTGTGTCTGATCCTGTGTGTGTAAACCATTGCGATGGCAGCCATATCAAGCATTACAGCTATCGCTATACCCGTCAGATCAAACAAGGGATATGCCGCTATGTTGACCGCAGCCAGGATAACGGCCGGGAGAACGGTGGATACGGCGATATTGGTGTGCTTCAGCGCAAACAGCGCCATCCTTCTGACATACTGACAGATCCTTCTGAGTATACTGTCCTTCCACAGAAGATGTGATCTTCCCTTCCTGATCGTCGCAAGCAGTCCCAGCATGAGAACGATATCCGCGATAAAAGCGCTTATCCCGCCCAAAGCAGGCAAAAGCAGCCAGCTCTTCTGTGATATGACCTGTGAATTCTCATAAAGCAG
>JAILGA010000038.1 GCA_024697225.1 Lachnospiraceae bacterium
ACGGTGACAGAGTCCCGCAGGGGCGTCTTCATCGGGTGTTCATGCGCGGCCGCGGTGCTGATGCAGTTCGTCCTGTTGCCCTTCATGGGGGTCGTGACGCAGCTTGTCGCAGTGACTGTTCTTTTCGTCCTGATCTCTTATCTGGAAATAAAACCGCCGGCAGACTACGTGCTGGAGGATGCGCTGCCGTATGCGGGAGATGATCCTGCTTTTATCTCCGGCGTGAAATGGCAGCTCGGGATGGCGATGATCATAGTGCTGCTTGGGACCATCCTTGCGTGCCGGATAGACGTGGCTTTTTCAAGCATGTCATTTTCGGGAGATCTGAATCTGTATTCTTTCCCGAGGCTTTTCATAATCCCGGGATATCTGATCATGGGATTTGCGGCGGATGCCAAAGACAGACGTCTTTTTCCGGCGTTGTTTTTCGTGGGGATACTGTCTTCGGTGACGCTTATCGTAATGCCTTTCTACGATTCAGGTTATTATTTCTTTCTGAGCGCTTATTACCTGTTCATAGGATTCTATGTGTTTTATTATACGTATTCTTTCATGTCGCTCGCGCCGAGGACAAAGCATCCGGAGCTCTGGGCTTCCTTCGGAAGACCGGTGTCGGATTTCTTCACGGGTGTATTTATCATGCTGCTGCTGAGTACGAAGGGGTGGGCGATGACGCCGATCATCACTGTTGTCGCGCATTTCGCGCTGCTTGCGGCGATGGGGATCGTCATCATGCTGGGACGCGTTGATCCTGCAGTGACGCCCGAGGAGACAGAAGACAGGCTCAATGTATTTCTGGACAGATATCCGCTGACTCCCAGAGAGAGGGAGGTGGCGAGATACCTGATAGAGACAGAGGCTCCGATGAAGGAGATAGCCGCGGATCTTGCTATCTCCGAGCGTTCCGTCTACAGGTATTCCGCCTCCATCTATGAAAAGACAGGCTCTGTCGGAAGGAATGAACTGCTGCGACAGTACCTTGAATAAGTCGCCGGGGACGGTTTTCAATAAGGGTGACAGGGGTGACAGGGGGACGTACCTTTTGACACCTTTGCACTACAAGGTGTCAAAAGGTACGTCCCCCTGTCACCCATTGACTTAGTAATGCTCTTTCACTTCGACAAGCACGCCGAGGTCTGCCGCGGTGTCGAAGTATTCGTAGGCTTCATAGCCTTTTTCCTGTTTGAATATGGACTCGTAACCGGCTTTTTTCATGGTCTCTTCGTCCTGCTCGATGGGGCCGTCGGAGAGCAGGCAGACCGAATAGATCGAGGTGCCGTGCTCCTTAAGCCATGCGGCCCAGGGGTCATTGCTGCCCATAGGCTGTATGATCTCAAACCAGAAATTGTCGGAAAAAACGCTCTCGACCTTCATCGGGGTATCGGTGATGGGCTCTCCCTTGTAGATGGTGTAGGGGGTGCGGATCTCCTTATGTTCTCCGTCTTCTGCGGGAGCGGAGCCAGTGCCGAAGAGGGTGCGGTATGCGGCCGCGGTCCTTTCGAGGTCGTCTGTGACGACGATGACCTTGATTATCTTTGTGGATGAGAGTGACATGGTTGGTCTCCTTTCTGTTTTTGTCGGGTTGATACGGGCAAGTCAGCGGGGACGGTTCTCAGGGGGTGACAGGGGGACGTACCTTTTGACTTCCCCAACCATCATCTGTTCGTGAATCCTCCGTCTGTGATCACCTCGGCGCCGGTCACAAATGACGATTCGTCCGATGCGAGGAAGAGCGCTACGGAAGCTATCTCCGAGGGCCTGCCGATGCGGCCGAGAGGGATGTTGGCGATGATGCTGCTTCGCACGCTGTCGTCATCGTTTACGAACTCCGTGAAGGCCTTTGTCTCGGTGGGGCCCGGGCTTATGGCGTTCGCCCTGATCCCGCGGGATGCGAGCTCGCCTGCCATGGAGCGCGCCATGGAGCGGACTGCAGCCTTGGCGGCGTTGTAGACAAGAGCGCCTTCGCCGCCCTGGAAGCCTGCTATCGAGGAAATAAGTACGATCGCAGAACCTTCGGTCATGTACGGGAGGAGCTTCTGGACGGTGAAGAATGCAGAAAAAACATTCAGGTCCATGGTAAGATGAAACTCTTCCGGAGTGATGTCCGGTATCATGTTGGTGGGGCCGTTGCCGACTATCGGAAGAACGGCTTTGATCTGTCTGCCGGTTTCTTTTGCGGCTTCGGCAAGCTTGTCGAGATCTTCCGTCCTGGTCGCATCGACCTTCAATATCTTCAGAACCTTCGGGTTGTCCCCGTAGAGTTTATTTGCGCCGTCTATGTCAAAGTCTCCGATGATGAGGTCGGCACCTTCTTCGAGAAATCTTTCCGCTATGGCTCTTCCGATGCCTGCGGCTGCTCCGGTTATGACGCAGAGCTCGTCTTTCATTGATGCGTTTTTCATTTATTACCTCTCTGATATTTATTGTTTCAGCGCGCCGCTTTGTGTGCCTCTCTTATTTCCGCCGTACGGATGAGTGCCGCTATTTCGGTCATTTCTGCACATCCTATCGCGTGCCTCTTTTATTTCCGTAATACAAATGCGTGTCATTATTCCGGTCATTTCAGCGCGCCCGCGCTCATGCCGCGCTCGAAGTTCTTCTGCATGCAAAGATAAGCGATGATCTCGGGAACCGCCGTCATCACTGCAGCCGCGAGGATCTTGGTCTGATCGTTCGTGAATTCTCCCTGGAAGTACTGCGGCAGCAGCGTCACTGTCTGCATTGAGGGCTTCTGGAGAAATAAGAGCGGCAGCAGATACGAGTTCCACGAATTGATGAGAGTCAGCATGGTGACAGCCGATCCTATGGGCTTGGCGAGCGGGAGGATAACATGCCAGAAGGCCTGCGCTGTGGTCGCGCCGTCTATCTTCGCGGCTTCCATCAGCTCGTTCGGGATCCCTTTGTCATAGTTTCTTATCAATAAGACCGAGAACGGAAGCTGCAGAGCTGCCAGCGGAAAGATGACCGACAGGAAAGTGTTGAAGAGATGCAGCCTCTGGAAGGTGACAAAAAGCGGTGTCAGAAGGATGACTTCCGGAAGCGTCAGCGCCACGAGCATCAGCCAGAAGAAGACTTCCTTTCCGAGTATATTGAGCTTTGCAAATCCGAAGCCCGCGGTCATCGCAAATGCCAGGACAAGGATTATGACTCCGGCCGAGATCAGGATCGAATTCCTGAAATAAGTCGGCACGACGCCTGTGTTCCAGACAGCGATATAGTTGCCTATCCCGGTGCCTCCGAGCGATCCGAGGAACATCTGTATGAGAGGCAGCACGTAGGGGATCGTCATAATAAGAAGGACGATCTGAAGAAGTGCTTTTCTGTATGGTGAACGTACTTTTATCATATGATCCCTCCTACGCTTTTTCTTCCTGATTTGCCCTGTTTGTAAGATATGCGCCGATCACTGCGAGCAGCAGGAGCATGATGGACAGCGCTGCGGCATAGCCGAGGTGCGACTGTCTGATGCCCTGTCTGTAGATGTATGTGCCCAGGAATTCTGTCGCGTGATCCGGTCCGCCTGTCGTGATGAGGTACGGTATGTCAAAGGTTTTCAGCGCGCCAATGACACCGAGCATCGCAAGCGAGATCGTGGTTCCCTTGCACGAAGGAAAGACCATCGTCCAGAGGATCCTGAAGTTGCCGGCTCCGTCTATCTGAGCGGCTTCGAGCATCTCCCTGTCTATCTGGCTCATCGCCGCATAGTAGAGGATGAAGCTCATTCCGGTGAACTCCCAGACGACTATGACCATGAGCACGTAGAGCGCCGTCTGCGGCTTGGAGAGCCAGTCGACGGTTATCGGTATATGCACCTTATTGAAGAGATCCTGAAGCATTCCCTGAGGCGAAAACATCAGACGGAACACGGGAGCCATCGTGGCAGGCGCAAGAATCGTCGGTATGAAGATCAGACATTTATGAAGCGTCGCAAACCTGACTTCCGAGTGCAGGATCGCTGCGAAGATAAAGCCCAGGAAATTCTGGACCACAAAGGTTATGATGAAATACTTTATCGTATTTTTTATGCACTTCCAGAAGACATCATCTTTGAAGATCTTGATATAGTTGGCGAAGCCCACGCTCTTCATCTCGGGGCTCAGTCCGTCCCAGTCCATAGCGGACAGACGGAAAGTAAAGATGATGGAATAATAGATTATGATCACCAGGAATAAAAATGCCGGAAGTATCCACACTATGCCGTTATTCCTGTATGCCAGCTTGTTTTTCATGACAGGATACCCTCCTTGCCGGATTACCTTGTGCGATGCAGATCAAGATAAATAAGGGCTTCCCGAAAGAAGCCCTTATAAAAGC
>JAILGA010000043.1 GCA_024697225.1 Lachnospiraceae bacterium
ATATGGGAGAACGGGTGCTGAAAAGGCTTGCGCTGGAAGAAATAGAATCAGATCTCCCCAAATATCTGGACAGGATCCTGCTGGAGCATGATTTTGACGCGGAATCCATGATTCGGGAAAGAGGGCTGGACCGTGATATTAAGTTTATCTCCTGCAAGGGGCTCGTAGCCAATAAGACATTGATGGAACAGATGAAGCGGATGCTTGCCTGTATCCAGGAGGAATATGAATATCCGGTGGATACGGAGTTCACGATCAATGTATCGGAGAGCGGAGAGTATTCCGTTGACCTTTTGCAGTGCCGCCCCCTGCAAGTGCAAAAGGGGCAATCGGGGACGGTGATCCCGCCGGATATCCCGGAGGAAAGGATCCTGTTGGAAAGCAGGGGGGCTTCCATGGGAATGTCGAAGACAATTGAGCTGGATATCATCGTATATGTGGATCCGGTGGGCTACTACAACATGCCATACAAAGAAAAGGATCTGGTCGCGAAGCTGATCGGCAGGATCAACTGGCAGTACCGCGACCGGAACAAACATATGATGCTGATCGTTCCGGGAAGAGTAGGGACTTCATCGCCTGAGCTGGGCGTACCCACCGTTTTTTCAGATATCAGTGCCTATGAGATCATCTGTGAAACAGAGGAGACAAAAGCCGGGTACAATCCAGAACTCTCTTACGGCAGTCATATCTTCCAGGATCTGGTGGAGGCGGAGATCCTTTATACCGCTGTATTTCATAACAAAAAGACAATCCATTTTTCACCGGAGAAGCTGTCGTCTTCCAAAGATCTCGTCACGGAATTCGTGCAGGGCGATCTATTGAGAGAGATCGTTCATGTGTATGATGTCGCAGACCGGAAATGTGTGGTGTATAATGATATCGCAAATGAGCATCTGGTGATCACGTGTTGATCTTCCATGGATATGATCCTCTTTTTTTCGGCTGGTCGTCCGTGGATGAAGAGACGATCACTATTTCAGAAAACTGGTATGGTATCAGCAATGACGCTGTTGGGATGCGGCGTTGAAAAAGAACACAGGCAGGTATAGGACATGTAGTAAAAAGCAGAGCAATATCAAACTGGCGTAACTCCGGGAGTTTACGCCATTTATTTGAGCTCTCTGTGCGATATCAGAACCTGAAATCCAGTCATTGGATTGTGGAAGCGGAAAACTTTACGATAACGCGAATCTAAAAGCGGGAGGGGCATCGGATGGTCGATGCCCCTCTCCCTGCTTGCGATCCTCAGCTGCAGTAGATCTGGATCGCTTTGTCGACGAACGCCCCGGTTCCTTCGCCGCCTGCTGCGTCGATGTTCTTTGTGAACTCGCCGCCTGCCGAATACATTCTCCCCAGGCCGCGCAAAACCTCCTTAGAACAGGTATACATGTTTTCGGTGATATAAGTCTGGATCCGTTTCACGAGATCCTGTGCTTCCGGAGAGCCGGGATCCTTGTCCCTGATCGTGCCGGCTTCCTCAAAGAGAAGCATGAAGCGTTCCATGAACAGCCGGTTGTCCTCGTCCGAGCGATGCTTCGTTTTCTCCTCGAACTCCTTGTATTCCCGCGTGTCTCCCCATGAAGCTTTTGCTTCTCTGGCGTATTCGTCGAGCTTTGTCTTATCAAATGCTGAAAAATCCATATGCTTCACCTCCGTTTCTTTTATGTCCTTTGCAAAGCGGATCAGGTTGTCCAGATGCTCGCGCTTTAGCGTCAGAAGCTCGATCTGCTGCTCCAGCGCCTTAGCCCTGTCAAAGTCAGGGCTCTCCAGGATGACTCTGATATCCTTCAGAGGGAACTCCAGCTCCCGAAACAGTAAGATGTGCTGCAGGCGCT
Source organism: Lachnospiraceae bacterium (assembly GCA_024697225.1). Classification (GTDB taxonomy): domain Bacteria; phylum Bacillota; class Clostridia; order Lachnospirales; family Lachnospiraceae; genus Butyrivibrio. The sequence goes on from JAILGA010000043.1 coordinate 1,839, forward strand.
CCAGCTCCGTATCGTCATACAGTCTGTAGCCGGCCGCGGTGCGTCCCGTCGGATGCAGAAGACCGATCCTATCATAATACTGCAGCGTGCGTATACTCACGCCGACAAGTCTGCTCACCTCGTGTACGGTCATCATTTCCGGGTCCCTCCTTTTGCTTTGTGATATCACTATAAACTATTACGTTACGTCAGAGTCAATGCCTTTTTTATTTTTTAAATGATTTTTTATACGGAGGAAGGGGAAGGTTCATCATGAACATAGATGGAGTATATAGTTCATCATCCATCCGGACGGATCCGGGTGTAATCTCCGGATGTATAAGATCGACATTCAGTTGCGGAGATGATGCAATCATGATATAATTAAAGTTTAAGAACAGCATCTTAGTGGAGGTGCGAGATGAATGGGATGACACAGGATCAAACGGAAGCTTACGTGGTGAAGCGCCCTGGCGATAGAAGCGGCAGGGCGCGAGGCGTTAAGAGGATCCTTGTGAGGATGGTATCCGCGCTGACTGTGGTACTCGCCCTTACGGCA
>JAILGA010000053.1 GCA_024697225.1 Lachnospiraceae bacterium
TAACGAGAGAGAATATAGGGCACTATGAACAGGACAATGCGAAAATTTATCGGCGACAGGGCCTTCTACGGGAGGCTTCTCGCAATAACCGTACCTATCATGATACAGAGCGGCATCACGAATTTCGTGAGCCTTTTGGACAACATCATGGTGGGACGCGTCGGCACGGAACAGATGAGCGGTGTCGCGATAGTGAATCAGCTGCTCTTTGTGTTCTACCTGTGCATCTTCGGCGGCTTTGCGGGCGCCGGGATCTTTACTGCCCAGTATTACGGCTGTGGTGACAACGAAGGCATCAGGAATACCGTCCGCTATAAGATATGGCTCGGACTGATACTGGTCGCAGGTGCATTTATAGTATTTCTCGGCTATGGAAGAGAGCTGATCCAGCTCTACCTGAACGGCAAAGAGGATGGCGGTGATCCTGCCGCCGCGCTGTATTACGGCATGGGGTACCTCAGGATCATCCTGATCGGACTCCCGGCTTTTGCTCTGGTACAGGTATATGCAAACACCCTGCGCGAGTGCGGAGAGACCGTGGTCCCGATGACAGCCGGCCTGGTTGCCGTCTTCGTGAATCTTGTATTCAACTACCTACTGATATACGGTAAGTTCGGCTTTCCCGAACTCGGCGTGAACGGCGCGGCCATTGCTACCGATCTCTCCCGCTTTGTCGAAATGGCAATAGTCGTTATCTGGACGCACACGCATCAGCTGAAGTGCAAATTTGTAAAGGGATTGTACAAAACGATCCTTCTTCCCGGCGCACAGATCAAAAAGTATTTCATAACCGGCTCGCCGCTCCTCATTAACGAGGCGCTATGGTCAATGGGCATGGCGGTGCTCGCACAGTGCTACTCGACCCGTGGGCTTTACGTGGTCGCCGGGCAGAACATCTCAAGCACGATAAGCAATGTGTTCAATGTGGTATTCTTTGCCATGGGCGATGCGGTTGCGATCATAGTGGGACAGCACCTGGGTGCAGGTGACTACGAGAGAGCGAAGGATGAGGACAGGAAGATAATCGCATTCTCGATATTTGTCGCCACGCTGGTGGCGGTGATAGTATTTGTAACCGCACCCTTCTTCCCCCTGCTGTACAACACCGCTCCCGAGGCGAGACGGATAGCAATGCACTTTCTGATGGCGCAGGCGATCTTCACGCCGCAGATGGGACTTTTGCACACCACGTATTTCACGCTCCGCTCCGGCGGCCGCACTGTGATCACCTTCCTTTTTGACAGTTTCTTCATGTGGGTGGTAAGCGTCCCTCTGGCTTTTGTGCTGAGCCGCTTCACTGATCTGTATGTCATCTGGATATTTGTGGCCCTTCAGATGTCCGAATGGATCAAGTGTATTGTAGGTGTGGTTCTTGTGAAAAAGGGCATCTGGATAAAGAATATAGTGAAGTAGTCTTATGAAGAAACTGACGCTCGTTCTGATTGGCACATCGATTTTACTTGCGGCTGTTCTGGCTGTTTATTTCCTGTACGGATCAAACAGGAAGCACGTTGAAAGTATCGGGCAAAAGACGGAGGCACCTTTCGAAGCGAAAGCTGATGCTGCAGCGGGTACGGAATCCCAGATGTCCGACAAGCTACCTGTGGGAACAAAGATCGATACCACGGCGGAAGCGGAATCTTCGGCATCTGAAAAAGCATCTGCGGAAACCAATATCGATATCACGGCGGAAGCGGAATCTTTGGCATCTGAAAAAGCATCTGCGGAAACCAATATCGATGTCACGACGGGTATGGAATCCGTGGCATTTGACGAAGCACCTGCTGAAACATCTGCCGAAGCACCTGTCGCTCCGGGAAATAATACCGGGTCTGAGACAACAGAACCCGAGGGATCTGATACCGGGACTCCGACAGAGGCACAACCAACCCGTCTTGTATTTACCGGCGATGTGGAACTCAGCGGCTCAGTGCAGTCAAATTACACAAACAGCGGCATTAACGGTGTTCTGAGCGAGCGTCTGCACAAGATCCTTACGGACGCGGACTTCACCATGATAAACAACGAGTTCTGCTTCTCGCTAAGGGGCGAGCAGAACATGGAAAAGCAATATACTTTCCGTGTGGATCCGTCTTACGTGAGTCTTCTGACCGACGCCGGAGTTGATATAGCGGGACTTGCCAACAACCATGTGCTGGACTACGGCAAGACCGCGCTGTCGGACACCTTTGCGACGCTCGCTGACGCCGGAATAGACTATACCGGCGCCGGAAACACGCTGGAGGAGGCGTCGAAGCTGATCGTGAAGGAAGGAAAGGACGGGAGAAAGATCGGCTTCCTTGCGGCGGGACATGTCATTCCGACCGCTGACTGGAACGTGACCATATCCCAGCCGGGTGAATTCTGCTTCTATGACGAGACTGATCTGATAAATACGATCACAGCCTCGAAAGAAAAGGTGGACCTTCTATATGTCATGGTCCACTGGGGCGTTGAGCGAACGATAGAACTTACGGATTATCAGAGAACCGACGCTCACAGATTCATCGAAGCGGGGGCGGACGCGGTGATAGGGATGCACAGCCATTGCCTGCAGCCCATCGAGATCTATAACGGAAAACCTGTTTTCTACAGTCTGGGAAATTTCATTTTCAACAGATCCATAGGTACGGGCGGCGGCGGATGCGTGGAGGTTACGATACCAGCGGGGGAAGAACCCCGTTACCGCATAATCCCCACTCACGCCGCCGAGGCTCTCACCGATACGGATGATAACGGATTGCGTTACATCGACAGCATCTCGCCGGACGTCAGTGTGGATGCGGAGGGTTACATTTCCGGCGGGCAGCAGATGGAATAAGACTGTCGGCTATTTTTCGAAATGCAGTTTCTCCTGCCTGAAGGAGCTTAAGTGGCCCATGTCGTTGAACAGCTCAAGTCTTGGTATGACTTTTCCGTCCATTTCGTCACTGAAGCTTATAATGGAAACAGAGCATACGCCGTAGGGCATCGCGGATAAGACATAGGGAAAAGGGAGGTTTAGTATGTGGGAAAACAGCACCGCCCCCGATCCTCCGTGAGCGAACATGGCAATAGTATCATCTCTTTTTTCGGCAACCAGGTACTGCATGCCTTTTCGTATGAGGCCGAATCCGGAGAGAAAACCATCCAGCTTCTCCGATATGTGCCGATAGTACTCCATACAGCGGTTATCCCTGAAATACGGGTGCTTCTCCCAGGCATCTCCCTGCATGCATTCCGGATCCTCCACCAGAAGTCTGTATCCCAGAGTCCACGGATGTCCGTCGTACAAGAAGTCCCCGGATCCGGAATCCTCTTTTGCGCCCCAGTCGATCTCGTGCATGAAGTCCAGCACTTTTATTTCAAGAGAGTGCGACTCGGCCGTAAAGGATGCCGTCTCTCTGGCTCTTCCCATGGGCGATGAATATATCTCACGGATGTCTTCGTCTTTCAGACGCACGGCTGTGCTCTTTGCCTGAAGAACGCCGTTTTCGGTGAGGCGGTCGTTTACATAATCAGGTTCCCCATGTCTTACAAATATCAGTCTCATATGATTTCCTCACTGCGGCCCGCCAGGCACCATGGCTTTGTTGTTGTCCATTACCTGATCGTTTACACGCTCCTGAACTCTATTCTCTTCGGGTGCCTTGCGTACGATGTCGTGCTTTTGCTGATCCGGTGCAACTTTGTTTTTGAATTCATCAAAGTTGATTTCCCTGACATCGCCATCCTTTTTTTCTTCCTGTCTGCGAGGTTCTTCCCCGATGTTTACAGGCTCCGCGGGAACCTCCTGCTTCGGCGCTTCTACCTGATTACCGCCGAAAAAGCTTCCCACGTAGTTTACTGTTCCCTTGGCGGCTCCCCAGAGCCAGGAACCCCAGCCCTGCTGTTCCTGATCGACCGGTTGTTCCTGATCGCCTGCTGCTTTATGATCTTCGTTGTCAGGCTCTTCGGGGAGTTCCTCCAGAGCTTCTTGCCATTGCTCCTCTTCCTCAGGATTTTTATTATTGACGATCGCCTCCTGCGCATCCTCATAGACATCTCCGTCCTCATCAATGTCGGGAGCCTCGTTGAACCCGGACTCATTTTTGTCATCTTCGCGGGCATCGCCTTCTTTTCCGATCTCGGGATTTCTGTCGTTTGCCACATCATTTTTGACTTCTTCGCGGGCATCGCCTTCTTTTTCAGGTTCATCATTTCCAAAGCCGCCCATGAAATCATCGTCATCAAAATCAATTTTGAAATCGTCATTAACCTCCGGCTCGGGCTCTTTTTCCTTCGCCTTTTCGGGCTGCTTTTCCTGCGCCTTGACACCAGCGTTTTCCTTTACGTCTTCCTTTATATCTTCTTTGGCATTCTCTTTGACATCCTTTTTGACGTCTTCCTTATCATTCTTTCCGGCGTTCTCAGGTGCATTATTCTCCTGCGGCTGCTCGCCTCCGTTCCGCCATCTGTTTATAACATTTTTCACTCCGCCGATCGCACCGGTGACAAGACCCTTGCCCACTGTATATCCGTAGGTGCCGACGGTGACGGCAGTGGCTATGGCGTTGCCCGCGATCGCAAGTCCTCTGCTGGCAACTGTAAGTGTTACATCCGCGGCATATTGGGCACGCGTGCTCCGGGGCGACACATCGGCGAGGCCGTAGATATTCTTGGCGCTGACACCTCCGCCCTTACCGGCCAGATAGTTTTCGTCATTAATGCGGCGGTCCACTTCTTCGGCGGGATATTTTTCCTTCAGTCTCGCAGTCATCTGATCGATGGCCTCCCGCTCCTGTCTTGCCGCCGCGCGGTGGAAGAGATTGCGGTTAAACCAGCCGCGCTTTTTGTAGCGGTTTTTGATCTCGCGTATCTCCAGTATCGCGCTTGCGGCCTCAGCACTGTTTATATCGGCGGCAGCCCCTTCCTTCTGCGATGACATCCTTGTCTGAAAGTCCTGTGCCACTTCGGCCGTGGTTTTCAGGGGATACCTTTTCATGGCTTCCGCGCGCATCATGCGAAGTTCATAGTCGGTCGTCAGGTAGGTCGAATCCTTGGATTCGCTGACATAAGTGTCCCAGCGCCTCTTTTCATCCTTGGTCATATTGGCGGGCGGCTGCGCGGTGTGGTCGGGACTGCTTTTTTTAAAACGGATCGGGGAGCCAAGAAGCTCCGTGGTATTTGCCAGACGCGTCGTGTAGTCCTCAAGAATATCCTTCATGAGATTCGTTCCGGTGGCCAGAGTGTCATCCAGAAGTTCCGTAGAGGTCACGCCCTTTTCCCGGGCTTGCTTGGCTATCTCAACGTGCATTTTTGCAAGTTCTTCTTTGAACAGGGACTTGATGATATGCGGCATGATCTCGTTCCGCCAGGTGTTGTCATAGAACAGATCGCCGGCCTCGGCTACGGCTCTGTCCAGCTTGTCATGAAATGCTGCGCCGTCAAATTTATATCCGGTCTTCGATGCAAGCTCGGCAATGCATGTTTCGTCAGGGTAAACTCCATATACGGAGAGTTGCCAGTAGAGATCCCCAGTGCTCATCTGATAGACCTGATCTGCGGGATGAGCGTTTTTTATGGCCTTATCGACTTTGCCCGTGCCGTATGAGGCGGCGACAGAGGTCAGGCCGCCGGCTGTCCACTTCAGTCCACGGCGTACCCAATTGGTACGGATACCCGGGGCAAAGGTCTTTCCCATGACCTGTACGGGACGCTGAAACGCGGTGGCATTTCGCACTGCGTCCTTGGCGAGGCCGGGGATCTCATCCTTTATCGAGCCGATAGCACCCGCAGCACCGCCCTGCATTGCTCCGTTCATGGAGTTATAAAGTACATTCCAGCGGTCCTTGCGGCCGAGGATCTTTTTTTGCCAATCCTGAAGTTCATTCGTTTCGTTTGCCATAATCGTTTACCTCCGATGTTGTCTTCTCATAACAGTATATATGCATCCGGACAGGAAATGCCACGTTTTTACTGTTTGTCTATATACAGAATTACAATGCGCCAGGTATATCGCCCGTTGTAATGATAGGGCGTCACGATGGCGCTTCCCGTTGTGCGCCAGCTTATGTCCTCTGCGTCATACGCCTCGGAGGCACGTAAATGATACAGGGCTTTGGCGTCTTTTTCTCCTGTGTCATATATATCAGCCGACGGGGCATATACATCAAAGAGCATCTCATAGGTGCCGTCCTCAAGCTCATTTATTTCTTTTACAACTGCGATATCTCCGAATATTTCCCCGTCCGCCGCTATCAGGTAAAAATTACCGTCCCCGTAATATTCCGTTGTCGCATAGTCGTCATTGTAGAATTCCTCTGCCTTTTCTTCAGAAAGGGTGATCCCGAAAAATCTGTCGAGCACCTTGTTGACCTTTTCCAGAGAAAGTACATATGAACTGCCGTCAACTGTCAGATCGTCGTAGGAGTTCATTTTTATATGCTTAAACGCAAAATAGACCAGATCATAGATATCCGAATCGCCACTCAGGGTGTATGTCTCTGCGCCGTTATGCCGCTGTTCCGCAAAATTGCTGATGAATATATTGGCTTCGTACTGTACGCTGTCGGTCAGTTCTATCGTGCCGGTTTTGGCGGCATGCGGCTTCAGTCTGGGTGTGCGGTCGGTCGGGAGCTTCAGATCATCGATCTTTTCTCCGGCGGGAAGCTTCACGGGAGAAGCCGTGGGAAGAAGTTTTTCATACTCCTGTATTGAGATTTCACTGCTCCATTCATGCAGCCATACAGGGTAAGAACCGTAATTGTTGTAACAGTCTTCGACTTCCTTCCGCTCCTCATCACTCATGTTATATGCGCAGAAGGTATAACAGGACTCGCCGTTTTCTCTGTCACTGTTTATTTCAAATACCGGCAGAAAATCAGCAAAAGAAGAGTCATACTGATACCAGGTCGTATAGGAATACTTCATACCGATGAAGGAAGACAGACTAAGCATCCCGTCCGGGTACAATTCCACGATACTTTTGTATGGTGTGGAGAAGGCATGCCGCACATTTGTGCCGTCAAAACCGTATATGTCTGCTATGTCATCGAAGTAGATTATGATAAGCTCGTCGCTTCCGTCGGAATCAAGGTCGTAATACAGGTAGCGCACTTCCTCATTCAGGGACGCAAAGGGCCAGCCGTACTGTACGAGCTTAGTATCAAGCCCCATTCTTTCGACCTCTTTGTCGCTGTACTTCCCATCCTGAGCCTCTTTGTACATGAAGAGAATATCCTCATAACTGTCGTTTATCTGTTCATCCGGGTCATCAGCAGACGCCGCATTATCGGTTGATTTTAACGCGGATTGTTCGGGCACATCCTCTGTTTCTCCTGCAGTGCCGGAAGCTTCCGCAGATTCATCCTGTGCTTCACCGGTATCACCCGCAGCTTCCGCAGGCGTATCCTGTACTTCGCCGGTATCGACGGCGGCTTCTTCCTGTATTTTTGCGATGCTGTTTATGTCTCCCGCTGTCTGTCCGCAGCCTGAAAGAGCCGCAGCAAGAATTGCCGCCTGCAGTATACAGCTGATGATCTTATGGCCCTTATCCCGAAGCATTTAAAACCTCCATATCTTCTGCGGTCATGCAAAAAGCATTGATATTCCTTACAAAAGTATATATGCGTTCCGGTTCAAAAGCCACTGTTTTTTGGATGCCGGGGCAATCGTGTGTATTTTGGAATCTTTAACATCCGACGGCATTCACACCATGGTCCGGTTGTGTTATAATCATCTCTGTCTGTGTTAATTTAGAGTTTCAGTAAAGGAGACCAAAATGAATCTTTCACCACTTCAAAAAGCGAGATATGAGTATCAGCCCAAGCTCCCCGGGATGCTGCGCGGCGGCATCGCGGATATCTGCGTGAAGCAGGGCGCGCCCACAGAGAGCGTTGCGGATCAGGACAAGATACGTGAGCTCTTCCCGAATACATACGGGAAGAATGAGATCACCTTTGAGCGCGGAACTAACACCTCCGCACCCAAGAAGCACGTTGTGGGCGTCATCCTCTCGGGCGGACAGGCTCCCGGCGGACACAATGTCATCTGCGGACTCTACGACGCCATCAAGGCAACTGATAAGGATAACGTGCTGCTCGGCTTCAAGGGCGGCCCCAGCGGACTGATAGATGACAGCTATATCGAATTTGATGACGAGTATATCAATGCATTCAGGAATACCGGCGGTTTCGACATCATCGGCTCCGGACGCACCAAACTTGAGACCGAGGAGCAGTTCAAGATAGTCACGGAGGTCGCAAAGAAGCACGGCCTCACCGCCATCGTCATAATAGGCGGTGACGATTCCAACACCAACGCCGCTGTTCTTGCCGAGTATATGGCTGCACACGATACAGGCGTGCAGGTCATCGGCTGCCCCAAGACTATCGACGGCGACTTAAAGAATGAGGATATCGAGGCTTCCTTCGGTTTTGATACCGCTACAAAGACATATTCCGAGCTTATCGGCAATATCGAGAGGGATGCCAACTCCGCGAAGAAGTACTGGCACTTCATCAAGGTCATGGGCCGCTCTGCTTCACATGTGGCTCTGGAGTGTGCTCTTGAGACCCAGCCCAACATCTGCCTCATCGGAGAAGAAGTGGCTGCCAAAAAGATGTCTCTGGCTGATATCGCGAATTATATCGCGGACGCTGTGGAGAAGAGGGCGAATAACGGCGAGAATTTCGGTGTCGCCATCATCCCCGAGGGTATAGTGGAATTCGTTCCCGAGTTCTCCGCGCTCATTGCCGAGATCAACGAGCTCCTCGCGGGAAAGAAGACCGATGAGTTCAACGCTCTTCCCGACTGGGCTGCCAAGTATGATTTCATAAAGAAGGGGCTGTCCGACAAGGCATTTGCGGTGTTCGATATCCTGCCGCAGTTCGTGCAGCAGCAGCTCTTCCTCGAGAGAGATCCCCACGGCAACGTGCAGGTTTCTCTGATTGAATCCGAGAAGCTCTTCTCTGAGATGGTAAAGAACGAGCTGGCAAAGAGGAAGGCGGCGGGAACCTTCAAGGGTAAGTTCGGCACGCAGCATCACTTCTTCGGATATGAGGGAAGATGCGCATTCCCGTCCAACTTCGACGCCGACTACTGCTATTCCCTCGGCTACAACGCATTTATGCTGATACAGTACGGCTGCACAGGTTACCTCTCCAAGGTGTCCAACATCTCAAGACCCGCGGATGAATGGGTGGCAGGCGGAATGCCCATCACCAAGATGATGAATATCGAGCGCAGGAACGGCGAGGACAAGCCCGTTATCAGAAAGGCTCTCGTGGAGCTTGACGGTGCACCCTTCAAATATTTTGAGGCCCACAGGGAAGAATGGGCGGTGAAGACGAGCTTTGTGTATCCCGGAGCCATTCAGTACTTCGGGCCTGCAGAGGTCTGCGATCTGACCACCAGAACACTTGCCCTGGAAAAGGGACAGGCATAAAGCCTGCCGGATAATATCAGGCAAATAAAAACACCCGGAGGATCATCGATTTCCTCCGGGTGTTTATTTTTTTATACCGGTTTATTCTTCTACAGCCTTCAGCTTGTCGGCGGTGACTATCATATCCCGGACGAGTTCCTGTACCTCGGCTACCGTCAGCTCGTTCTGCTCTGTGGTACTGCAGGTTGTGGATGAGTGAGCAGATACCTCTTCGGTTATGGCGGATATAGTCTGAATGCTTTCCACGATCTCCGCGTTTGCACTGGCGAGCTTGCTTACGATATTGGATAATTCTCCGGAATCGGTCCTTATTCTGCGGGTGCTCTCAACGATCTTGTCAAAGCTGCTCGAGGTAACCTCCGCGGATTCATTCTGTATGCGGTTGCTGTCGATAAGTGAATTGATCGCGTTAACAACCTCGTTGATCTCATTGGATATGCCGTTTATGAGGTCGCTGATATTTCCTGTCGCATTCTGCGTCTGTCCGGCGAGGTTCGAGATCTCCGATGCCACTACGGCAAAGCCTCTCCCGGCTTCTCCGGCTCTTGCGGCTTCGATGCTGGCATTGAGTGACAGAAGCGAGGTCTGGTCGGCGACATTGCTGATTATCTGGACGATGGTCTCCATCTGCTGTGTAGAGGATCTCAGACTCTCAACCTCTTTGGCAACAGCATTGCCGGCCTGTTCAGATACCGCCGACTGGCTGATCAGTTTCTTTATATTATCCCTGCCTTCATGTATTGCTTCTACGGCATCGCTCACGTTATTGCCGATGCTTTCGGAAGTATTTGTAACGTTTTCTATCTGGCGCTGTATTTCCTCCGTCTTGAGAAGCTGATTCTGAATGGACTCTGCGGAATCAGTCGTACCTGACTGAACCTCCTGCATGGCGGTCATGGTGTTGCGGCTCGATTCGGCGAGCTCTTCCATCTTGTCGGAGACCTTGTTTACATCGCTGATCAGTATGCCGGAATTGGCGATGATAGAATCGAGCAGTATTGCTGTCTTCTCGCCGGAGGCATTTATGACTTCTACTTTCTCGGCGTTCATTTTGGAGATCACGTTATTTACGACTGTGGAGAACACCGAAACCATGATCATGATCAGTACTTCGATCTCAAGATCTGCAATGGCGCCTCCCTCCCAGTTTCTTGAGGAGGCAAACTTTATCGCGTGGACCGTGGCGATCACGGATACTCCTATGGCCGTGATGACAGAGAGTTTCATATCATTGAACATAGCGGTCAGAAGAAGCGTGGGAATAGCGTAAACAAAAACAAGAATGGTGTTTGTCGTTATCATGCATACGATCAGGTAAAAGATCCCGTATCCGATACCGATGACATGCTTTATGTAAGGCGATTCGGGATTGAGTTTATAGATTATCCAACATGCGATCATGGGTCCAAGATCAAATATTTCGACCGGAAGGAATTTATCCATGCCGGCTTCTCCCTTGAGGAGCTGGATAATGTATGCGACCGAGATTATTGCCGTAAGTACCGTAAACAGTATGATCGCTGTTCTGTTGACGGTTGCTTCATTTGATCTTTTGTTCTCCATAGTTATCCTTTCCATAACCGGTTTTCGTTAACTAAGTAAACATTTTACAATATATATATATATAACGCAAGGGAAATAAAACGATACAGAGACTGTGACGGCTACTCTGCGATCCGCTCCATCTTCACCCTGAAGGTGATACGTCTCGGGGTTTCCAGGCGGTCGAAGCTGATGACATAGCAGGAGTCATCGCTGTCGACATCGAGTATGGTTCCGGCTCCGAAGGCTCTGTGCATGATGCGGTCACCGGCTGCGAACAGATCCGAAGAAGGCGGGATAAAGGTGCGCCTGTCACGTTCTATGTAATTCTGGGCCGCCTTCAGCAGCTGTTCATCTGGAACGGCCGTAAATTCAATGAGTGACGGATCGATCTCAAGAATGAAGCGTGACGGATAGCGCGGGACTCCCTCAAAGCCGGCGCCGCCTGCCTCTGACAGATACAGTCTGTCTTTTGCCCTGGTCATTGCAACGAAGGCGAGGCGCCGCTCCTCTTCCATGGCTTCCATAGAGTGGACCTTCCGCGATGGGAAGATCCCCTCGTTCATACCGGCAAGAAATACATACGGAAACTCAAGACCCTTGGCCGCATGGACCGTCATCAGTCTGACTCTGTCGGTTTTATCGGACGCGGCATCAGCGTTGGTAAACAGTGCCACATGCTTAAGATAGTCCTCCGGGGTCGCCTCTTCACCGCAGGTTGTTTCGTATTCGAACACCGATTGCTTCAGTTCCGCAAGATTGTCCAGTCTCTCCTGGGCGCCTTCCGTGCGGAGCATCTCCTCATAGCCGCTCTCGTCCAGGATCTTTGAGAGAACCTCAGAGGCGGAGGCACCGGCGTTATGACATGAGTCGGAAAACCGTTCTATCAGATCGACGAAGGCCTGAGCTTTAGTTCCCCTAAAGAGCGGATCATCAAGGTTGAGCTTCAGGGTCTCGTACAGCGAATCGCCGGTCCCGGCAGCTTTCGTTTCCAGAAACTGCATACGTCTTTTTCCGAGGTTTCGCTTTGGTACGTTGGAGATCCGCTGAAAGCTCAGGTCATCTTTGTATACGATCATACGCAGATAGCAGAGAGCGGTGCGGATCTCGATCCGTGAGAAAAAGGGGACACCGGATGTTATGGTGTAGGGTATGCCTTCTTTTATGAGCATTTCTTCAAGGGATCGTGAGACGTAATGGGCGCGGTAGAGGATTGCCATATCACGCCAGGGTATGCCCTCGCCTTTTTTTACAAGTATCTCCCCGGTGATCCAGTCCGCCTCCTGTTCGGCGTTTGCCGCAAAATGACACAGGACGGATTCTCCGCCAGGTCTTGTGGGGACAAGATCCTTTTTGAACCGGTTTTTATTGACGTTTACCAGAGCATTGGCGGCGGCGAGGATCTGAGGAGTCGAGCGGTAATTGTCATTGAGGAAGATCGTCTGAACATCCGGATGGTCTTTTTCAAAGTCCAGCAGATATTTCACATTTGCCCCGCGCCAGGTGTATATTGTCTGATCGGGATCTCCCACTATAAAAAGGTTGTGATGATATCCGGCAAGCACTTCCATCAGCTCGTACTGAAGGGAGTCTATGTCCTGGAATTCGTCTATCATGATATATTCCAGTCTTTTCTGCCACTTGATGCGTATATCATCATGCTGTTCAAAGATGTACAGCGAGAACTTTATAAGGTCATTGTAGTCAAGCGCAAAGCATTTCTTTTCAAGATAGAGATAACCGTAGAACAGTATGTCCTCCGGCTGCGTCGCACGGTCATATTTTTCCTTCAGGGTCCGGAGCGGCATGGCCACCATGTCGAGATAGTACTCCGGTTCTTTGAAAAGCTTGCGGATCTCGAACATATCGCGCGCCCTCGCGAAGGTCATCTCCCGCAGGGTCAGTCCGCGCTCTGCATAGATGATCTCAAGCATGTCGTCTATATCGCCGTTGTCGAGGACCATGAAATTCCTGGGATACTGGACGGCGTGACTGTCCTCCTGAAGGACGGATACACAGAAACCGTGAAAGGTGTTCACGTAGCCGGTATCATTGTCGCCCGTGAGTCTGTGAATGCGGCTGCGCATTTCGGCTGCGGATTTGTTGGTAAAGGTGACGCACAGGATGTGTCCGGGCAGTATGCCGAGCTCCTCTACCAGATATGCAAACCTGTGGGAGAGCGCCCGGGTCTTGCCGCTTCCCGCCCCGGCGATAACGCGCACGAAACCCTCCGTCGCAGTGACGGCATTTCTCTGCGCCTCATTTAATTCTGATAACAGTTCGCCCATGCCGACCATGATACCAAACATTTGTTCGCACCGCAAGAGGAAGGGAAGCAAAAGATGGTGGCGGGTGCTTTCCGTTTCTGATAGAATGACATCATATCGTGCATGGAGCGGCTGTGCTTCGTGCGGAGAGGAGAGCCATATGGGAGCATATGAGAGCGGAAAATACAGAAATCTCTTTAAGGAGCTCGGAAAAACAGATGAGGAGATAGAGCTCAGGATAAAGAGCATAGTAAATACTTTTTTCTTCGGCAGCGAGGAGGAGAGGATATACCACCCGGCAGGGGATGATATGGGATACCTTGAGGACACAGGCAATCATGATGCCAGGACGGAGGGCATGTCCTACGGAATGATGATGTGTGTGCAGCTCGACATGAAGGAGGAATTTGACCGCATCTGGAAATGGGCAAAAACATACATGTATATGTCCGAGGGGGAGAACGAGGGCTACTTTGCATGGAGCTGCCATACTGACGGAAGTAAGAGGGCTCACGGTCCGGCACCGGACGGCGAGGAGTTCTTCGCGATGTCGCTTTTCTTTGCATCGCACAGATGGGGCGACGGCAGCGGAATATTCGAGTATTCAAAGGAGGCAAAGGAGATCCTGAGGGCCTGTCTGCACAAGGGAGAAAACGGCAGACCGGGAGAGCCCATGTGGAACAGGGAGAATAAACTCATTCTCTTTGTGCCCGGCAGCCCGTTCTCGGATCCCTCGTATCATCTGCCTCATTTCTACTCTTTATTTGCGGAGTGGGCTTACGAGGAGGACAGGGTATTCTGGAAGGAAGCCGCGGATGCGAGCCGGAAATACCTTGTTAAAGCCTGCGATCCCGTTACCGGAATGAATGGAGAATATGCAAAATTTGACGGATCGCCGCTTACAGATCCCATGCCCTGGGACAGCAGTGTTCACGGGGATTTCTACAGCGATGCCTACCGCACGGCTGCGAATATAGGTCTGGATGCGGCCTGGTACGGGATCGACGAAGGACATCTCGGGGCACCGCTGAAGCTCATGCGCTTTCTGGGTACGGATCTTGAAGCAGCAAGATGTGTGTATACTACAAAGGGAGATGTTGTAGAAAAAAACGTGCTGCATCCCCTCGGACTGCTTGCGGCGACAGCCCAGGGCGCCCTGGCCGTACCGCCGGACGACGGCACGGATGAGGACAGTGACTACGCTGTCGCTCTCAAATGGGTGGAATGGCTCTGGAACCAGCCGCCAAGACGCGGAGGGCGAAGATATTATGACAACTGCCTGTATATGTTCGCGTATCTTGCGCTGTCGGGCAGATACAGGATATGGAAATAAGTCCGCCGCGAATAGTCCTTCCAAAGTATTGCAAAGATTTTCGAAATGTAGGATAATTTATATTCGATGACCGTAACCGATAACGCGGCAGAAACCGGAGGAAATATCAATGATGCGACTTGTTACAAGAAGTGATTTTGACGGGCTGGTATGTGCTATGATCCTCAAGGAGATCAACCTTGTTGATGAGATTAAATTCGTACATCCCAAGGATGTTCAGGATGGGAAGATAGATCTCAGCGAGAATGACATCACCACTAATCTCCCCTATGATCCGAGAGTCGGCTTGTGCTTTGACCACCATGAGTCGGAACTCGCAAGAAATTCCGATGCTGTCGGAAGAGGAACCTGGATCATCGAGGGCGAAGCCAAGTCCGCAGCGAGAGTCGTATACAATTATTACAAGAAGAAATATGATCTCGGAAGGATATCCGATGAGATCATGGAAGCCGTGGATAAAGGCGACAGTGCGGATTTCACCATGGAGGAGGTAAGGAATCCCAAGGGCTGGGTCCTCATGAACTTCCTGATGGATGCCCGCACAGGACTTGGCCGTTTCCATGATTTCAGGATCTCCAACTATCAGCTGATGATGGAGCTTATTGATTATTGTCTGGATCACTCCATAGAGGACGTGCTGGAACTTCCCGATGTCAAGGAGAGAGTTGAGCTTTATTTCGCCCAGCAGGAGCTCTTTAAGAAACAGCTGGAGAAGATATCGCGCCAGGAGGGGCGATGTGTTGTCGTGGATCTCCGCGAGGAGGATCCCATCTATACAGGCAACAGATTTCTGATCTATACCATGTTCCCCGAGGCATATTTCTCCATACACGTTGCCTGGGGTTTCAAGAAGCAGAATACAGCAGTCATGATAGGAAAGTCCATTTTCAAAGACTCCCCGGACGTGGACAAAAACATCGCAGATATCTGCCTCAAGTATGGAGGAGGAGGACATAAAAACGCAGGTACTTGCCAGATCGACAACGACAAGGTCGACGAAATACTACCCGACATCATAGCGTACTTTAACGAATAAGTATCTTAAGGCACTCCGGAAAACGGAGTGCCTTTTAATTTATTATGTTTTCAAGGAGGTGCAGCTATGGTGTATATGATGTTGTATCATGAAGACACGAGCAAGTACAGGACCACGCCGAGACTTCTGTGCGATGACCCGCCCTTTTGTCCGGAGTGCGAGAATTCTCCCGATCTGGATAATACCCCTGATGCGCGTCTTGAAGTGAAGGGCAGCGTACGAAGGCATTACAAAACTGACGGCGGGTATGCGGTCTGGTATGTGATCCCGAAGGGGATCTGTCCGATCTGTAAATGCAATATGCGTATACTGCCGGATTTTATGGCGCCCTTCAAGCACTACAGGACCGATGTCATGTCAGCATATCTCGGAGGCAAAAGGAACAGTATCGATGCAAAGGAGAATCCTTCCGACTGGACGATCGATAACTGGGACAGGTGGCTTGAGATAAATCATGACGAGCTGTCCCCATACGGTATCGATAAGATGCGCAAAGAAAACTGCTCCGATGACTGGATCGGAGCAGTTGTAGCTAAAGCCCGGAACAGTGGCAGAAAACTCGAAACCATATCCGGCAAAGCAGGTAAGACCAAAAACAAAAAATCGTGAAGAATATCGTCGCGGAATAACTAAGCAAGTACAGCGGCGGCAAAGGCATCAACCCTGTCTTTGTCCGGGGCATGCAGGGCGGATTTTATTGTCAGTGTCTCCTCAATGATCTGACAGCCCTGAAGAGAGGAGAGTTCTTCACGCATGAGCTTGCCGGAAGCAGGAGCCCAGGTTCCGTTTTCCACAAGGGCAAATTTCCTGTTTTTCAGACCAAGGGCCTTCAGATCATGTATGAGAGCGTGCATGGGAAGGTAAATTCCGTTGTTGTATGTGGGCGAGCAGAGTACTACGGTACCGCTCTTCCATATTTCACCCACCAGATAGGAGGCATGGGTCTTTGATACATCGAAAAGACGGACGGGTCTGCCGGGGCCTCCTTTTTCCACGAGTGCGGATGAGAGATATGCGGCGGCGCTTGCGGTATGCCCGTACAGCGATCCGTAGATGACGACTATACCGTCATCCTCGGGCTCATATCTGCTCCATTTATCATATTTGTCAATAAACCACCGGACGTCCTTTCTCCATACGGGACCATGGAGAGGACAGATCGTCCGGATTTCGAGGCCCGCGGCCTTCTTCAGGACCGCCTGTACCTGCATGCCGTATTTTCCGACTATATTGGCATAGTATCTCCTTGCTTCATCAAGGTATTTCTTTTCGAAATCATATTCATCGGCAAAAATGCCGCCTTCAAGAGCTCCGAAGGTTCCGAAGGCATCCGCCGTGAACAGGGTTCCCGTGCTCTCATCCCATGCAAACATAGCCTCCGGCCAGTGAACCATGGGTGCCATTAAGAAGCGGAAGCTGTGGCTGCCGGCGGAGAGTACGTCACCCTCTTTGACTTCCTGGCGTTTTACGGCTGCTGTTTCGGGGAAGAACTGATTCAGCATTGTGAAGGTCTTGGCATTGCCCACCACTGTGAGCTCCGGGTATCTGCTTACGACAGAAGCGATCTGCGAGCAGTGATCGGGCTCCATGTGCAGTACCACCAGATAATCGAGTTTTCCATCGTCCAAAGCCTCGGTCAGATTCTGCCAAAACTGCTCCGATACCGCGACGTCGCAGGTATCGAAAAGAACAGTCTTTTCATCTTTTACCAGATAGCTGTTATAGGAAACCCCGTCAGTCAGCGGGAAGATGTTCTCAAATCGTTCAATCCTGCGGTCGCTTGCTCCTATCCACAGGATATCCTGCGCAACGGTCTTTATATCAGTCATTTTCTTTACCTCACCTTCGGGTCCTGTTATTGTTTCGGAATCATATTATAGCATCATGAGAAATCTTGCAAGAATCCTTCATGAATCTTTCATGAATCTGTGAAGTCTCTTCATCTCATATCTGTAAGCGGGAATGAGGAACATGTCGGCTGCGATCCAGGCGAAGGGATTGGCAAAGCAGGCACCGGTGAAACCCGCTGCGGGTACGACCAGTATCGCAACAGCCATTCTCGCGATCATTTCGCACACACCTGCCAGGATGGCAAAGGTGGGAAATCCGATGCCCTGGATAAGAAATCTGACAATGTTTACCAGAGCAAGAGGGATGTAGAAAAGACTGTTTATGATGAGGAATCTGTGAGACGCGGCGATTATCGCTGGTTCACCATTCCCAAGGAACAGAGAGGAAAGGACGTCTCCGAAGAAAAAGAGTATCGCGAATGCCGCAACCGAATAAACCGCGCCCAGTATGATGCAGTCACGCATACCTTCTCCTATGCGGTCAAGTTTTTTTGCACCTACATGCTGGCCGCCCCAGGTGGACATGGTGACTCCCAGTGCATCAAACGGGCAGCAGAAGAACATGCTGACGCGCTGTGCGGATGTGATGGCAGCCACGGAATCCGAGCCGAGACCGTTTACGGCGGTCTGGAGAACCACTGCTCCCACGGCAGTGATCGAGTATTGGAGCCCCATGGGAAGCCCCATCGCAAGGAGGGTTTTCATATAATGTACGTCGGGGGACAGTTCTTTTTCCATGAATCTGAGAATGGGCATGGAGCGCCGTATGAAAACGAGACAGCACAGAGCCGAGATTCCCTGTGAGATGACGGTTGCAAGTGCGGCGCCCACGACTCCCATTCTGAAGATGAGAATGAATACCAGATCCAGACCTATATTTATAAACGAGGATACGACGAGGAATATGACCGGATGCTTTGAATCCCCGAGAGCCCTGATGATGCCGGCTAACAGATTATAGAAGATCGTGACGGGTATGCCGATAAAAATGACCATGATATAGCTGTATGCATAATTCTTAACATCAGACGGCGTGTTCATGACCTGAAGTATATTGTCGCAAAGCAGGCATACGGTGACCGTGAGGATAGCGGCGACGGCACCGCCGAGGTAGAGAGAATTGGCCACAAAACGTCTGAGACTTACATGGTCACCGGCGCCGAAGCGCTGCGCCACGGGAATTGAAAAGCCACTGCATATGCCCATGCAGAAGCCTATTATGAGAAAGTTTATCGATCCGGTGGAGCCGACGCCTGCCAGAGCATACTTCCCCAGAAACCTTCCGACTATCATGGTGTCGATCAGGGTATAAAACTGCTGGAACAGATTTCCCATAAGAAGAGGCAGCGAAAAACCGAGGATAAGTCCCATGGGCTTTCCCGCGGTCATGTCGCGCACAGGATTTCGGGTCGCTGAATTCATATACTAAATTTCTTCTCCCGCAAACTGAGATCTGTACAGCGTGCGGTAGAAGCTTTCCTTTGATATCAGTTCGTCGTGGCTTCCCTGCTCAATGACGGATCCTTCCTTCATGACCAGGATCCTGTCGGCATTTCTGACTGTGCTCAGTCTGTGAGCGACTATAAAGCTTGTTTTGCCCTCCATGAGCTTGTTGAAGGCATCCTGTATCTTCAGCTCTGTTCTTGTGTCTATGGAGCTCGTTGCTTCATCGAGAATGAGCATGGATGGATCGGAAGCCATGACGCGGGCGATACACAGGAGCTGTTTCTGTCCCTGGGAGAGACCTTCGCCGTCATCCTCTATAATGGTGTCGTACCCATCCTTCATTCTTCTGATGAAACTGTCTGCATGGCATGTCACCGCGGCCGCTCTGACCTTTTTTTCTACATCTGACGGATCGGTGATCCGCGCATCCAGTCCCATCGCAATATTGTCCCTTATGGTGCCGGCCTTAAGCCAGGTGTCCTGAAGCACCATGCCGAATCCACCGCGAAGAGACGATCTGGCATATTTCGTTACGGGCACGCCGTCTATGCGGATCTCCCCGCGGTCTGTGTCATAGAATCGCATGAGAAGATTAACCAGGGTGGTCTTTCCGCTGCCGGTGGGGCCGACGATTGCTACTCTCTGTCCCGGTGAAACGTCAAGCGAGAGATCCTCAATCAGCTTCCTGTCCTTCGTATAAGAAAACGATACATCATCAAACTCGATCTTTCCGTTAAAGGCTGCGCGGGAAACCGCATCCTCCGGATCCTCTTCCTCGCTCTTTTCATCCAGTAGCTCAAAAATCCGGCCCGCACATACAATGGCGTTCTGGAGTTCGGTCACAACTCCCGATATCTCGTTGAAGGGTCTTGTATACTGGCCGGCGTAGGAAAGAAATGCCGCGAGCTTACCGATTGTGATGGCACCCCTCAGAGCAAAAAAGGCGCCGCCTACTCCCACACCCATGTAGATCAGGGAATTAATGAATCTGGTGGTCGGATTGGTAAGTGAGGAGTAGAAAACTGCTTTGAGAGAACACTTCTGCAGTCTGGTATTAAGTTCGGCAAAAGTCTCCGCGCATTTGTCCTCTCTTCCGAATGCCCTGACTACGCGCTCTCCGTTTATGATCTCATCTATGAAACCGGTCTGCTCTCCCCGGATCTTTGCCTGTTCGGAGAACATGCTGGCCGTTGCACGCGAGATCGCGAAGGCGGCGACGAAGGACAGCGGAGTGAGACATACGACGATAAGGGTGATCCACACGTTGACCGACAGCATGAACAGGAAGGTGCCCAGTATCGTGCACACCCCGGTAAAGAATTGAGTGAAGCCCATAAGGAGTCCGTCAGCCAGCTGGTCGACATCGGCTATCACGCGGCTTATGATATCTCCGGAAGGATGTCGGTCGATATATGAGAGAGGCAGTTTTTCTATTTTTGCAAAAACCTCTTTTCTGAGCTTCTCCGCGACGCCCCAGGTCATCCGGTTGTTGATGACACTGACCGCCCATTGCGACAGACCAAGTGTCCCGGCAAATATGCCTATGCGCACACATACTGAGAATACCTCTCCGAAATCGACAGCGCCGGGCCCTGTCATGTAGTCCACGACTTCACCCGACAGTTTGGGTATGAAAAGTGATGCTCCTACCGATATTACCGAAAGGATCATGGAGAGAATGAGATTTTTTTTGTATGCGCCTATATAGTTCAGGAGGCGGCGGATTATATTTTTTCTGTTCATGATATCGCCTCCTCGGGAAACTGTGAGTAGTAGATCTCCCTGTATACCTCACAGCTCTCCAGAAGCTCTTCGTGGCTTCCCGTGCCTGCAAGGTGACCGGCATCGAGTACAAGTATGCGGTCGGCGTTTCTGACGGAGGGGACCCGCTGCGACACGATGAAGATGGTCATACTGCCCGACATTTTTCTGATCGCCGTCCGAAGCTTTAAATCCGTTGCAAAATCGAGTGCAGAGGCCGCATCATCGAGTATCAGTATATCGGGCTTTCGTATGAGGGCTCTGGCTATCGAGAGACGCTGCTTCTGACCTCCCGAAAGATTTCTCGCTCCCTGTTCAAGCATATGATCCGCGCCCTCCGGCCGGGAGTATACGAATTCCGCGGCCTGTGAGTTGTCGAGGGCCTCTTTTATCTGGCTTTCGCCGGCATCTCTGTTGCCCCACAGGAGGTTATCGCGGACAGATCCTGAAAAAAGCTGCGCCTTCTGGAAGACAACTCCGGTGCGCGCCCTTAAGGTTTTGGTGTCGATCATTTTTACATCACTGCCAAAGACACGTACGCTGCCCTTTGTCGCGTCGTAGAACCTGGGGATGAGATTTACCAGAGACGACTTGCCCGATCCTGTTCCGCCGATCACGCCGATGGTCTCGCCCGTCCGTGCGGTAAAGGATATGTCATGAAGCGCCTCGTCTCCGGCGCCGGCATAGGTGAGAGATACATGATCAAAAACGACAGCTTCTTCGGATCCCGGCGGATTTTCGGTTCCCTCTTCATGGTCCGCGGGGATATCAAGGATCGATGCCACTCTGTCCGCGCTGGCAAGGGCTCTTGATATGGTGACTATCAGATTGGCGAACTTAACGAGTTCGACAAGGATCTGAGACATGTAATTAATGAGCGCTATGACCTGACCCTGGGTAAGGGTTCCGGCATTTATGTGGACTGCTCCCCTGGCTATAAGTACTATCAGCCCTATGTCAACTATCACCTGCGTCAGCGGATTTAACAGACCTGATATGGCGCCGGTAAAGCGCTGGATCCCGGTGAGAGAGGATATGGTCCCGTCAAAGACGGCCTTCTCTTCGGCCTCCTTTCCGAAGGCTCTGATAACTCTTGCGCCTACAAGATTCTCCCTTGTGTGGAGAAGCGCATTGTCGAGTTTTCCCTGTGCACTTCTGTACATCGGGGCGGTCATTGCCATAATGATGACAACAATTACCGCCAGCACCGGAATGACCAGAAGAAAGATGAGGGAGGCTCTTGCATCGACGGTGAAAGCCATTATCATGGCGCCGAGCACTACAAAGGGCGAACGAAGGAACAGCCTGAGGAACATGTTCACGCCGTTCTGAGCCTGGTTTATGTCGCTGGTCATTCTGGTGGTGAGTGTTCCGGTACCGATACTGTCGAGCTGTGTGAAAGAAAAATCCTGTATTTTGTCGAATAAAGCGATCCGGAGTTTTGCCGCAAAGCCCACCGCTGCTCTCGCTGCGAAGAATTGGGCAGTGATCGCGGCTGTCAGTCCCACTGCGGCAAGAAGTGCCAGAACGCCGCCCATTTTCAGGATCATGCTCTCGTTGTGACCGCCTATTCCCTCGTCGATGAGCTTAGCCATGACGAGCGGTACTATAAGCTCGAAGATCGCCTCCAACAGTTTGAACAGAGGTGCGAGTACGACTTCTTTTTTATATTCGGAAAGATATTTTACAAGTTTTTTCATCTTTATAAAGAATTCCCCAAC
>JAILGA010000078.1 GCA_024697225.1 Lachnospiraceae bacterium
GCAGTGGACTGCGCGGTCTTTTCCATAAAGAAGCGTCGTGCGGTGATGATGCTTCCGGCAGCTCTTCTTCTTACGGCCGGGATATTTTTCAAGAGCAACAGCAAGATCTGGGGACTGGGGATACTGGCGATCCTTTTTGTCGAACTCATATCATTCCTGTCAAAGAAGGACGTGAGGGGTTGTGTGCGGATGCTGGCGGGGATCGTTCTATTAGCGGCATCGATCAGATTTACAATACCGGCTGCGGCCGGCCTGCTAGGACATATAACCGGTGTCACGATGCAAGGGGGTGTTCCCGGGATCTCGTGGGTGGCCATGGGGATTGAGGACGGCGATCCGCCGGGCGGCTTTAACGGGCTTACCGTGGCGCTCTATGAGGAAAATGACTACGATACCGGGGCGACAGCGAAGGCTGCATGGGAACATATTTTCTACACATTGGGGATATACCGGCGCGACCCCGCCAGGGGATTTAAGTGGTTCACCGAAAAGCAGAGGAACAACTGGAGCGATCCGACCTACACGGCAGCCCGCAGGGTCACCGGGCACAAGAATGAGGCGACGGAGTTTGGAAAGCGCTATCTGAAGCTTGTGAAAAAGGAACTGAAAAAGAACGGGTTTCTGTGGCTCTTAATGACATATTATCACACCTGGGCATATGTGGGTGCCCTGTGTGCGATGCTCATCTTTTTTGTGAGACCGGGGCGCTCCGCTTATGAGTGTCTGCTCCTTACGATCTTTGTCGGAGGTTTTTTATGTCACGTCATCTGGGAGGGTAAACCGCAGTACGGCATCCCCTACACGCTGGTCCTCACTTTTTATTCGATCTACGGATATTCGCGTCTGGCAGATGAGCTTTTCCACCGGTCAGCCAGGATCCGGAAAGCCTGATCAGGCAACGTCTTTCATCTGTGACGTATATAGCTTATAGTATGCGCCCTTCTTTGCCATCAGCTCCTCGTGGGTTCCTGATTCCAGGATGCCGCCGTTGTCTATGTACATGATACGGCTGCAGCCTGTTATGGTGCTGAGTCTGTGGGCGATGACAAAGCTCGTCCGGCCCTCCATCATTGCGTTGAGACCCTGCTGGAGGGCGCGCTCTGTCTGAACATCTATGCTGGAAGTGGCCTCGTCGAGCACCATGATCCGGGGATCCGAGATGATGGTCCTGGCAAAGGAAATCAGCTGCTTCTGACCCTGGGAGAGGAGAGAACCTCTCTCTCTCACCTGTGAGTCATATCCATCCGGCATCCGGCATATGAAATCGTGTGCGCATACAGCCTTCGCAGCCTTTATTATGTCGTCATCAGAAGCATCAAGCTTGCCGTAGCGGATGTTGTCCCTTATCGTTCCGGAGAAGATGAAACTGTCCTGCAGCATGATGCCCATCTGGGAACGGAGGGAATTCAGGGTCACCTTTGAAATGTCCTTGCCGTCTATCAGGATCTGTCCGCTGTTCACGTCGTAGAATCTTGATATCAGACTTACGATGGTGCTCTTTCCGGCGCCTGTGGGACCCACAAGGGCGATGCTCTCACCGGGTTCCACGGTGAAGGAGACATGGTGGAGAACTTCCTCTTTTTCATCATAGGAGAAACTCACGTCCTTAAATTCCACCCGACCCGTAATGGGAGGCAGTACCACGGCATCCTCGGCGTCGCGGACATCCACCGGCTCGTCGATGGTTTCAAAGATCCTCTCAAGGTAGGCCACATTGTTGATGAAGTTGTTGAAGATGTTGCCCAGGTTCATGATGGGCTGCCAGAATCTGGCAGCATATCCTGAAATAGCGACTATGGTACCGAGGGAAGTGTTGCCCTGTCCGAAGATCAGTATGCCGAACAGGAAGATCGCAGCCCGGACAATTACCGATATGGTGTCTATTCCGGGCCATACCATGGAGCTGTAGCTTACGGCGGTGAGCCATACCTTGCGGCAGCGGTCCGAGAGCATACGGAAGATATCCGCATTCTCATCCTCTCTGGCAAATATCTGAGTGATCCTTGCGCCCACGATGTTCTCCTGCAGATAGGCATTCAGGTTGGAATTTTTATTGGAGACCTGCTGCCAGGCCTTTCTCTGCTTGTTTTTGATCCAGAGCATGAACACGGCCAGGATGGGAACACCGGCCAGGACCACCAGCGAGAGCCTGACATCCACTATGAACATGAAGACCACGATAAATATGAGGTTCATCACTTCGAGTACGATGTTTATCAGACCGTTGCTGAGCATATCGGAGACTGAGTTCACATAGTTGACCACTCTTATGAGGATCTTGCCGTGAGGCCTGTCGTCGTAATACTTGAAGGGCAGCTTCTGAAGATGGGCGAACAGATCCCTGCGGATGTCATAGATTATGCTCTGGCTGACGTTCACCATCATATGCCCCCTGAGGGTTGTAAAGAGGGCGCTCAGCAGGAAAAATACCACAAGCAGAGCAGACAGGGAGAACAGCATCTTTTTATCGCCGGCGGGCACAGCCACATCGAGAGCCTGTCTTATTATGATGGGCGAGATAAGAGCCGTGATGCCGCCGAGTGCGGACAGCACGAGCGCGCCGGTCATCTTCGGCGCATATTGCTTTATATATCCGGAAGCCCTGAGCAGATGCTTTATATCAAAGGGCTCTTCGAGGACCTCATCCTCTTTGTAAGTATTCCTTGCCATTCTTATTTCCTCCTCCGCCCCTACTGCTGACCGGTCTGGAGCTTCACCAGCCCCGCGTAATATCCGCCCAGTGCTATAAGCTCCTCGTGTGTGCCCCGTTCGGTTATCTCACCATCGTGCATGATCAGTATCAGATCAGCCGTTCTGGTGGTGGATATCCTCTGTGCGATTATGAGCTTGGTACATTCAAAATCAAGATTCCTGAGGCTCTGCTGTATCTCCTGCTCGGTCTCCATGTCGACGGCGCTGGTGGTATCATCCAGTATCAGTACCGAGGGCTTCACGGCAAGTGCCCTTGCCAGGGAGATTCGCTGTTTCTGTCCGCCGGAGAGACCTACGCCGCGCTCACCCACGATGGTGTCGTAGCCTTCGGGCATCTTTGCGATGAACTCATCAGCTGCCGAGTACCTGGCGAACCGCACCACCTCCTCGCGGGAAATATTGCTGTCGCCGTATGCTATGTTGCCATCAATGGAATCCGAGTATAAAAGCACATCCTGTGTTGCCAGACCGATGTTTTTCCTCAGATCGTGCAGTCTGATGGTCTGTACGTTTACGCCGTCAAGAAGTACCTCGCCGCTTGTGGGTTCATAGAATCTGGGTATGAGGTGGATCAGAGAGGTCTTACCGCAGCCCGTCTCGCCCATGATGGCGACGGTCTGGCCCGGTTTTGCCGTGAAACTGATATGCTTCAGGACGGGGAGATTTCCCTCCTCGTAAGAGAAACTCACATCCCTGAATTCAATCTCTCCCGCAGGTCTCTTATCAAGAGTTATGGCATTATCAGCGTCTTTTATCACGGGTTCGGAATACCATATCTCCATGACCTTGGCGCAGGCGGCGTGGAAGCGCTGGAACTCGTTCATGATGTTGCCCATCTGACGCATGGGGTTCGCGATGGCCCATATCAGACCGGAGAACGCAACATACTGTCCCATGGTCAGAGAGCCGTTTATCATGAAAAGACCGCCGACAAGAAGGAGGATCACCGGCAGAGAGTCCGCCAGCAGTTCGATGCCGGGATAGAATCTGAGCCAGGTCTTCATGGTCTTCTGGTTTGTGACTTTGTAATCCAGGTTTGCGGTGTCAAAGTGCTCCTTTTCGTATTCCTCTCTCGCAAAGGCTTTGACCACCCTGTTTCCGTCTATGTTCTCCTGGGCGGCTGTGTTCATCCCGGCAAGCTTTTCCCGGAGCAGTGCGTGCATGGGAGCAACACTTCTTTTAAACCTGTAGATTATGAAGAAGATGAGGGGTGCTACCGCCAGGAGACATACCGCCATCT
>JAILGA010000091.1 GCA_024697225.1 Lachnospiraceae bacterium
TCTGTTTCCGACAGCGGAGAGATCACCGGCCTGAAGAAGGGCAAAAAAGCTACGATCTCGCTCCTTGTGGGCGGCACTGTTTACGACACCTGCAAGGTCAAAGTAAAGTAACGATCAGCAATGAAAAAGGGAGGTGAGTTATAGTGAGACTCGGAACTTCATCGCCGCTTGGGCATACGACGGCGGAGGAATGGGCGGACAGGCAGGTCCGGCTCGGCTGCTCTGCAGTTGTCTTTCCCGTTCAGAGTGGTGAGCCGGAGAAAAAGATCCTCGAGTACAAGGAGGCAGCTGAGCGGGCAGGACTCATGATCGCCGAGGTAGGTATATGGCGGAATGCGCTTGCTGCCGACCCCGACGAAAGAAAAGCAAATATGGACTACTGCGTTGAGCAGCTTAGGCTTGCTGATTTTCTCGGCGCCCGCTGCGCGGTCAATGTTGCCGGCTCCTTCGGCTCCGTCTGGGACGGCGGCTATCGCGAGAATTTCACTGAGGATGCCTGGAAGCAGACTGTTTCGATGGTGCGTGAGATCATAGACAGGGCGGATGTGAAAAATACCTTCTTTTCACTGGAGCCCATGCCCTGGATGATACCCACCGGCCCCGCTGAATACCTGCGTCTTATTGATGCCGTTGAGCGCGACCGCTTTGCGGTTCATATGGACATCATCAACATGATCAACTCGGCAGACAGGTATTTCCACCCCGAGGAATTCGTGGATGAATGTGCCGGGCTTCTGGGCGGCAGGATACGCAGCTGCCATATCAAGGACGTGCATCTTGACAGTCACTATACCATACGCCTTATGGAATGCGGTCCGGGAGACGGCGAGTTCCCGCTCAGACACTATGTAAAAAAAATGCATGAGATCGACCCGGACATGCCCGTCATCCTTGAACATCTGAACACGGATGACGAGTACCTTAAGTATATGGGATATCTGAAGGAGGAATTAAATGGATTATACAAGACTATCTGATGCAAATGAAATAACCGAGAGATATATGGATTCGATCCTCATCGGCGAGAGCTTCATCGATTCCGTAAAAGCGGATACCGGCATCCATTTTCTCGGCGCGGACTTTTCAATGCCTGTCATGACGCCGGCTTTTTCGCATCTGGGAAGTTACGGCGGCAGAAAGATGAACGGCCTTGAGGAATACTCTCTGGCGGCAAAGGAGTGCAATGTCCTCAATTTCTGCGGGATGATGGAAAATGATATGTTCCGGAAAATAGCCGACACCGGAGCAAAAACGGTCCGCATCATCAAACCCTATGCGGACAACGGCAAGATCAGGGATCAGATAGCCTTTGCGGAGGAGGCTGGAGCCTTCGGCGTAGGAATGGACATAGATCATATCTTCGGCGAAGCGGGCTATGATGTGGTGGTAGGAGAGGAAATGGCAGCACAGACAACGGATATGCTCCGCTCCTATGTGGAATCCACAAAGCTTCCGTTTGTCGTAAAAGGTGTCCTCGGCGTATCTGATGCCCTCAAATGCGCAGAAATAGGCGCGCGCGCGATAATCGTCAGCCACCATCACGGACGCATGCCTTATGCGGTGCCGCCGATGATGGTGCTTCCGAAGATAAAAGAAGCTCTGAAGGATACAACTGTAAAGATCATAGTCGACTGCGGGATCGCAAGCGGAGCCGATGTCTATAAAGCCCTGGCTCTGGGAGCGGACGCGGCGGCAGTGGGCAGATCGATGTTCCATCATCTCGAAAATCACGGTGTCGCAGGAGTAGAAGATTTCCTGATGCACGTGGGAAACGAGTTGCGGTTCATCATGAGCTGCACCGGTTTTTCAAAGGTTTCGGACATAGATGATTCCGCATTATATTTTCTATGAATCGTGAGATCAGATCATGAGCGGTGATAAGAAAGGTCTTATTCTTGAAGGCGGCGCAATGCGGGGAATGTTTACCTGCGGCGTTCTCGACGTCTTCATGGAAAACGGCATCACCTTCGACGGAGCCGCCGGCATCTCAGCAGGTGCGGTCTTTGGCTGCAACTATAAGTCACACCAGCCGGGAAGAGCCCTCAGATACAACAAAAAATACTGCAGGGATCCCAGATACTGCAGCATCCGTTCGCTTATTACGACCGGAGATCTGTACGGCGCGGATTTCTGCTACAATGAACTGCCCCGCAGACTGGATCCTTTTGACAGGGATACCTTCAAAAATGATCCCATGGAATTCTATATCGGTGCCACGGATGTAAAAACCGGAAATGCTGTCTTTCACCTGTGCGACACGATGGGCAAGCGGGACATGCTCTGGATGAGAGCCTCGGCGTCCATGCCGCTGGTATCACGAACGGTCAGGGTTGACGGTTACGAGCTTTTAGACGGCGGCATCGTAAACTCCGTACCGTATTCTTTTATGGAGAGGCGCGGATATAACAGGAATGTCATCATCCTGACGCAGCCGTCAGGCTTTACCAAGAGTCCCGCAAATATGCTGCCGTTCAGACTGCTCCTGAAGGCTTATCCCAAAGTTGTAGAAGCCATGTCTGTGCGCCACGAGATGTACAACAGGCAGATGGAGGAAATTGACAGGAGGGAAGCCTCCGGGGAATCCCTTGTGATAAGGCCTGCGGAAAGTCTTGGAATAAGCCGGACGGAGAATGATCCGTCGGAACTTGAGAGAGTCTATGATATCGGCAGGGCAGAGGCGAAAAAAAGACTGCAGGAGGTCAGAGACTTTCTGCAGCGTTAAACACGTCCCACTGAATACACACGGGGGATAATCTGAGATCAACGGGATTCAGAACTCTCTCATCAGATATTCGGTATCCTGATAGATCATCTCCAGCATAATATCCGCGTATTTAGGGTCGAACTGCGTGCCGCGTCCCTCGGTGATCTCTCTCTGTACGGCTTCTCTGGGCAGGATATCCCTGTAGCTTCGCCTGCTTGACATGGCGTCATAGGCATCCGCGACGGCGATTATCCTTGCTTCCTCAGGGATGGCGTAGCCCTTAAGCGCATCGGGATAACCGGTCCCGTCAAAACGTTCATGGTGCCACCTTGCACCGGTCACAAGCTTGGGCATTTCCTTTATATTCTGCAGAATACGCGCACCCATCACGGGGTGGCTCTTGATTATTTCATATTCCTCCTCGTTCAGCTTTGCCGGTTTGTTGATCACCGCGTCCGGAATGCCGATCTTGCCCACATCATGCAGAAGTCCCATCATGAAGATATCGCTCTGTTCTTCAGGCGAAAAGCCGCTGCGTCTTGCGATCTCCTTTGAGTACGCCGCGACTCTTCCCGAGTGGC
This sequence comes from Lachnospiraceae bacterium, assembly GCA_024697225.1. Classification (GTDB taxonomy): domain Bacteria; phylum Bacillota; class Clostridia; order Lachnospirales; family Lachnospiraceae; genus Butyrivibrio. The sequence continues at coordinate 3,286 of JAILGA010000091.1, forward strand.
CGTTGGTATAGGTATCCTTGGCATCTATGGCCTCCGCCAGCGACTGCACCACATGTACGAAAAGCCGCTGATTTTCCTCTGTCTTTATCTGCACCAGTCTGCTGAGATAGCGCTGCAGTGTCTCGAGTTCAAGGATGTGCTTTACCCTTAGTATCAGGACCTCAGGCACAAAGGGTTTCTTGATGAAATCCGTGGCTCCAAGGGAAAGTCCGGTCTTTTCCGCTTCGGTGCTCTCGTCCGCAGTCAGAAAAACTATGGGAATGTCGGCAAGAACCCTTTCCATGCTCCTAAGCTTCTTCAGAGTTTCAAAGCCGTCCATAACAGGCATTTTGACATCGAGCAGTATAAGATCCGGCACATTGTTTTCGAGGAAGCGCAGCAGCGCCTCGCCGGAACGCAGGGCCGAGACATGGTATCCCGCCTTACTGAGCGTATATCCCGCAAGCTTCAGTATTGTCGGGTCATCATCGACGACCACAAGCTTCTTTTCGCTGACATCATCGGAGAATTCCTCCTCTGCGCCTATATACTCGGTCTCATAGGTCACATTGAGAGCATTTCCGTACTGCTTATACCATTTCAGCACCACATCTGCCAGCACCCGGGAAATAGCTGATTTTTTAATATCCGCAAGAAAGAGAAAATACTGCGATGGCCTGACCCTGGTCAGGATATCTGTCTTCCTGAAGGACGTGCGTATATGCTCACCGAATTCAGTGCATTTTTTCTCAAAGACGCCGGGATCGATACCGTCAGTCTTAAGGAGCGTAAAGAGGATCTTACAGGCGCTCTTTCGGTCGCGCACGACGTGACGTATCACATATCTGTATACATGGGAAAAGGTACCGCTCTCCAGTTCGAGAGCAGTATTGGGGATGGATTTTTCTTCCAGTATCCCTGATATCGAAGAAATGCTGAACAGATCTTCGTCATTGCCGGCAAATAGATTGTCGTCCGTATTCAGTTCAATCTGTTCCATAAGCTGGTCCCCGCTTTACATCAAAAAATACGCGTATTTTATAGTATAGCACAACTGCGTATAATAATAAAGAGTGATCCGAATTATGCTCAAACAAAAGGATTGTAGAATCTGTTCCCGTCAGCCCAGGTAAATATCAGAGCCCCCACGGAGAAGATGATTATAAAAACGATCACGAGAATATCATTTCGGGTAAGACGTTTTCTGGAATACCAGGTGCGCTTTTTCTTTTTACCGAAGCCCCGAAGCTCCATGGCGTTTGATACCACATCTATGTGTTCCATTGTGGAAAAAAGAAGGGGGAAGATGATCCCGGCGACGTTCTTCATTCGGTCTAAGAACCGGGCCTTGGCACCCATGTCAATACCGCGTGCCTCCTGGGCATTCTTTATCCGGCGGAAATCATCCTGCACATCCGGTAT
>JAILGA010000055.1 GCA_024697225.1 Lachnospiraceae bacterium
GATGGTATAATCAGCGTTGACGATGCCCGGACGATGTACGAGCAGGCAATGAAAAACGCAGTTTTGGCAGCATACACATGGCCCAAGCGGCCATCCTCCGACGGGTACTATCATATTAATATGGAGGACAGAACAAAGAAAAACGGAAGGAGGCAGATAAAGGCAAAGACTATTGAGGAACTTGAAGAGAAGGTGTTCGAATACGAGCGTGGTCTTCGTGGATGGGTTAAGAAGACCTTTGCGGAATGCTTTGAGATCTCACAGGGTATGAAACTGAAATACGTCAAGAACCCCGAGAAAAAGATTTCCGTAAACAACACAATATCAGTGACGCGCTCGAACTACCGCCGCTTCTTTGAGGGTACAGCTTTTGAAAAGATGTACATCGATGAGATCTCGAGGCACGACATTGAGGATTTCTGCTATAAGACACTATCAAGACTGAAACTCAACAGAAAGGCATTTATGGCATTGAGAGGAATCCTGCGGGCTACACTTAAGCTTGCATACGATGAAGGCTGGATCTTTGAAAACCCAGTGGATCGAGTAAGTTTTGACCGCTACGATGACATGTTGCATGAATCTACTCCTGTTGAGGAGAGGGTGCACACGGACGAAGAAATCGACCAGATGTTGGATTACATTCATTCATACCAGATGCGAAAACCACATTATGTCCCGGCATACGCATTGGAATTACAGATTCTGATGGGCTTGCGCCGCGGAGAAGTGGCCCCGCTTGAATGGGCGGACATTCACGGCAATGAGTATGTCAGCATCTCTAAAGAGCAGGTTTCTGTGAAACCGACGGCTCCCGGTGAAAAAGAACGTTTTGTGATCGTGGATCACACCAAGACACATGTGAACAGGCGTTTTCCTCAGACATCCGAGATAAGGGATTTTTTGGAAAAGTACCGGGAAGTCTGTAACGATTATTTCCCGGGCAGCAAGTTCCTATTCCCCTCCGATGATACAGAAAGCGGTGTCATCAACAATCGTGTGGTATACAGGTTTTATTCAAGGATGTGTGATAAACTGGGGATTAAGATCAGTCGTGAAGCGATGAAGGGACCGCATAGTTTCAGAAGAAACGGTATCACTCGCGTGGCTAACAACTCAGGTGGTGATCTGCTTCTGGCATCTCGATTATTCGGTAACAGTCCGGAGACAGCAATGCGAAATTATTACACCGGATATAACATGGAGAAGGCACTTTCGGTGCTGGAATCCGAATCAGTCAATCGAAGCGGTAAACAGAGATCAGTCGTGTAAATGCCCATTTCATCACGTTTTAACGCCAAAATCCGGATTTGATTACCAAAATGGTAATCAGTAATCAAAAGTAATCAGATTTTTCTGGCATTTTTCAGAAAAACAAATCGCCGGAAGCCCCGAAAATCGGGCACTCCCGGCAAAAAGAAAAAATCGGGGTGACAGGATTCGAACCTGCGATCTCGTGGTCCCAAACCACGCGCCTTAGCCAAACTGGGCCACACCCCGTGCGCACTCTCTGCGGCCGATCGTAAAGCGCCGATCGTAAAGCGGCCGATCGTAAAGCGCCGATCGTAAAGCGCCGATCGTAAAACGGCCGATCATAAAACTCACGCGCAGAAGATAACACATTAGAGTAATTTATGATATTATATCATAGGTTGTGTTGTCAAATATTTCCGATGGGTGAAGAAAAGTGCAGATAGTATCATTCTGGTTTATTTTGTTCTTTTGCGTAACAGCGGTCGTTTATTACATCCTCCCGGCAAAAGTCCGGTATATATGGCTCTTCGCGGCAAGTCTGCTGTTTTATATCTCGCAGGGGCCGGCGCACACGGTATTCCTGGTGTTCTCGGCGGTGACTACATGGTTTGGCGCCCTTAAGATAGGCTCAGTTCCTGGAAACGCAGCAACTACCAGGCTGGGCGCCATGAAGACAGGCTCCGCCATGAAGACAGGCTCCGCCAATGAAAAAACATCAACTACATGGCTTGGCGCCCTGAAGATATCCTCTGTCCATGGAACGGCGGGGAAGAAGGCAGTTGTCGCCGCAGTCGTTACCGCTAATCTGGCGGTGCTCTTATTCTTCAAATATATAGGTTTCCTCAGCGGCGGCCTCCTGAAAAGCCCGATCCTCCCGATCGGGATTTCCTTCTACACATTCCAGGCCATAGGCTATCTCATCGATGTCTACAGGGGCGAGGTGGAACCGGAGCGCAACCCGGTCAGATATATGCTCTTTGTTGCCTTCTTCCCGACGGTGCTGTCGGGCCCCATAGAGAGAGCGGGGAGACTGATACACTGCTTTACCGCTGAGTATCAGGAAGGGATACGCTTCGACGGCAACAAGATCAGAGACGGACTTGTTCTGATGGTGTGGGGCTTTTTTATGAAGCTTGTACTGGCTGACAGACTTGCTGTTGCCGTGAATACGGTTTTTGCGGACCCTAAATCGTACGGCGGCATAGTGCTGTTCATAGCGAGCATTCTGTTCTCGCTTCAGATATATCTGGACTTCGCAGGCTACTCGTCCATCGTCATCGGTGCGGCGAGAGTTCTCGGCATAAAGCTTATGGACAATTTCAACGCCCCCTATCTCTCGGAAAACATCGGCGAATTCTGGAGGCGCTGGCACATCTCACTTTCTACATGGCTTCGCGACTATCTCTATATACCCCTCGGCGGCAGCAGGCGCGGAGAGCCCAGGAAAATGCTCAATCTCATGATAGTGTTCATCATCAGCGGCCTGTGGCACGGCGCGGGCTTCACCTTTATCCTGTGGGGCCTTATACACGGTCTCTATCAGGTGCTGTATGTCCTGTGGAAGAAGCTTCCCGGCAAAAGACCAAACTGTCCGTTGCTGTCGACCATATTTACTTTCCTGCTTGCCAACTTTGCATGGATACTCTTCAGGGCCGACTCGTTAAAGAACGCCGCAGACTTTTTTGCGGGATTTGCAAAGCCCATTCCGTCACAGCTCTTTGACGGGACGTTGTTTGCGCTCGGCATCACGGCTGTGGAATGGAAGATGATCATAGTGTGCCTCATCGTTGTCCTGATAGCGGATATCATGAAGAAAAAGGGAGCAAGCCTTGCGGTATTCTTTGCGGGACGCCCGGTTATCTTACGATGGAGCGCCTATCTTGCACTCATACTCATAACGGTGATCTGCGGAGTGTGGGGCGGCGATTATGATGCGGCGAGCTTCATTTATTACAAATTCTGACGGGAACATAAAGGGTTTTGACACCTTAGTGCATATATCCTTCTGTAACTGAATCATTTTGTAAGGAGAATACCATGGTCAATACAAAAGTGAATTCCAAGGACCCCGCTAACAGGCTGACGGATATCGATCCTCTGGATATATTTGATCTGGCGGATCCCCGGAACAAGCAGATACTCTTTCGGGCCGGTCTGAGCGATGTGGATGGCCCCGGGCAGGCAACTTTCCTGCTTGTGACCTGGCTCATGAGCGAAAAGAAGATGGACCTCAAGGGAATTCAGGAGGTGTTAAAGGGTGATCCCGCACAAAGGGAGCGCCTGGGACAGGAATTCCTTAAGGATATCGAGGCGCATCCGGTGCTCTCGGACGGAAGAGTCGATGAGAAGACCGTTATCGCAAACTACGGCTGGTACGGACGGATGAGCCACTCCGCCATGGACAGCATGAAGTCGCAGGGACTGATCTCCGGTGACGCGGAGAAAGTCGGGGAACCGGGGAGCTTTGCCTATGATTATGTCTCTTCGTTCCTTGCGCAGACAGACCGCTGGACGCTGAGAGGAAGGTTCCGCGAAGCCGACAATTATTTCGGTACTGATTGTCATAGTGCCTTTGCTGCAGGTTACGGCGGGGATGAGAGTTTTCAGTCTGACAGGAAGATCAGCGTCGCTGTGCGCAGAGCCGGAGACTATACCGGTGTACCGGAGGGCGCGGAGAGGGCAAGGCGTGAAAAGGAGATCAACGAGCGGCATGACGCGGAGGTCAGGGATTTAATACAAAACATCAATTTTACCAGCTACCCGGAGATCTTTGATCTGAATATCCTTGACAGCTCAAGTTTCAGCCGCAACAGGCATCAGGTCGACAACTATTCCCTTACGATCGATAACATCGATAAGTGGACGCAAAAGGATCTCGGGGATGCGGAGAAGATATTTGACCGTATCTTTGCGCCGCTTATTGAGAAAGAACGGGAACTGGATCCCGGCTTTACCGAGCAGGATCTTCTCCATCGCTTCCGTATGGAAGGGAAAGGCAGTACCTACGGATACGTTGCGGATCATTTCAAGGGGAAGGGATTGTCGGAGCAGGAACTTGTCAGGTATTCGAAGGCGGCAGTCTTAAACCGTATGGTGCTTGGCACCGGCAGACAATATGTCCAGGAATTCGGCAAGGCTTATGGCTCCTATAGAGCAAGACTGGCGCACGAGTATGTCTTTT